>NZ_CP022529.1:303125-606250 GCF_002237595.1 Labrenzia sp. VG12
ATCACCACGATCGCCTGTGCGGTCATGGGCTATCCGGCGGCCTATTTCATCGCACGGGCACGCAGCAACAAGGCGCTCTTGCTCCTGCTTTTGATGCTGCCCTTCTGGATCAGTTACATCATTCGCACCATGTCCTGGATCAACATTCTGGGTGTTTCCGGGGCGGTCAACTGGCTTCTTCTGAACCTCGGCATCGTCGATGAGCCCGTTCAGATGCTCTACAACGAGCCGACCGTGATCCTCGGCCTGGTCCATTTTCTGCTGCCGTTCATGGTGCTGAATGTCTATGTCGCGCTCGAAGGCATCGACGTCTCTCTCGAGGACGCCGCCTGTTCCCTTGGATCCACCCGTTGGCAGGCGTTTCGGGAAGTCACGCTGCCGCTGTCCCTGCCGGGGCTTGCCGCCGGCGGTCTTCTCTGCTTCGTCTTGAGCGCGGGCACCTATATCACCCCGCTGGTCCTTGGTGGTCCGACGGACGCCATGTTCGCCAATCTCGTATTTGAGGCGATCATCACCCAGCTCAACTGGCCGCTCGGTTCCGCCCTGTCGCTGATGTTGCTCGCCGTGCTTGGCGCTTTGGTGCTGATCTACAACCACTATCTCGGCATGGCGCAGCTGATGAAGGGGCTTGGCTGATGGGCTGGAACCTGATCCGCATCTACACGCTGCTCGTCTACCTGTTCATGTTCCTGCCGGTGGCCGTGGTCGTGCTGTTAAGCTTCAACGCCAGCCAGTTCGGCAGCTTCCCGATGACCGGTTTTTCCTTCCGCTGGTTTGTGGAACTCGCCCAGAACGAGGCGATCCTCAGGGCCTTCCGGACTTCGATCGTGCTCGGTGCGCTGACCGCGGTGATTTCAACGACGCTCGGCGTTCTCGCCAGCCTGGCGCTGGTGCGCTACAACGTGCCCGGCCGCAACCTGATCTCCACACTTCTGATCGCGCCGATCCTGGTGCCGGAAGTGGTGCTGGCGGTCGCGCTGCTGCTGTTCCTCAATTTCCTGTCCATCAACAAGAGCTTCTTCCTGCTCCTGATGGGCCATGTCATCTTCACGCTGCCCTTTGTCATTCTGGTGGTCCAGGCACGGCTCGTCGGCATTCGCAAGGACTACGAGGAAGCCGCGCTCAGCCTCGGCGCCAGCCCGGTGCAGACCTTCTTCCAGATCACGCTGCCGCTGCTGGCACCTGCGGTTTTCGCCGGCATGCTGTTCGCCTTCACCATCAGCTTCGACGACATCACCGGAACCCTGTTCTGGAAACCGGGCGGTGTGGAAACCGTACCGACCCAGATCTTCGCCATGCTGCGCAATTCCATCTCTCCGGAGATCAATGCGCTTGGCACCGTGATGATTTTCCTCACCGTCGGATTGCCGCTCCTGGGGCTGGCAATCGCCCGGCGGATGGCCATGCAGCGCGGCGGTTAGAACCGCGCGACGAAACGAAAAACCTGAACGAACAAACCAGAGTGGACAGAAAGATGGACAGCACAAAACGTTACGAACGCTTGCGTGAACGCTATCTCAACGGCGACCTCGACCGCCGCAAATTCCTCGGGCTGATCGGCGCCGCTGGTCTTGCCTATGGCGTGCAGACGCCGTTTTCGCGCCAGGCTCTTGCGGCGGCCGAAGAGGTCCGTTTCGATGGCTGGGGCGGTGTCGTCTCCGAAGCCTTCCGCAAATATGCCTTTGACCCCTACACCGAAAAGACCGGCGTCAAGGTGGTCGACGGCACTTTCGGCGGCGGTGACGAATACCTCTCCCGCGTCAAGGCCAGCCAGGAAGGCGAATACAACATCGCCCACCTTTCCGGCGTCTTCGACTACGCACGCTATGTCAATCTCGGGCTGAACTCGACACTCAACGAGGCCAATATCCCGAACCTTGAATACGTCATTCCGAAGCTGACCGACGTGTTCCGGGGTGTCACCGACGGCAAGCTCTCCTGCGTGCCCTATGACTACGGCACCACGGGCATTGCCTATAACCGGAAATACATCTCCGATGAGGAAGCCAAGGAGAAGGGTGCGAAGCTCCTGATCGACGCAGCTTACAAGGGCAAGATCGGCGGCTGGTCCGACTGGCGCACCCGTGTCTGGTACGCCTCGCTCCAGACCGGTCAGGATCCGAACAACGCCACGGACATGGACGCGGTCTGGGACGCCGTACGCACCAATCGCGATCTTCTGCTGAAATACTGGCAGTCCGGTGCCGAGCTGATGAGCCTGCTCGCCGAAGAAGAGATCTATGTCACCGAGGGTTGGTCCGGCCGTATCTATGCGCTGCAGGAACAGGGCCATGACATCGGTTACATTGACCCGCCCAACGGTTTCGGCTGGCAGGAATGCCTGTTTGTCATCAAGGGCTCGCCAATGGCCGAGGTCGAGGAATTGCTCAACTTCATGCTGGCGCCGGAAACCTCCATCGCCGTTGCCGAGGGCCAGAACTACCCGCCGGCGCTTGATCCGAACAAGGTGGATCTGGGCGACAAGATCCCGACCTTGCCGGCCTTCGATCCGACCGGCACCCTTTCCGGCCTGACCTTCGCCAACCCGGACTACTGGAACGGCCACGAAGCGGACTGGTCCAAGACATTCGGCCGGATCCAGAAGGGTTATTGAACCCGACGCACAAGAACAGCCTGCCGCTATCGCGGCGGCAGGCCTCCCCGCATTCCGACAGTCGGAGAATTGGCGTGAGCGCAGTCACCCTCACCAACATCGTCAAGAAGTTCGGCGGCTTCACCGCCGTTCACCGGATGAGCATGGACATCCCCGACGGCAGCTTTGTCACGCTGCTCGGCCCCTCAGGATGCGGCAAGACAACAACCCTCAGGATGATCGCCGGCCTCATCGACCCCTCCGAAGGCGACATCGCGATCAAGGGGCAGCGCATCAACGACGTGCCGATCCACAAGCGCAATCTCGGTCTGGTGTTCCAGAACTATGCGCTCTTCCCGCATAAGACGATTGCCGAGAATGTCGCTTTCGGGCTCAAATACCGGGACATCTCGAAGGCGGATGCGGAGAAGAAGGTGAAGGACGCCCTGGAGCTGGTGCAGCTCCCCCATGTTAGTGACCGCTACCCCAAACAGCTCTCCGGCGGGCAGCAGCAGCGCATTGCGCTGGCCCGCGCGATCGTGATCGAACCGGACGTGCTCCTGCTCGACGAACCGCTGTCGGCGCTGGACGCCAATCTGCGCGAGGATATGCGCGTGGAGCTGAAACGCATCCAGCACCAGATCGGCATTACTACTGTGTTCGTCACCCACGACCAGTCCGAGGCGCTTGCCATGTCCGACCGGATCGTTGTCATGTCCAACGGGCGGGTAGAGCAGATCGGCTCTCCGGAAGAGGTCTACAACACGCCCGCCAGCGAATTCGTTTCACGGTTTCTCGGCATTTCCAATATTCTACCGGCGACCTGCAGAACCGTGAATGGCAATGGACTGGACCTGGAACTGGCTGATTTCGGCCAGATCAATGTGCCGAAGAACAGGGCGCCGAATGTGGGTGAAGCCGGCCCGGCTCAGCTGGTCATCCGCGCTGAAAAACTGTTCCTGACTGACAAGGCCACGCCGCCGGATGATCGCATTGCGCTCGATGGCGTCGTTGAGGCGGTGGACTATCAGGGCCAGGCGGCGCGCTATTTCGTGCGCGTCGGTGGCCATCAACTTCAGGCCATCAACATGATCGACGATCACCCCTTTCAGGAAGGTGCCCCGGTTTCCGTGCGCTTCCGCCCGCGTGACTGCGCCGCGCTTCCGGGAGCTGCAGCATGAACCGGTCGGAATCCTCGCATCTCTTCTACCAGACCCGGCAACGGCGGCCGGTGCTCGACCAGGCCCGCGGCGTCTACATGTGGGACGTCGACGGCAAGCGCTATCTGGACGGCTCTTCCGGTGCAATGGTCTGCAACATCGGCCATTCCAATGCACGTGTTCTGGACGCCATGCGCAAGCAGATGGACAAGTCGACCTTCGGCTACCGGCTGCATTTCGAGACCGAACCGGCTGAACGGCTTGCAGCCAAAACCGCAAGCCTCGCACCGGCAGGCCTCGACAAGGTGTTCTTTGTGTCCGGCGGGTCGGAGGCAGTGGAAAGCGCCATCAAGCTGGCGCGCCAGAACGCGGTCGCAACCGGTGAGGCGCAACGCACCAAAGTCATTTCCCGCGAGCCCTCCTATCACGGTTGTACCCTCGGCGCCCTGGCGCTGACCGGATACGCGCCGCTGACAGCTCCGTTCGAACCGATGATGCGGCCGATGCCGAAGATCCCGGCACCGCGCGCCTATCTCGACGGGCTCGACCCGCAGGACGTGGCAACCGGGCATCATTATGCCGACATGCTGGAGGAGAAGATCCTCGCTGAAGGCCCGGAAACAATCCTCGCCTTCATTGTCGAACCGGTCGGTGGTGCTTCTACCGGCGCCCTGGTGCCGCCGAAGGGCTACATGAAGCGGATCCGTGAGATTTGCAGCCGCTATGGCGTGCTCCTGATCCATGACGAGGTCATGTCCGGTGGCGGGCGCACCGGCAAGTTCTTTGCCGCCGAGCACTGGGATGTCGAGCCGGATATTCTGGTGATTTCAAAGGGGTTTGCCGCCGGCTATGCCCCGCTTGGTGCCATGGTGGCGCATAAGGATGTCGTTTCCAATGTGCTGGATGCGGGCGGTTTCCTGCACGGGTTCACCTATGCCGGCAATCCGCTGGCCTGTGCGGCCGGACTTGCGGTTCTGGAGGAGATCGAGCGCGAAAACCTGTGTGCCAATGCGGCTGCGACGGGGGCTCTGCTCAAGACCGGGCTGGAAGAGCTGATGGAGCGATTTTCCATCATTGGCGACGTTCGCGGCGAAGGCCTTCTTCTCGCGTTCGAGCTGGTCGACGACCGGGTGTCCATGCGGCCGCTCCCCAAGGAACTGAATGCCTTCAACCTGCTGGTCGACATGGCCTATGACAACGGCCTGATCATCTATTCCAGGCGGACACGGGGTGGTTACAGCGGCGATCATTTCCTGATCGCTCCGCCAATGATTTCCAATGCCGACCATGTGTCCGAGATCATCGAGGGGCTCGACAGGTCCCTGCGCCAGCTTCTCGACAGGATTTCCGGGCAGCGTGCCCAAGCCGGTTAGACCAACATGACAGACAAGATCATCATCACCTGTGCGATCACAGGGTCGATTCACACACCCACCATGTCGCCGCACCTGCCGGTTACAGCTGCGGAAATCACCGGCCAGTCCGTCGGCGCGGCCGAGGCAGGCGCTGCCATCCTGCATCTGCATGCCCGCAACCCGGAGACCGGCCAGCCGTCGGCGAGTGCAAAGGATTTCATGGCCTTCCTGCCGGAGATCAAGGCTGGCTGCGACGCGGTGCTGAACCTCACGACGGGCGGCAGTGCGGTGATGACGCTGGACCAACGCCTGGAAGGCCCGCTCGCCGCCGAACCGGAAATGTGCTCGCTCAACATGGGTACGATGAACTTCGCGCTCTATCCGCTCGCAAGCCGCTATGACAGCTGGCAGCACGAATGGGAAAAACCGTTCCTGGAAAATTCCGACGATCTCGTCTTCAAGAACACGCCTCGCGACATCGCGCAGGTGCTGGTCAGCATGGGCCAGGAACGCGGTGCGCGGTTCGAGTTTGAGTGCTATGACGTCAGCCATCTCTACATGCTGCGCCATTTTGCAGACCGCGGTCTCGTCAAGGCGCCCTACTTCATCCAGTTCGTTTTCGGCGTGCTGGGCGGTATCGGCGCCGATCCGGAAAACCTCCAGCATATGAAACGCATGGCTGACAAGCTTTTCGGGGAAGACTATCTGTTCTCGGTGCTCGCGGCCGGACGTCAGCAGATCCCGTTCGCCACAATGGCAGCGGGGATGGGAGGACATGTGCGGGTCGGGCTTGAGGACAATCTGTTTATCGGCCGGGGCGCGCTGGCCCGCTCGAATGCCGAACAGGTTGCCAAGATCCGGCGGATTGTCGAGGAACTCGGCCGCACGGTCGCGACACCGGACGAGGCGAGGGCGATGCTCGGTCTCAAGGGCGCCGACGGGACGGCATTCTGATCATGAGCGACATCCGGATCAGGCGGGCGGAACGCGGCGACGCGGATCGTCTGCATTTTGCCCTCAGTCAGTTGTCACGGGACATGGGCGACGTCCATGCGACCAGCCTGGACATGCTGAAGCAGCACGGCTTTGGCGCTGCTCCTACCTTCTTCGCCCTGCTGGCCACACGGCAGGAAATCACCGTCGGTGCTCTGCTGGCCTCGCCGATTTTCTCGACGACGCGCGGCGGGGCGGGGCTCTACGTCTCCGATCTCTGGGTGGCCGAACAGGCACGAGGCGCCGGGCTGGGTCCGCGGCTTCTGGCGGCGGCCCCTGACCTCGCACCAGAGGATTGGACGGTCACCTTCCTGAGACTTGCCGTCTACCACGACAATCCGGACGCGCGCCGGTTCTATGAGCGCCTCGGCTTTGAGGCCCGGCAGGAAGAGACCGTACTCGACCTGAAGGGGGAACCGCTCGACAACTTGAGGAAACGCCCATGAAAGCGGTATTCGACGAGCGCCAGTGGACGCATGATCCAAAACACTTCATGGCCAACGGCACGCGCCTTGCCAACCCGGAACAGCCCCGGCGCATCGAGGTGCTGAAATCCGGGGCCGAGGCCGCTGGCTGCAGCTTTGAAGCGCCCGAAGATGCGGGCCTTGGGCCGATCGCGGCGCTGCATTCGGCGGAATATCTGGTGTTTCTGCAGACCATCCACCAGCGCTGGTCGCGCATCGAGGGCGCCTCGGACGAGGTCATCCCGAACATTCACCCGGACCGGCGCACGGCCAGCTATCCGCGTTCGGCGGTGGGGCAGGCCGGCTTTCATCAGGCCGACACCAGCTGCCCGATTGCCGCAGGCACCTGGGAAGCCGCGTACTGGTCGGCACAAAGTGCGGTGCACGGGGCCGATCTTCTGGCGGGCGGGACGCAGGCCGCTTACGTGCTGTCGCGCCCGCCCGGGCATCACGCTTTCGGAGATCTCGCCGGCGGCTTCTGTTTCCTGAACAACTCCGGCATAGCGGCGGAGCGACTGCTCAAGGCCGGCAAACGGCCGGCGATCCTGGACGTGGATGTCCATCACGGCAACGGCACACAGGGCATCTTCTACGAGCGGGGGGACGTTCTGACCCTGTCGATCCATGCCGACCCGGTGCGCTTTTATCCGTTCTTCTGGGGGCATGGCCACGAGCGCGGCGAAGGGCAGGGCAGGGGCTGCAATCTCAATCTTCCGCTGGCCCGTGGCACCGGAGATGACGACTACCTGAAAACCCTTGAGACCGCCTTTGACCACATTCGCGCTTTCGGCGCGGATGTTCTGATTGTGGCGCTCGGCCTGGACGCCTATGAAAAGGATCCGCTCAAAGGCCTTGCGATTACCACGCCGGGTTTCAGTCGCATCGGAACAGCGATCGCACGCCTCGGCCTGCCGACCTTGCTGGTCCAGGAAGGCGGCTACCTGTCCGAGGAGCTTGGCCAGAACCTCACCAGCTTCCTGAAAGGATTCCAGGACGCATGATCGAAACATCGGATTTCCTGATCATCGGCGGCGGCATGGCCGGAGCCGGCGCGGCAGCGCGTCTGGCGCCCGAGGCAAGCGTCACCGTTCTGGAAATGGAAGATACGCTCGGCCGCCACGCCACCGGCCGGTCTGCAGCGATCTTTATACGCAACTACGGCAACCGGACGCTGAGGGCCCTGAACGCGGCGTCCGAGCCGGTCCTGGCCAGTCCCGAAGGCATTTCCGATGACAGCCTGCTGTCGCCGCGAGGTGAGATGCTGATCGCGACCGAGGACGAACTGGACGCCTTCAGGATCTATCTCGACGGCGCCGAAGGCATGGAGACATTGACCGCCGATGAGGCGGTCGAGCTGTTTCCGCTTTTGCGCAAGGACAGCATCGCCGCCGCTGCAATCGAGCGGGATGCCCGGGACATTGACGTAGACCGGTTGCTGCAGGGATTTGCCCGGCTGGCCCGCCGACACGGAGCGCAATTCGTTCTGGACGCGCCAGCGCAGCGCATCACCCGATATGCCGGCACTTGGCGTGTGGAAACACCCAAAGGTGCCTTTGAAGCACCGGTCCTGATCAACGCGGCTGGCGCCTGGGCCGACGAAATTGCCGCCCTTGCACAGGTCAGGAAAGTTGGTCTTGTGCCGATGCGGCGTTCGGCCGCCATTGTACCGCCCCCGAGGACGTGGACATCACCGGCTGGCCGCTGGTCGCCAGCGCATCTGAAAGCTGGTACGCCAAGCCAGACGCTGGCAAATTCATGGTTTCGCCCGCCGATGAAGATCCCGTCGACCCGCATGATGCCTGGGCCGACGACATGGTGCTCGCCGAAGGGCTTTACCGTTTCGAACAAGCCGTCACCATGCCGGTCACGCGCGTGGAGCGTAACTGGGCGGGCCTTCGAAGCTTTGTTTCCGACCGGACACCCGTTGTCGGTTTTGCCTCTGATGCGGAAGGCTTTTTCTGGCTTGCCGGTCAGGGCGGATACGGCGTGCAAACGGCTCCGGCCCTGTCAAGGCTCACGGCAGATCTCTGCCTGAACCTGCCGTCTGAACTCTCCGCCGAAGTCGTTACGGCACTCAACCCGGCGCGTCTCGCCTGAGCCGCAGTCCTATCCAGCACAAGGAAAAAATCATGTCCGATATCAAACGGCTCGACAGCGGCCCGCGTATGAGCCAGGCCGTCATTCACAACGGCGTCGTCTATCTTGCCGGCCAGGTCGGCAATCCGGGAGACAGCGCCGCCGATCAGACGAAGGTAATCTTGCAGAAGATTGAAAAGCTGCTGAGCGAAGCCGGGAGCGACACGTCGCGCATTTTGCAGGCGACCATCTGGCTGGCCAGTATGGATGATTTTGCAGCAATGAACGAGGTGTGGGATGCCTGGGTTGATCCTGCCAATCCTCCGGCGCGCGCCTGTGGCGAATCCAAACTCGCCACTCTGGATTACACTGTCGAGATCATCGTGGTCGCGGCAACCAACTCATAGAAGTCGTTGAGTTTCCCCATTGGTGTATGCACATGAACGCGACCGACCCGACAGGCCTAAACCGTCTGTCGGGAACAGGGTCAGACGCACGTCAATGCTTGCAAGCTTGCCACTTCAAATCAGCATCCGCCAAGGATCTGCCAGAAGATCGGCAAAGCACCTCAAGAACCGTGCCGCATCAGCGCCGTTGATCACACGATGGTCGTAGCTGAGATCCAGCGGCACCATCTGTACAGGCTGAAACGCCTCGCCGCCCCAGACCGGCACCATTTCCGAACGCGTGATGCCGAGAATGGCGACTTCCGGCGGATTGACGATCGGCGTGAAGGCCGTGCCGCCGATGCCACCCAGGCTGGAGATGGTCATGGAAGCGCCGCCCATCTCGTCCGGGCGGATCTTGCGGTTCTGGGCCCTGGTAGCGAGATCCGCGATTTCGGCCGCAATCTGCCAGAGGCCTTTCCTGTCGACATCCCGGATCACGGGCACCATCAGGCCGTGCGCCGTGTCAAAGGCAATCCCGATATGCACATAATCTTTCGGAAACAGCGTCTTGCCGTCGCTGCTTAGCGAAGCATTGAATTTTGGGATCTCGCGCAGCGCATGCGACAGCGCCTTGGCACGCGAGGCCAACGTCGTCGGTGTTGCGCCCCCTTGTTTGGTCTTCCGTCTTCCACTCCCGCCGCAGCAAGACGACTGCCGCCATGTCGGCCGGGTGCGACCGGTCAGGTAAGGGATCTGTGCCTGTGGGGCGGCCATGATGCGGGCGCTTGAACACCTGCCGGGCCACGGCACAATTTTTTTGACGGCGATCATGCATGGCCCCCCTGCCGCACTACGAGCAATCTACGAGTACGGGTTCGTTACGATTGATACTTTGGAAAGATGCTCGAGCCGTGCGGTCGAATGTAGGATTGAAGCTGCGACAGCCAGCGTCCCCTCACTCGAAGTCTTCGCTCGACTTGTGAACCCATTTTCCCCAAGCCAGCATCATGTCCCGTCGTTGTTCCAATAAGTCAGTCCGGTGATAGGCGGCCTCGGTCGCATTCCTGATCGTGTGTGCAAGGGCTCTTTCCGCCATATCCCGCGGGTAGCCGCTTTCAGATGCCCAGTCCCGAAAGCTTGAGCGAAACCCGTGCGCCGTAGCAACGCGCCCTGGCGTGTCGCTGGCAACCTTGTGATCGCGCAGACACTTGGTCAGCGTCATGTCGCTGACCGGGGTGTTGTTGCGCGAGGGAAAAACCAGCTCCGTCACATCCAGGTCGGCTTCCTCCTGCAGGTTCTCGAAGAGCTCGATCAAGTAGGGTGACAACGGCACACGATGCGCGACATTTGCCTTCATGCGCTGGGCGGGCAGGGTCCAGATACCTTTTTCCAAATCCAACTCCGGCCATTCCATCAGCCTGACTTCACCGGAACGGGCGGCCGTTAGAATAAGAATTTCCAGCATGAGCTTGGAGCGTGTCTGGTGGCCAGAGCGCAAGACGCGCTGCACAAAAGCCGGCACATCGCGCCAAGGGACAGCGGGCTGGTTGGCAACCCGCTCGCGCTTGCCGGGCTGCTTGGGCAGCAACTGGCTGACGACACCAACGGGGCTTGCCATGATGTAACCATGCGCAGCACACCAGTTCATCACGGCATCGCAACGCTGTTTGACACGTGAAGCTGTTTCCGGCTTTTCCAGCCAGATCGGTTTCAATGCACCTGCGAAATCCGCGGGGGACAGGTTGGATACCTGGATGCTGCCGATCGACGGAAACACGTATTGCTCCAGTGTGTTGATCCACTGGTTGGAGTGTTTTTCATTTCGAAATCCCGCCTTCAGGTCCTCGTGAACCTTGCGCGCAGCCTCGGCAAAGGTCGGCAGTGACATTTTGTGCTGCTCGTTTTCCAGACACCTCTGTCGTTCATTCAGCGGGTCTTTTCCGTTCTCCAACAACCGCCGCGCTTGAAGGCCTTTGTCTCGAGCTTCCTTAAGCGGGACGGACGGATAACTCCCAAACCCCATATCGCGACGCTTGCCGGTTTCCGGTGATACGAACCGGAACACCCACTTTGCCTTGCCGACTGACTTTCCGGGAAAGAGATAGAGCCCTTGAACAGTCCCATCCGAAACCGGCTTGTCGCCAGGCTTGACCTTCCTGGCTTTGGCATCTGTCAGCAATCGCCTGTCCCCCAACGCGTCATGGCCGAAACAACTTGGCCCATCATCTAGACCATCACAAAGCGTGATATTTGCTGCCTCATGATGATAGACATAGATACGAATAGGAAACACAGAAGGTCAATTAGTTATTCAAATATAACGATATAATCATAGTGCGTGAAATCGATTGATCGAGATTGAGACTTGAATCTAGGCGGACTTCCTCTCCGCCACTCTTCCTTACAAGATGATGTTTCAAAGACGAATTCGGGCCGGTTAAATCTGGACCAATATCCAGTCCGTCGTCCTCTTAAGGCGCCCCCAGTCTGCTCGGGTCCGGGATGTCTTTTCAGCGTCTGACGCGGGTCGCCCTTCCTGGCCGCCGTTTGCACAAACACATCGATGGTCGGCTCAAGCGGGCTGAGCTGTTCAGGAGAGTTTGGGAAACACGGCCGTTTTCTTGACCGTGCCATAGACAAAACTCGTGTCGATGGAAGCGATGCCGCCGATCGGGTGGATCCTTGTCCGGATGAAGGTCTCATAAGCGTCGAGATCGGAGACGACGACCCGCAACTGATAGTCCATTGCACCGGTCAGGACATGGCACTCCAGGATTTCCGGGATGGTCTGAACCTGGCGTTCGAACCTCTGCACGTCTTCTTCGTTGTGACGTTCCAGCCGGATCCGCACAAACACGGTGATCGGTAGTCCGTAGACGGCAGGGTCGACATCGACAGAAAAACCCTTGATGGCACCCGAGGCCTCGAGATTGCGCAGCCGGCGCAGGCACGGGGACGGCGACAGGTTCACCTCGTCGGCAAGGTCCTGGTTTGTCATGCGGCCGTCGCGCTGCAGCGCGCGGATGATCTGGCGGTCCTTGCTGTCCATTTTCTCTCTTTTTGGCAGATTCTGCTAATCAGAAGCTTATCTGAGGCATGAATTGAAATCTACTGCTCTCGAAATTTCGACATACTGCCAAGATCGAGATTTGGGAGACAGCCATGAGTGCCTATAAGGGTTTTGCCAGCCGCGCCATCCATCACGCCTACAAGCCGATGGACAATGATGCATCGCTCACGCCGCCGCTTCACTTGAGTTCCACCTTCGTGTTCGAAAGTGCGGAAGCCGGTGGCGAGATGTTTGCAGGCGAGCGCCCGGGCCATATCTACAGCCGCATCTCCAACCCGACGCTGGATCTCCTGGAACAGCGCATCGCCGATCTGGAAGGCGCGGAGGCCGGTCTGGCGCTGTCATCCGGCATGGGTGCCATCACCGCAACGCTCTGGACGCTGGTTGCGCCGGGCGACGAGATCATCGTCGACGAGACGCTTTATGGCTGCACCTTCGCCTTCATGCGTCACGGTCTTACCAAGTTCGGGATCACCATCACACATGTGGACATGACCGATCCGGAGAACCTGCGCGGCGCGATCTCCGACAAGACGCGCGTGGTCTATTTCGAAACACCGGCCAATCCCAACATGCGCCTCGTCGACATTGAGCATATCGCTGCCATCGCGCATGAAGCGGGCGCAACGGTGATCGTCGACAACACCTACGCGACACCCTATCTGACACGCCCGATCGAGATGGGTGCCGACATCGTTCTGCATTCGGCCACCAAGTATCTCGGCGGTCATGGCGATGTGGTTGCCGGCCTCGTGGCCGGCAGCGCCGAGCAGATCCAGGAGATCCGCCTTGTCGGCATGAAGGACATGACCGGTGCGGTGATGGCTCCCTTCAACGCCCTTCTGATCCTGCGCGGACTGAAAACGCTGGCCCTGCGCATGGACAGGCATTGTTCCTCGGCCGGACAGGTCGCTGAATGGCTGGAAGCACACCCGGCGGTTTCTAAGGTTTATTTCCCGGGGCTTGAGAGTTTCGAGCAGCACCAACTCGCCAAACGTCAGATGGCTCAGCCCGGCGGCATGATCGCCTTTGAACTGAAGGGTGGACTGGAAGCCGGTATCTCGATGATGAACGCCCTGGAGATGATCCAGCGGGCCGTTTCGCTGGGAGATGCCGAGACGCTGATCCAGCATCCGGCTTCCATGACCCATTCCACCTATACGCCCGAAGAGCGCGCCGCCCATGGCATCAGCGACGGTCTGGTGCGCCTGTCGGTGGGACTGGAAGAGGTTGAGGACATCCTGGCGGATCTGGCACAGGCCCTGCCGGAAGGTGAAGCGGCCGCGGCGGCTTAACCAGCCAAGAAGCAAGCCTCACTTCAAAGCGGCGTCTCGAAGGACGGGCCGCAAACGCGAGTTTGCCGTCCATCCTCCGAGACGCGAGCAAGCCCGCTCCTCAGAATGACGGCGTGGGGCGGGAAACTGTGAGGCCGTGGGGAGGGAAGCCGGTGGTCACGGTGTCCTGGCGACACCGGATTTCACCCGGCGCAGCGGGATGGAGCTCTCGATATTGGCAACGCCCTGAACCTTGGTGAGCTTGCCGGTCAGGAATGTCTCGAAGGCGGCGAGGCCCGTCGTGGCAACGCGCAAGAGGTAGTCGCGATTGCCGGTCATCAGCCAGCAGTCGACCACTTCCGGAAAGGCCTGGATCGCGGCTTCGAACTGGTCCAGCGTGACATCGATCTGCTTGTCGAGCTGCACCGAGACGAAAACCGACACTTCATAACCGAGCTTGACCTCGTCGATCAGTGCGCAATAGCCGGTGATGATGCCCCGGTCCTCCAGCTGACGCAGCCGGCGGGCAACGGGCGTGGCGCTTAGGCCGACCCGTTCGGAGAGATCCTGAATCGAGATCCGGCCATCCTGGCGCAATTCACGCAGGATCTGGATATCAAACGTGTCGAGTGCGTCGGAAATCACCAAGATTTGGCCTTCTGATAATGAAGTTCACCAGAAACTAGCTGAAGTGGCTATCGAATTGCAAGAAACCGGCTCAGGCCGGACGTTAGATTGAAGCCAGAAACCGGATGCAGCGGAACATGGGCATGAGCACTGAACACCTGAAAACCATAGAGCAGCGGCTGTTGTGGCTGTCGCACTGGATGATCCACCACGCCAATCACATCCGTCCCAAGGAGGGTGGCATCAAGATCGGCGGGCACCAGGCCAGTTCAGCCTCGATGGTGTCGATCATGACCGCTCTCTATTTTTCCGTGCTCAAACCGGAAGACCGGGTGGCGGTCAAACCCCATGCCTCGCCGATCTTCCACGCGATCCAGTATCTGATGGGCAACCAGACACGCGAGAAGATGGAAAACTTCCGTGGGCTCGGCGGCGTCCAGTCCTATCCGTCGCGCACCAAGGACATCGACGATGTCGATTTTTCCACCGGCTCGGTTGGCCTGGGCGTTGCAATCACCTCCTTCGCATCGCTGATCCAGGACTATATCGCGGCAAAATCCTGGTCGGGTGAGGGGCCTCTCGGTCGCATGATCGCGCTTGTCGGGGATGCGGAGCTGGACGAGGGCAATGTTTATGAAGCCCTGCAGGAGGGCTGGAAGAACGATCTCCGGAATTGCTGGTGGATCATCGACTATAACCGCCAGTCGCTCGACGGCATCGTCCGCGAAGGCCTGTTCGACCGGGTGGAGAAAATCTTCGATGCCTTCGGCTGGGAGGTTGTCCGGGTCAAATACGGCGCCCTGCAGCGGGCCGCCTTCGCCGAACCGGGCGGAGACAGGCTCCGCCAATGGATCGACGACTGTTCCAATCAGGAATATTCGGCCCTGACTTTCATGGGCGGCGCGGTCTGGCGCAAACGTCTGATGGATGATCTCGGTGACCAGGGCGACGTGACTGCGCTGATCGACCGCCGCTCCGATCAGGAACTGGCCGACCTCATGGAAAACCTTGGCGGCAACTGCACCGAGACGATGGCCGAGGCCTTTGCGGCGATTGACCACGACAGGCCGACCTGTTTCCTGGCCTATACGATCAAGGGCTGGGGCACGCCGATCGCCGGTCACAAGGACAATCACGGCGGGCTGATGAACAAGGCCCAGATGACCGAGTGGCAACAGCATATGGGCGTAGCAGAAGGCGACGAATGGGAGCCGTTTGCCACCGTTCGTGACGTTGCCGGGCTGAAGGCCTTTCTGGACGAGGTGCCGTTTTTTGCCAAGGGGCGCCGTCGTTACGCGGCCGACAAGATCAGTGTGCCGTCCATAGAGCTCAGCTCCGACCGGGACCTCTCCACCCAGATGTCCTTTGGCAAGGTGCTGGACGACCTCTCAAAGGGCGACAGCAAGCTGGCCGAACGGATCGTCACCACGTCGCCGGACGTGACCGGCACCACCAATCTCGGTCCCTGGGTCAACCGGCGCAAGCTCTTTGCCCGCACCGCCATGGCGGATGCCTTTATCGAGCACCGGATTCCGTCCACGGCCAAATGGGAGTTCACGCCCGAAGGGCAGCACATCGAGCTTGGCATTGCCGAAATGAACCTGTTTCTCCTGCTCGGCGCGGCGGGGTTGTCCCATTCGCTGTTCGGCAAACGGCTCATTCCCATCGGCACGGTTTACGATCCCTTCGTCTGCCGCGGTCTCGATGCACTCAACTATGCCTGTTACCAGGACGCCCGCTTCATGATTGTCGGCACGCCGTCCGGCGTCACGCTGGCGCCGGAAGGCGGGGCGCACCAGTCCATCGGCACGCCGTTGATCGGCATGAGCCAGGACGGCCTTGCCGCATTCGAACCCGCCTTTGCCGACGAGCTGGCGGTCATCATGGAATGGGCTTTTGACTATCTTCAGCGCGACGGCGAGGGGATCCGGACGAACGCACCTGGCTGCGGGACGAAACGGGTGGCTCCGTATATCTGCGCCTCTCGACCAATCCCATCGAACAGCCGGTCAAGCGGGCCGACGAGGATTTCCGCCAGGGTGCCATTGACGGGGCCTACTGGCTGCGCAAGCCCGGGCCGAACTGCGAAGTCGTCATTGCCTATCAGGGCGTGGTGGCTCCGGAGGCCATCAAGGCAGCCGGGGAGCTTGCCGGCAATCGGCGAGATGTCGGTGTGCTTGCCGTTACTTCTGCCGACCGGCTGAATGCCGGCTGGACGGCAGCGCAGCGTGCACGGTCGCGCGGCAATACCAACGCCTGCTCCCACATCGAGCACCTTCTCGGCGACCTTCCGGCGCATTGCAAACTGATCACCGTCATCGACGGCCATCCGGCAACGCTGGCCTGGCTCGGCGGCGTGGCGGGACACCAGACCATCCCGCTGGGCGTCGAGCATTTCGGCCAGACCGGCACAATCGGCGATCTCTACCGTCATTTCGGCATCGATGCGGCCTCGATTATCGAGAAGGTGAATGGGCTGACGCCGGGACGGCGGGTTTAAGCGGACGTGTCCGCACGCAACGTGGGATGACAAGCGGAAGGGCGATCGCAGTTTGCCAGAGAGCGGCTTGCAGTCACCTCTTGGGGTCAGGGGGGCGGCCGACGCGGCTACAGATACAGCTTCTCGGCATTTCCGCCCAGAACCGCCTGCCGTTCCGTTTCACCGAGGTCCTTCAGCAGCTCGGCGCTGATCTCTATCCAATCCTCATAGGAGCAGGCAAGGGTGCAGACCGGCCAGTCGGAGCCCCAGATGAGGCGATCCGGTCCGAAGATCTCCAGAAGGTGATCGACATAGGGGCGCAAGGTGTCGAAGGTCCAGCTGTTGCCGGCCTCGGTCACCAGACCGGAGAGCTTGCAGAAGGCTGATGTTTCGGCAGCCAAAACGGCCATGTCTTCGGACCAGTCATCGAACAGGCCCGGGGCGATCTCCGGCTTGGAGCCGTGATCGATCACCATGGGCAGGTCCGGGTGCCGGTCGGCAAGACGGCGAAGGTTCCTGAGGTGCCTTGGAAGGGTGAGCGCGTCAAAGACAAGATCGTGCGCGATCATTGCACGGTAGGCAGGGCTGAGACCGGGTTCCAGCATCCAGTCCGGATCATGGATGTCCTGTATCATCGGCCTCAGGCCAACGAGTTTCGGGTTCTGGGCCAGCACCGCGATCTGCTCCGGCGCATCCGGCGCCTCGAAATCGGCCCAGCCGACCACACCCTTGATGAAATCATTGTCGTCCGCGAGGCTGAGCATGTAGCGGGTCTCAGCGACGGTCGGAGCCGCCTGGACGAGGATCGTACCGTCGATCTGGTGCCGGACAAGGTGAGGTTTCAGATCCTCCGGGTGGTAGTTCCGGTAGATCGGTCCGACGTCCGGTGTCAGCCACCCGTAGTCGCCTCGCGCAATGTCCCAGAAATGCTGATGGGCATCCAGTCTCATGGCGCAATGATGCCCTTGGTCAGGAGAATGTTGCCATAAAGGCGCTGTTCCCCGGTCTGGACAACGGCAAAGGCGCCGGACGCAGCCTCGTAAAAGGCATGCCGTTCGAGCGTGGAAATCTTTGCCGGATGGTCGGCGACCTGGTCGATGATCGACTGGAACTCGGCGACGATGTCGGGAACGGCCTCCGGATCGCCAACCACCTGCATGGTGATCGCAGGAGCGGTCACAAAGGTGTCGAGAGGCATGACCTGAAGTACGGCCTTTAGAACATCCGTTGCGGAAATGCCGTCGAGCCGGAGACAGTCCGGCCCGGAACTCTCGGCCGGAAAATTGCCGTCCACAAGGGCAATCCGGTCGCCGTGGCCCATGGCCCGGAGCGTGTAGAGGAGAGAGGGGCTGAGAATTTGCGGCAGGTTACGCAGCATGGCTGACTTCTCCAGGTAAGGGCGCATCCGGCCGGATCAGGCCTTCCGATCTGAGGTCGGACCAGAAGGAGAAGGGGATCTCCTGCTTCAAAAGTGCGATATTGGCGTCGACCTCGGCTGCGTTGACCGCACCGGGGATGACTGTCTTGACGCTCTGATGGCCAAGGACAAATTGCAGGGCGGCCGCAATCAGCGGAACGCGATGTGCGTTACAGACACGCTCGATCTTCCGGACGCGTTCCAGAATGTCCGGTGGTGCATCGGCGTAATTGTACTTGGCGCCGGCGACGGCACCCGTTGCCAGAATGCCTGAATTGTAGGGGCCGCCCAGAACGATGCCGACATCGCGTTTTTCGCAGAGCGGCAGGAAGGTTTCCAGGGCGTCCTGCTCTAGAAGCGTGTAGCGTCCGGCAAGCAGGAAACAGTCGAAATCCGCTTCTTCCAGAAGCTTCTGGCAAACCTGCCACTCGTTCACCCCAGCGCCGATGGCAGCGATTGCCCCGGCTTCTTTCAACTCGGTCAGGGCGCGGTAACCGCCATCGTCGAAAAGTTCGCGCACGCGCCTGTCACTGGCTTCCTGCGAGCCTTGTGAAAAGACACAGACATCGTGCACCAACAGGATGTCCGCAGCGTCCACCTGAAGACGTTCCTTGCTGGCCTCGTAACTGCGCATGACGCCGTCATAGCTGTAGTCGAACTGGATGCGCTTCTGCGGCACGTCCACAAAGGCTTCCGGCGTCACCTCTTCGGGCGCACAATCTAGCAGGAGCCGGCCGATCTTGGTGGATAGTTCGATGTTTTCCCGGCCAAACCGCCTGATCGCCTCGCCAAACCGCAGTTCGGAGCGGCCAAGACCATATTGCGGAGCCGTGTCGAAATACCGGATCCCGTTGTCAAAGGCGGCTTGCAGGGCCGCCTGGGCGTCTTCCTCGGAGACTTTCCGATACAGGTTGCCGAGCGGGGCGCCGCCAAATCCCATGACCGTCAGGTCTATCCTGCGCGCCGTTCTTGCGTTGAGCGGCCGAATTGCCAAAGCTGTCATGGCTTCCTCCCAGTCATTTTGGCCCTGGCTGCAAGGACCAGGGGCTTTCCTCGTGCACCAGCCTGTTCAGGTGAACAGATCCGGCCGTTCCTTGGCGAGCGGCTCCAGGCGGGTGACCAGTTCGCTCAAGTGTTTTTCCATTGCCTTTCGGGCGGCATCCGCGTCCTGCCGGCGGATCGCCTCGATGATCTGACGGTGCTCCTCATAGGCTTCGTAGGCCCGGCCGCGCAGTGGCAGGAGCAGTTGTCTGGCCCGGTTGACCTGGACCCAGCCGGTTGCCGCGATTGCGTTCAGTCGCGGATAGCCGGTGAACGCAAAGATGAGTTCGTGCATGCGTTCGTCCTCGGCATAGAACCCGGCCTCGTCGTGGTCCTCCAGGCAAAGCGCCTGAAGTCGGAGATTGCGGGTCAGCTCGGCGAGCTGATCTTCCGTGCGTTCGGCGGCGACCTTGGCAACGGCGGCGAGCTCGATTGCTTCGCGGAGAAAGGCGCCTTCGCGAATTTCCGACAGGGAAAATCGTGTGACCCGCGATCCGGATTGCGGGATCACCTCCACCAGCCCCTCGTTCGCGAGCTTGGTGATCGCTTCGGTGACAGGCGAGCGGGACACGCCGAGCTGTTCGCAAATTGCCTGTTTTTTCAAGGGGGTGCCCGGTGGCAGGTCCATGGCCAGGATCGCCATGCGCAGGGCCTCGTAGACACGCTGGGCCAGCGATCCGGAGAGTTTGCTGATGTCCGGCAGGGTGATGTCCGGAAAATCTTGTTCGTTGCTCAGGGACATGATTATCTCGATTAGAATGCTAACATGTTAGTTGACACAGTTGTCCTGTCAAGTTTATCGTCGGGTCAATTCGGCGCTCGACAAAACCATATCTGCGCCGACGTGGGAGAGACATTCGTGCTGCAGCCTCATGCAAATTCCATCCTTCTGAATGCCGATGATAACGTCGTCATCGCCCTGGAGGATATTGGGGCGGGGAAGCATGCGGCCTTTGTCGATGTGCCCCTCACGAACCAGATCCAGCGCGGCCACAAGATTGCACGAAACCCCATCGCCTCCGGCGAAAAAGTGATTCGCTATGGCCAGATCATCGGTCATGCAAAGGCGGATATCCGACCTGGCGAGCATGTGCATGTCCACAATCTGGGCATGGGCGATCACAGCCAGGACTACCAGCACGCCGAAGCCTCGTACCCGCTTGCGCCGATCACGCAGGAGCGGACCTTCATGGGCTATCGCCGCTCGGACGGGAAGGCGGGGACACGCAACTATATCGGCATCCTGACGTCGGTGAACTGTTCGGGCTCTGTCGCAAAATTCATCGCGGAAGCCGCGGAAAAATCCGGGCTGCTGGACGCTTATCCCAATGTCGACGGCATCGTTCCGATCGTCCATGGCACCGGCTGCGGCATGTCGGCAAAGGATGAAGGCTATGCAACGCTGTTCCGGACGCTGTCCGGCTATGCACAGCACCCGAACTTCGCCGCGATCCTGTTGATTGGCCTCGGCTGTGAGGTGATGCAGATCGCCGATCTGGTCGGCGATCGGAAGATCCGGCCCGGCGGGGATCTGCGCTACATGACCATCCAGCAGACGGGTGGCACACGCAAGACAATCGAGGCGGGCCTGCGCGAATTGCTTGAACTGGCGGCCATGGCCAACAAGGCCGAGCGTGTGCCGGTTCCGGTCTCTGAAATCACGGTTGGCATGCAATGTGGCGGTTCTGACGGGTATTCCGGTATCACCGCCAATCCGGCGCTGGGCATCGCGTCCGATCTGCTGGTGCGCCATGGCGGCACGACCATCCTGTCGGAAACCTCCGAGATTTATGGCGCCGAACATCTTCTGACGCGCCGGGCCGTGTCCGTCGAAGTTGGTCAGAAGCTGATCGAGCGGGTGCGGTGGTGGGAAGATTACACCGCCCGAAATGGCGGCGAGATGGACAACAATCCGTCTCCTGGAAACAAGCGCGGCGGACTTACCACCATTTTGGAGAAGTCGCTCGGTGCGGCCGCAAAAGGTGGCTCGGCGCCCCTGACGGATGTCTACAAGTTCGGCGAATTCATCGACAAGAAGGGGTTCGTTTTCATGGACAGCCCCGGTTTCGATCCCTGCTCAGTCACCGGTCAGATTGCGTCCGGTGCCAACATCATCGTCTTTACCACGGGGCGAGGATCCGTCTCCGGCTACATGCCGACGCCCTGCATCAAGCTGGCAACCAACAGCGAGATGTACGCCCGCATGTCGGAGGACATGGACATCAATTGCGGCGATATCGTTTCGGAGAACGTCAGCCTGGAAGCCAAGGGCACCGAGATCTTTGAAAAGATCGTCGCAGTCGCGTCCGGGGAAAAGTCCAGGAGCGAGGAACTCGGTTTTGGCGGCGTGGAGTTCGTGCCGTGGCAGATCGGCGCGGTGATGTGAACGCAGCCTGAAGAACCAAATAAAACGCGCGAATTCTCGGGAGGAAAACGAGTGCGCCTGAAGGATAAAACCATACTGATTTCAGCCGCCGGCCAGGGCATCGGCCGGGCCAGCGCTATTGCCTGCGCCCGCGAGGGAGCCCGGGTCATCGCGGTCGATATCAACGCTGAAACTCTGGCGACATTGTCCCGGGACGTGCCGGAGATTGAGACAAGAAAGCTGGATGTCGGCGACCGGGCAGCCATTGATGCCTTGGCCGCGGAATTGCCTGATCTCGACGGGCTCTTCAATTGCGCCGGGTTTGTCCATCACGGCACGGTTCTCGACATCAGCGAGGATGACTGGGACTTCAGTTTCGATCTCAATGTGCGCTCCATGTACCGCATGACCCAGGCCTTTCTGCCGGGCATGCGCAAGCGGGCACAGGAAACAGGGGCGGCTTCCATCCTGAACATGTCGTCCATGGCGTCTTCCATCAAAGGCTTTCCGGTGCGGACGCTTTACGGCGCGACCAAGGCGGCCGTGATCGGCCTAACCAAGGGCGTTGCCGCGGATTTCGTGGCCGATGGCATCCGCTGCAATGCTCTCTGCCCGGGCACGGTCGACACGCCGTCCTTGCGCGGCCGTATCGCGTCCGCACCGGATCCCGTTGAAGCGGAGAAGAATTTCATCGCCCGCCAGCCCATGGGCCGGCTGGCCACCGTCGACGATCTCACCCCGATGGTTGTCTACCTCATGTCGGATGAAAGCCGGTTCGTTTCCGGGCAGGCACTTCTGGTCGACGGTGGTGTCACGATCTAGTGGCCACTCCGTCGTGGTTTGGGAGGACCGCGTCATGACAAGTCTGGTGAAGATGACGGGAATCGAGAAACGGTTTCCCGGCGTGCACGCCCTGAAATCAGTCAGTTTCGAGCTGGACAGCGGTGAAGTCCATGCACTGATGGGCGAAAACGGTGCCGGCAAGTCGACGCTGATGAAGATCCTGTCGGGCATCTACCCCAAGGATGGCGGCGAGCTTCTGGTCGAGGGGCGGGACGTGGTGATCGACAGTCCACGGGCCGCGCAGGATCTGGGCATCGGCATCATTCATCAGGAGCTCAGCCTGATGAACGATCTGACTGTCGCTCAGAACATTTTCATTGGCCGGGAGCCGCGCAAGCGGTTCGGGCGTCTTGACGAAGCGGCACTCAATGCGCAGGCGGACGAGATCTTCCGCTCCATGAACCTGACCATGAACCCCAGGACCATCGTCGGCGAGCTGACCATTGCCCGCCAGCAGATGGTCGAGATTGCCAAGGCGCTCTCCTACCGGTCCAGGGTCCTGATCATGGACGAGCCGACAGCAGCCCTTAACGACGCGGAAATTGCGGAACTCTTCACCATCATCCGCCGCCTGAAGGCCGATGGCGTTGGCATTATCTATATCAGCCACAAGATGGACGAGCTGAAACAGATCGCCGACCGGGTGACGGTCATGCGTGATGGCGCCTATGTCGGAACCGTCGGCGCGGCCGAAACGCCCGTTTCCAAGATCATCTCCATGATGGTCGGGCGCGAGGTGACCAACGATCCGGTGGTTGTACCCGATCTCTCGGAGGCCGAAACCGTTCTGGAGGTGCGCGGTCTCACTCGAGGCAGCGAAATCCGGGACGTCAGCTTTTCTGTTCGCAAGGGAGAAATCCTGGGTTTTGCCGGTCTGATGGGGGCAGGGCGAACCGAAGTTGCCCGGGCCATCTTTGGCGCCGACCCGCGTGAGGGCGGGGAGATCCGGGTCCACGGCAAGCCCTGCGCAATCTCCAGGCCGTCCGACGCAGTCAGGGCCGGGATCGGATACTTGTCTGAGGATCGCAAGCACTTTGGTCTCGCGACGGGCATGGATGTGCGCACCAACGTGGCGCTTGCGAGCCTTGACCGTTTCGCCAGCCGCTTCGGCGTCCTGAGAGAAGAGGCCATGCGCAAGACCGCGCAGGACTATATCGGCCAACTTGAGATCCGCACCCCCTCCGACCGCCAGGAAGTCCGGTTGCTGTCGGGGGGTAACCAGCAGAAGGTTGTCATCGCCAAGTGGCTCTACCGGGATTGCGACATCCTGATTTTCGATGAACCGACCAGAGGCATCGATGTTGGCGCCAAGTCGGAAATCTACAAGCTCCTGAAGAACCTCGCCAGCGAAGGCCGGGCGATCATCGTGATCTCCTCGGAATTGCCCGAAGTCATGCGGCTCAGCCATCGCATTGCCGTCATGTGCGAAGGACGCCTGACCGGCATCCTGCCGGGCGGAGAAGACACAACCCAGGAAGACATCATGCATCTGGCGACACAACGGGCGCCGTCCATGCAGCCGGAGGGATATCCGCAATGACCGCCGTCAACACGCCATCTTCGCCGACATTCGTGACCCGTCTGCTCGAAGCCGGAGCGCATCAGAAACTGCTCGCCTTTGCCAGCCTGATCCTGCTCCTGATCGGTTTTTCGATCGCGTCTCCCAATTTCATGCAGACGTCCAACATGATTGCCATCTTGCAGGCCACCTCTGTCAATGGCGTTCTGGCAGTCGCCGCGACGCTGGTGATCATCACCGGCGGCATTGATCTGTCGGTCGGAACGTTGATGACCTTCTGCGCGGTGATTGCAGGCGTGGTCTTGACCAATCTCGGCATGCCGCTGCCGCTCGGTGTTCTGGCAGCCATTGCCACAGGCGCCTTTTGCGGCCTGTGTTCGGGCACTTTTGTGGCCAAGATGAAGATTCCGCCCTTCATCGCAACGCTCGGGATGATGCTGATCCTGAAGGGGCTCTCGCTGGTCATCTCCGGCACGCGTCCGATCTACTTCAACGACACGCCGGGGTTCGACCAGATTTCTCGCGGGTCACTGATTGGCGAAATCTTTCCTGCGCTGCCGATCCCCAATGGTGTTCTGATCCTGTTCCTGGTCGCCGGGGCGGCGGCCTACATCCTCGGCCGCACGGTGCTCGGTCGGTACACCTTCGCGCTGGGCTCCAACGAGGAGGCCGTGCGCCTGTCGGGCGTGAACACCGACCTCTGGAAAATGGCGGTCTATGCGCTTGCCGGAGCCATCTGCGGTATCGCCGGCATCCTGATTGCCTCGCGCCTGAACTCGGCTCAGCCCGCCTTGGGTCTCGGCTACGAGCTGGAAGCGATTGCCGCCGTCGTGATCGGCGGAACATCGCTCAGCGGCGGGCGCGGCACGGTTCTCGGAACGCTGATCGGTGCATTGATCATGGCGGTTCTGACCAACGGTCTTCGTGTCCTGTCCGTCGCCCAGGAATGGCAGACCGTTGTCACCGGCGCGATCATCATCCTGGCCGTTTATGCCGACATGGTGCGCCGGCGCAGGTCTTGATTTTCACCAACAACCAAGAGGGCGACCACGCCCCGAAACCCGGGAAGATCCGGTCCAACCACAGGAGAGCAATATGCTGAACAGACGTACCCTCATTGGAGCCGCCAGCGCCGCCGCGCTGATGTTGTCCGCGAATATCGCAAGTGCACAGGAAACCTACGTGCCGCTGATCTCAAAGGGCTTCCAGCACCAGTTCTGGCAGGCCGTGAAGGCAGGCGCCGATCAGGCATCTGAGGAATTTGGTGTCGCCATCACCTTTGAGGGCCCGGACAATGAATCCATGGTCGACCGTCAGATCGACATGCTCGCGGCCGCCCTCGCCAAGAACCCGACGGCCATCGGATTTGCGGCGCTCGACAGCCAGGCAGCCATCCCGCTGCTGCGCCAGGCCCAGGAAAAGGGCATTCCGGTGATCGCCTTTGACAGCGGTGTCGACAGCGACATTCCTGTTGCCACCGCATCGACCGACAATGTCGCCGCAGCTGCCCTCGCGGCGGACAAGATGGCCGAGCTGATCGGCGGCGCCGGCAAGGTGGCCATCGTGGCGCATGACCAGACCAGCCGGACCGGCATCGACCGCGTTGACGGTTTTGCCAATCAGGTCAAGGACAAGTATCCGGACATTGAAGTGGTGACTGTACAATATGGCGCAGGCGATCATTTGAAGTCGACCGAACTGACCAAGGCGATCCTGACGGCCAATCCGGACCTGAAAGGCATCTTTGGTGCCAATGAGGGATCTGCACTTGGTGTCGTCAACGGCGTTACGGAAATGGGCAAGTCCGACATCGTCATCATCGGCTATGACAGTGGCAAGGCCCAGAAGGACGCGATCCGAAATGGCGTGATGGCCGGCGCGATCACCCAGAACCCGGTCGGGATCGGCTATGAAACCGTCAAGGCGGCCCTTGAGGCCTCCCAGGGCAAGGAAGTGCCGTCACATATCGACACCGGCTTCTACTGGTACGACAAGTCGAACATGGACGATCCCAAGATCGCGGCCGTCTTGTATGATTGATTTTTCTAGGTAATATCTAGAAAGAAAATTTGAGCCTGAAACTGCTTCCATATGCAGTCTGATGGTTGCAGATTGAACCGGCTCCCACAACCCGGCCGTCACAAGCGGCCGGGTTCCCAACGTCAAGGAAAGACTTTCATGAAATTGCTGAGATACGGCGCGCCGGGTGAAGAAAAGCCCGGTCTTCTTGATAGCGACAACCAGGTCCGGGACCTGTCATCGATCGTTTCCGACATTGCCGGCGACGCCCTGGGGCCGGAGAGCCTGCAGCGCCTGCAGGCGCTCGAAATCTCGACCTTGCCCGTGGTTGCTGGAACGCCGCAAGAGGACCTGCGTCTTGGCCCCTGTGTCGGGGCTATCGGCAAGTTCATCTGCATCGGCCTGAATTATGCCGACCATGCGGCGGAATCCGGCATGGACGTGCCGCCGGAGCCGGTTGTTTTCAACAAGTGGACGTCGGCGATTGTCGGTCCGGATGACGATGTGATGATCCCGCGCGGGTCAGAAAAGACTGACTGGGAAGTCGAACTGGGCGTCGTGATCGGCAAGGGCGGTGCTTATATCGACGAGGCGGATGCCATGAGCCATGTGGCCGGCTTCTGCGTGGTCAATGATGTGTCGGAGCGCGAATACCAGATCGAGCGGTCCGGCACCTGGGACAAGGGCAAGGGCTGCGACACATTCGGCCCGACGGGTCCCTGGCTGGTGACGCCCGACGAGGTCGGTGACTATGACGACCTTGGAATGTGGCTGGAGGTCGACGGGACGCGCCGCCAGACCGGTTCGACCAAAACCATGGTTTACCGGGTGCCGTTCCTGATTTCCTATCTCAGCCGCTTCATGAGCCTGCAGTCGGGCGACGTCATCTCCACCGGCACGCCTCCAGGCGTCGGCATGGGTCACAAGCCGCCGGTCTATCTGAAGGGCGGCGAAGTCATGAAACTCGGCATCGACAAGCTGGGTGTGCAGACCCAGAAGGTGGTGCGGGCCTGAGTTGAAGAGACAATCTTGCCTTCGTCATTGCCGGGCTTGACCCGGCAATCCATGCCGTGACCTGCGGTAAAAACAGGACGCGGATCAAACCGTTAGCTCTCGGCATGGATGCCATGGTCGAGCCATGGCATGACGAAGAAGGAGAGGCACTTCAACCCGTAATGCGCTTTGCAGGTCTCACCGCGCTCCTTTGCCCGCTTCATGCCCCGAAAACCGCGCCAGCAGCACCGCAACGCTCTTGACCTGAAACTTCTTCAAAAGCCGAGCGCGCACATCCTCGATCGTCCTTGGAGACAGGCCAAGTCCGCGCGCCATCTCCTTGCTTGTCTGTCCCTTGGCAAGCAGAAGCAACACGTCCCGTTCGCGCGGTGTCAGCTGCGGTCCGGTCGTTGCGCGGTCAATCAGCGCAAAACTCAGGACAATGCGCTCCAAGGGCGCTTCAGGGGTCAAGGTACGCGCCCGGAAGCGGCACCAGATGCGGGCTCCATCGGAGCGACGCATCAGCCGTTCATCCGTGTAGGGCAGGGACTGGCGCAAGGGTTCCAGCCCGATATCCCGGATCTGGTGAAATTCCTGATCCGTGCCGTAAAGCAGGCGAAAACTCTGCCCGATCAGGGCCTCCTTGCTGTAACCGAACATGGCGGCGAAGGTTTCGTTGCAGGTCCGGATGATCCTGTTTTCGGTCAGGGTCAGCCCCATCGGGGCGTGGTCGAAGGCAAGTTGATCGAGCTCTGACATGAGTCACCGTGAAACTACGGTATTGGCACCGTAGTTTGAGGGTAGCATAGTTGGTGCCTGAGGTGCCAATGGGAGATGGAGCCGGATGCCGCTTGTCGACGACCTGATCCGTGAAATTGACGCAAGGCGCGATGATCTGATTGCGCTGACACAGGATCTGCTGCGCATTCCGACGCTCAATCCACCCGGCGAGAACTATCTCGAGATCTGCAACTACCTGCACAGGCGACTGCGCAAGGCCGGCTTTTGCGTCGAACTGATCAGAGCGCATGGGGCCCCGGGGACAGCGACAAATATCCGCGCTGGAACGTGGTTGCCCGCCGTGAGGGGGGGAAACCCGGTGAATGCGTGCATTTCAACAGCCATATCGACGTGGTCGATGTCGGGCATGGCTGGACCAAGGATCCGTTTGGCGGCGAACTTGTCGACGGCAAGATCTATGGTCGCGGCGCCTGTGACATGAAGGGGGGCCTGGCTGCCAGCATCGTGGCGGCCGAGGCTTTCCTGGCGGTCTGCCCGGACTTTGCCGGCGCCATCGAGATCAGCGGAACGGCCGACGAGGAATCGGGTGGTTATGGCGGGGTCGCCTATCTGGCCGGCAAGGGCTATTTCGATCCGGACCGGGTCCAGCACGTCATCATTCCCGAACCACTCAACAAGGACAGGATCTGCCTCGGGCACCGCGGTGTCTGGTGGGCGGAAGTCGAGACCTATGGCGAAATCGCCCACGGTTCCATGCCTTTTCTCGGCGATTGCGCCGTCCGCCACATGGGCGCGGTGGTCGAAGAGATGGAGCAGAGCCTGTTCCCGGCGCTGGCGCAAAAACGCACGGATATGCCGGTCGTTCCGGAAGGGGCCAGGCAGTCGACGCTCAACATCAATTCCATTCATGGCGGCCAGTCGGAAGGCGATGCCGATTTCACCGGACTGCCAAGTCCTTGCGTTCCGGACAGCTGCCGAATGGTAATTGATCGCAGGTTCCTGCTGGAAGAGAATATCGATGACGTCCAGGCGGAGGTGATGGATGTTCTGAAAACCGTCGAAGGGCGGCGCGACAAGTTCCGCTATGATGTCCGCGAGCTTCACCGTGTGCTGCCGACCATGACGGAGAAGGACGCGCCCGTGGTCTCAACCGTTGCGAAAGCCATTCGGGAGACCATGGGCAAGGAGGCAGAATATGTCGTCAGTCCCGGCACATACGACCAGAAGCATATCGACCGGATCGGCAAACTGAAAAATTGTATCGCCTATGGTCCGGGCATTCTGGATCTTGCGCACAAACCGGACGAATATGTCGGTGTCGACGACATGCTCGACTCGGCGAAGGTGATGGGCCGCTCGCTGATCGATCTTCTGGCTGGAAAGCAAGATCAGCCGTCAGAAAAAGGGGGAAGTCATGAGCTTGCGTAAGATCGGACTGGGAGTAATAAGCGCCTTGGCGCTGACCGCGAGCATGGGTCTCGCCCACGCCAAGAGCGACATCGTCGTTGCCATGCAGCTGGAACCGCCGCATCTGGACCCGACCAGCGCTGCCGCCGGTGCCATCGACTCCGTGCTCTATTCCAATGTCTTCGAAGGCCTGACCCGTTTCGGCCCGGATGGCTCGGTCAACCCGGGCCTTGCTGAAACCTGGGAGATCTCCGAAGATGGCAAGACCTATACGTTCAAGCTGCAAGAGAGCGTGAAGTTCCACGACGGCAGCGACATGACCGCCGAGGACGTCAAGTTCAGCCTGGACCGCGCGCGCGCGGAAGACAGCCAGAACGCCCAGAAGGCACTTTTTGCAGGCATTGAATCGGTCGAAGTTGTCGATCCGTTGACGGTCAAGGTCACGCTCAAGGAGCCAAACGGCAGTTTCCTGTTCAACATGGCCTGGGGCGACGCCGTGATCGTCGCGCCGGAAACCATCGGTGACATCAAGACAACGCCAATCGGAACCGGTGCGTTCAAGTTCACCGACTGGGTCCAGGGCGACCGGATCGATCTTGAAAAGAATGCCGACTATTGGGGCGAACCTGCCAAACTCGACAAGGTCACCTTCAAGTTCATTTCCGATCCCACCGCAGCCTTTGCGGCCGTGATGGCGGAAGACGTCAATGCCTTTGTCGGCTTCCCGGCACCGGAAAACCTGCCGCAGTTCGAAGCCGATCCGCGCTTCCAGGTGCTGGTGGGGTCAACGGAAGGCGAAACGATCCTGTCGACCAACAACAAGCTGCCGCCGCTCGACAACATCAAGGTGCGTGAAGCCATTGCGCATGCAATCGACCGCCAGGCGATCATCGACGGCGCGATGTTCGGCTACGGCACCCCGATCGGCACCCACTTCGCACCGCATAATCCCGATTATGTCGATCTGACCGGCCTCAGCCAGTACGATCCGGAGCTTTCCAAGAAACTCCTTTCGGAAGCCGGCTATCCGGACGGCTTCACCACGACCCTGAAGCTGCCGCCACCCTCCTATGCCCGTCGCGGCGGGGAGATCATCGCCTCGCAGCTGCGCGCCGTCGGCATCGAGACGGAAATCACCAACCTGGAATGGGCCCAGTGGCTGGAACAGGTGTTCAAGGGCAAGGATTTTGGCCTGACCATCGTCAGTCACACCGAACCGATGGATATCGGCATCTACGCGCGGCCCGACTACTACTTCCAGTACGACAACCCTGCCTTCCAGAAGCTGATCGAAGACCTGACCGTTGAAAACGATCCGGAAAAACGCTCCCAGCTTCTGAAGGATGCACAGGAAATCATCTCCAACGACTATGTGAACGGCTATCTGTTCCAGCTCGCATTCCCGACCGTTGCCAATGCCAAGATCAAGGGGCTCTGGAAAAACCAGCCGACCCAGGCCACGGATCTGACAGCGGTCTCCTGGGAAGACTGACCCATACGCGAAGCAGGGTGTTCGCGCTTCGGTGCGCACACCCATTTTGTCCTTCCCACTCCTGACGGTGGCTGCCTTTGTCGCGGCCACGCGACGCGGTCATGCTGCACTATTTTCTGAAACGTCTCTTGTCGCTGGCCTTGAGCCTTGTCGCGGCGTCCGTGATCATCTTCCTGGCGTTGGAAGTGGTCCCGGGCGATCCGGCTGCCTATATGCTCGGCCTCAATGCGCAGGAAGACACACTTGCAGCCCTGCGTGAGGAACTGGGCCTTAACGGCACGATCCTGCAACGCTATTTGTCCTGGGCTGGCGGTTTGCTGGTCGGTGATTTTGGCACCTCCTACACCTATCGCACCCCGGTATCCGAGATGATTGGCGACCGGCTCTGGGTGTCGCTGCCGCTTGCGCTTTACGCCCTGACCTTAAGCACGCTCATCGCCTTTCCGGCCGGCATCTGGGCGGCCTCGCGGCGCGGCACGGCCGTGGATGCAGGTGTCATGGGTGTCACCCAGCTCGGCGTTGCGATCCCGAATTTCTGGTTCGCCATGCTGATGGTCCTGGTCTTTGCGATCAATCTGCGCTGGTTTTCCGCAGGCGGCTTTCCGGGCTGGGATGCCGGCTTCTTCGCGGGCATGAAAGCGCTGACGCTGCCGGCCATCGCACTGGCCCTGCCGCAGGCCAGCATCCTGACGCGCGTGATGCGCTCCAGCCTGCTCGATACGCTCAGCGAGGATTTCATCCGAACGGCCAGAGCCAAGGGGCTCACCAAGGGCCAGGCGCTTTGGCGCCATGCCGTGCGCAATGCCCTGATCCCGGTGCTGACCATTCTCGGCCTGCAGTTCTCGTTTCTGCTGGCCGGCGCGATCATCATCGAAAACGTATTCTTCCTGCCGGGCCTGGGCCGACTGGTGTTCCAGTCAATCAGCGCGCGCGATCTGATCGTGGTCGAGAGTGTCGTAATGCTGCTGGTCTTCGCGGTGATCCTGGTCAATTTCGCGGTCGACATGGCCTATGCCTGGGTCGACCCGCGCTTGCGCAGGAGACGATGATGAGCGTTTTCCTGCACAGCCGCACGCTGCTGCCCGGCGCGATCCTCACGCTTGTTTTTGCAGGCGCGGCCCTGATCAGTCTGATCTGGGTGCCCTATGACATCACCGTTCTGGAGATTGCCAACCGGATGAAACCGCCCAGCTGGGCGCATCCACTCGGCACCGATCAGTTCGGGCGGGATATCCTGAGCATGATCATGGAAGGCGCACGAACCTCCATCGCCGTTGCGCTGGTCGCCGTGGGCATCGGCATGGTGCTCGGCGTGCCGCTGGGCCTTGCCGCAGCGGCCAGGAAGGGTGGTCTCATGGACGAGGTGATCATGCGCGGCAATGACCTGGTCTTTGCCTTTCCGAGCCTTCTGATTGCCGTCATGATCACGGCCGTCTTCGGGGCATCCGCGCTGAACGCCATCATCGCCATCGGCATCTTCAACATTCCGGTCTTTGCCCGCCTGACCCGGGGCGCGGCACTGTCCCTGTGGAGCCGGGACTACATTCTGGCGGCGCGCGTTGCCGGCAAGGGACCGGCAAGGATCTCGCTGGAGCACATCCTGCCCAATGTCGCCAATCTGCTGATTGTCCAGGGCACGATCCAGTTCTCGCTCGGCATTCTGGCGGAAGCTGGTCTGAGCTATGTCGGGCTTGGTGCACAGCCACCGATTGCCAGCTGGGGCCGCATGCTTGCCGACAGTCAGACGATGATATCGCTAGCGCCCCATCTGGCCCTTTTCCCGGGCCTTGCGATCCTCCTGACCGTTCTGGGCCTCAATCTTCTCGGTGACGGCCTTCGGGATGTTCTCGATCCCAAGCTCAGAAGGGCGCGAACATGAGCCTTCTGAAGATCGACAATCTCTCGCTGTCCATTCACGGTGTACCGATCCTGGAGCGCGTTTCAATGTCACTGGCACCGGGCCGTATTCTGGGTGTCATCGGCGAAAGCGGCTCGGGCAAGTCAATCACCGCGTTCAGCGTCCTGCAGCTTTTGCCCAACGGCACGGAGTGCAGCGGGGACATCGTCCTGAACGGCAAGGACATTCTGGGGCTTACCGAGAAAGAGCTCTGCGCCTTGCGCGGGCGGGAGGTCGGCATGGTGTTCCAGGAGCCGATGACCGCGCTCAATCCGCTGAAGACCATCGGGGCCCAGGTCGCCGAAACAATCCTGATCCATGAAAAGGTGTCCAGGGCCGAGGCGATGGCGCGGGCCGCTGAGGCGTTGCACCGGGCGGAGCTGCCACAGGACAGGTTTCCGCTGTCACGCTATCCGCATGAGCTTTCCGGCGGGCAGCGCCAGCGCGTCGTCATTGCCATGGCGATTGCCTTGAAGCCCCGGCTGCTGATCGCGGACGAGCCGACAACGGCACTGGATGTCACGACCCAGGCGCAGATCCTCGATCTTCTGAAGCGGCTGGTCGCCGAAGACGGCATGGGGCTGATGCTGATTTCGCACGACCTCGCCGTGGTGGCTGATCTCGCGGACGACCTTGTCATCATGAAGGACGGGGAGGTGGTGGAAAGCGGTCCGGCGGACGAGCTCTTCGCTCACATGCAGCATCCCTATTCGAAAGCGCTGCTGGAAGCCTCCGGTCATGTGCCGGAGCGGGCCAGCGAACCCGTCGAGGTACCGCTCCTGGAAGTGAAGGAGGTCGTGCGCGATTATGTCGGTCACACCCATGGCTGGTGGGGCAAGACAACGCATTTCCGGGCGGTCGACAAGGTCAGTTTCACGATCCGCAAGGGGGAGAGCCTCGGGCTTGTCGGCGAGTCCGGTTGTGGCAAGTCCACGCTGACACGAGCCATTCTGGGCCTGGAAGAGGTTCAGTCAGGTGAAATCCTCTTTGACGGACTGCCGGTCTTTACCCATCACCACGCCAATATCGCCGTGCGCCGCCGCATGCATGTGGTGTTCCAGGACCCTTATGGCAGTTTCAATCCGCGCTGGAAGGTCGATCGTCTGGTGACTGAACCGTTCCACCTGCTGGAGACGCCACCACGCGGGAAGGAGCGCGACCTTGCGATCGCCGAAGCGCTGGAAAGCGTCGGGCTGAAGCCCTCTGATGCGGACAAGTACATTCACGAATTTTCCGGCGGGCAGCGCCAGAGGATTGCCATTGCCCGTGCGCTGATCATCAAGCCCGACCTGATCATCCTGGATGAGGCGGTGTCGGCGCTGGATGTGTCTGTCCGGGCCCAGGTGCTCGATTTGCTGGCGGATCTGAGCGGCCGGTTCGGGCTGACCTATCTCTTCATCAGCCATGATTTGAGCGTCGTTCGCTCCATCACCGACCGGGTGCTGGTCATGAAAGCCGGCCAGATCGTCGAGGAAGGCCCGACCGGAGACGTCTTCGATCACCCGTCCCACCCCTATACGAAACAGCTCGTTGCAGCCGCCCCGGTTCTGCCGGCGGATGCGGCCTGAAGGAGAAGCAGACATGTTCAGATCCAAGAGAAAATTAGGCCCAGTGCTGCTGACCATCCTGCTTGCTTGGATCTGGGTCAGTGTCGGTCTGCCTTACGGAAATGACTTCGGGCAACCCGGATACAGTAACAACCACCTGTTCATAGAACTGTTTTTCCCGAAACAGCACACAATGTTTTACTGAGGAGCCACGGATGTCTGAGCTCGATCTCTGGTTCGATCCGGCCAAATGCCTGATCAATGGCACATGGGTTGATCCTCTGGGCGGCGAGGAGCTGCCTCTGACGGATCCCTCGACCGGTGAACGTATCGGCGCGATTGCAAGGGGAGGTGCCGCCGATATTGATGCGGCCGTGGCAGCCGCGGACGCGGCTCTCAAAGGTCCCTGGGGCAAGACATCAGCGGCGGAACGCGGGCGCTTCCTGTTTCGCCTGCAGCAACTGGTATTGGAGAAGGTCGATCATCTGGCAAGGATCGAGGCGATCGACGTCGGCAAACCGCTGAAGCAGGCACGCAATGATGCTGTCGCGCTCGCCCGGTACCTGGAATTCTATGGCGGCGCGGCCGACAAGCTGCATGGCGAAACCATCCCCTATCTCGACGGTTATACGGTGTACACCTTGCGCGAGCCGCATGGCGTCACCGGTCATATCGTGCCCTGGAATTACCCGATGCAGATCATCGGACGCTCGGTCGGGGCCGCATTGGCAACGGGCAATGCCTGTGTGCTGAAACCGGCCGAGGACGCCTGCCTGACGGCGCTCGCCTTTGCCGATCTCGCCCGCCAGGCCGGATTGCCGGACGGTGTCCTGAATGTGGTGCCAGGTCTCGGTGGGGAAGCCGGTGCCGCCCTTTCGGCGCATCCGGGCGTGCACCATGTGTCCTTCACCGGGTCCGTTGCAACCGGCATCCAGGTGCAGATGGCCGCTGCCCGGAATGTGGTGCCGGTCACGCTCGAACTGGGCGGCAAGTCTCCGCAACTGGTGTTTGAGGATGCGGATCTGGAAGCAGCGCTGCCGTTTCTCGTCAATGCGGGCATCCAGAATGCCGGGCAGACCTGCTCGGCGTCCTCGCGCATTCTTGTGCAGCGCTCCCGGGTGGCCGAAGTCACCGAACTGATGGCGGCGCGCTATGGAGCCCTGAAAGTCGGTCCGGCGCTGGCTGATCTCGATGTCGGGCCGCTGATTTCGGCCAGACAGCAGGGCATCGTCTCCAGCTTTCTCGACCGGGGTGCAGATCTTGAAAAGGCGGCGGAGGCAGAACTCAGCGAGACGCCAGCAGGCGGCAGTTATGTGCGCCCGACGCTGTTCGGCAATGTGGCGCCGGATCACGTGCTGGCGAGAGACGAGATCTTTGGCCCGGTCCAGGTGATCATCCCGTTCGATGATGAAGAAGAAGCTGTCGCCATAGCCAACGGCACCGATTATGGCCTGGTGGCCAGCCTCTGGACCCGGGATGGTGCACGCCAGATGCGGCTTGCAAAGCAAATCCGCTCCGGTCAGGTCTTCATCAACAATTACGGCGCCGGCGGCGGCGTCGAGCTGCCGTTCGGTGGCATGGGCAAGTCCGGTCATGGCCGCGAGAAAGGCTTCGAGGCACTCTACGGCTTCACGACCCTGAAGACCGTCGCGGCACTGCACGGGTAGGGACGTCCTGGGGCGGAAACGGAATTAGGAGCGGCATCCACACTCTCGGTTGTCATCCCCGCGAAAGCGGGGACCCAGTAACCTCATGAGGTTGTTTGTGTTTTGGAATTGACGACACGGCGAGCAGGGGGCCGGATCTCCGCTGTGCTTTGTCGGGATGTCAGGTTTGGGGGGAGCTGTGCAGTGGCGGACGGTGATGGACTTTGAAGACCAACGTCTCTGCCGTCATGCCATGGCTTGACCATGGCATCCATGCCGCTTCGGTTCCAACGGCTCCGCCTGAGCGTGTTGATTGGAAATGGCGTGGATTGCCGGGTCGGGCCCGGCAATGACGAAAAACGAATGTGGATTTGAAGGAAACAAACTCAACTGGCTCTCCAGTCCCGGCTCGCGCTTAGCTGCGGCCGAAGTGACGATGAAGAGCGCGGACAAAAGAACGGGAGACAAGGATGAGACTGGACGGAAAACGGGCAATTGTGACCGGCGGGGCCTCCGGATTTGGCGCTGGCATCGTACGCAAGTTCGCTGCCGAAGGGGCTAAGGTGATGGTCGCCGACCTGAACCTGGAACTGGCAGAAGAGATTGCGGCTGAAGTCGGCGGACTGGCGGTCAAAACGGATGTCTCCTGCAATGACAGTGTCGCCCACCTGGCCGATGTTGCCTCTTCGCTTATGGGCAAGGTCGACATCCTGGTCAACAACGCCGGCATCACCCATCTGCCCAAACCGATGCAGGATGTGACAGAGGACGAGTTCGACCGGGTCCTGGCAGTCAATTGCAAGTCGGTCTACCTGACGGCAAGGCATTTCGTGCCGGCCATGTGCGACACGGGCAAGGGCGCGATCCTGAATGTCGCCTCGACGGCCGGTCTCAGCCCCCGTCCGAAGCTCAACTGGTACAATGCCTCCAAGGGCTGGATGATCACGGCCACCAAGACCATGGCCGTCGAACTGGCGCCGTCCGGCGTGCGCGTCAACGCCATTTGCCCGGTTGCCGGGGAGACACCGCTTCTGAAAAGTTTCATGGGCGAGGATACGCCGGAAATGCGCGCCAAGTTCCTTTCCACCATTCCGATTGGCCGGTTCTCGACCCCGGAGGATATGGGCAACGCCGCCTGTTTCCTGTGTTCCGACGAAGCCGGCATGGTCACCGGCGTGGCCATGGAGGTGGATGGTGGACGCTGCATCTAAGGAGAGCGGCCATGATACAATGTGCCGGAGGGTGTCTCTGTGGGAAGGTGCGTTTCATCGCATCGGGCGAGCCCTTGCGTGTCGGTCTTTGCCATTGCCTCGACTGCCGCAAGCACCACGGCGCGCTGTTTCATGCCTCCGCAATCTTTCCGGAGACGGCTGTGACCGTTGAAGGGGAAACGCAAAATTATCAGGGGCGTCATTTCTGCCCGCGTTGTGGTTCTTCGGTCTTTTCCAGGACAGGTGACGAGATGGAACTGCATCTCGGCGCTTTCGACGCCCCCGATCAGTTCCGGCCGACCTATGAGCTTTGGACCATCCGCCGCGAGGCCTGGCTGCCGGAGTTTCCGGAGATGACGCTTTATGATCGGGACCAGGAGGGGGAAGGGCGCGATTAAGGGTGTTTGCCTCCAAGGACCAAGGCCACCCCCACCGATGTCACCCCGGGCGAGCATTGCGAGACCCGGGGCCCACTCGCAAGTCCGCTTGCGCTTGGCAGGAGCTTTGGCGCCGATGCTTTTCAGTCAGCACATTTGCTCCGGAAATGAGTAGGCCCCGGGTCTCGCTTCGCTCGCCCGGGGTGACACCAGGGAGGCGGTGTTTTGCTCGGGTTCAGCGTTTGCCGGTGGTGCGCTGACCTACAGGTTCTGGCTCAGCAACCAGCTGCGCCACATTCGTCCGGAAGGAGAGAAGAGAAGGTGCGGATGTCACCCCGGACAAGCGCAGCGCCGAGCCGGGGCCTACTCGCCTGTCCGCTTGCACTTGGCGAAGCCTTTGACGCAGATGCATTTCCGCCAGCGCATTTGCTCTGGAAATGAGTAGGCCCCGGGTCTCGCTTCGCTCGCCCGGGGTGACACCGGGGGGGCGGCGTTTTGCTCGGGTTCAACTGTCGCCGTCGGGGTTCTGACACCCTGGATCTGGCTCCGCGACCAACTGCGTCCCACTTGTTCGAATCGACGAAAGAGAAGGTGCGGGTGTCACCCCGGACAAGCGCAGCGCCGATCCGGGGCCTACTCACATGTCCGCTTGCGCTTGGCGGGAGCTTTGGCACCGATGCTTTTCAGCCAGCGCATTTGCTCTGGAAATGAGTAGGCCCCGGGTCTCACTTCGCTCGCCCGGGGTGACACCGGGGGGGCGGCGTTTTGCTCGGGTTCAACTGTCGCCGTCGGGGTTCTGACACCCTGGATCTGGCTCCGCGACCAACTGCGTCCCACTTGTTCGAATCGACGAAAGAGAAGGTGCGGGTGTCACCCCGGACAAGCGCAGCGCTGATCCGGGGCCTACTCGCATGTTCGTTTGCGCTTGGCGGGAGCTTTGGCGCCGATGCTTTTCAGCCAGCGCATTTGCTCCGGAAACATGTCTGCCCCAGCGCCTCGCATTGCTCGCTCGGGACGACACTGGGCAGCGGGTAAGCTTGGATTTCGGCATGAACGTTCCTCACTGGATAACTTTTTTGCCGATTAATTTTAGGCGAAAGTCGCTGATTTTGCTGGTCAATTTTCAGGATAAAATGAATGCATTCAAAAAAATGAAACGTTTCATATTGACGGTTTTCAATTCTCGTGCTTTCAATTTGTCAGCCTGATCGCGCCGGAATTCCGGCCCCGAGGGTGCAGCCTTTTTGGGAGGAAAATCATGAAGTTATTTAAAATCGCTGCCGCGGCAGCGACCGGTCTCGCTTTGCTTGGTGGCACCGCTCTGGCCGATGACAAGCCGGTGGTCGGCCTGATCATGAAGTCGCTCGCCAACGAGTTCTTCCAGAACATGATGGTGGGCGCAGAAGCGCACCAGGAAAAGCGTGGCGACTACGTGCTGAAAGCCGTCGGCATGCAGAACGAGACCGACTTTGAATCCCAGATCAACGCGGTCGAGAATTTCATCACCCAGGGTGTCGACGCCATCGTTGTTGCCCCGGCTGACAGCCGCGCCATGGTCCGTCCGCTGAAGAAGGCGATGGAAGCCGGCATCGTGGTCGTCAATTTCGACGTGGCACTCGATGAAGACGCCAAGAAGCAGCAGGGTGTGGATCTGGCCTTTGTCGGTCCGGACAACCGGGGTGGAGCAAAGCTCGCCGGCGATGCGCTCGGCAAGACGCTGGGTGAGGGCGGCAAGGTTGTCATCATTGAAGGCAACCCGGGCGCCGACAATGCCAACCAGCGCCGCATGGGCTTTGAAGACAGCGTTGCCGAGTTCAAGCTCGACCTGCTGGACAGCCGCACGGCCCATTGGGAAACAGAAGAAGCCAACCAGGTCTTCGCCACCATGCTGACCGCCAACCCGGATATCCAGGGTGTGATGGCCGCCAACGACTCCATGGCGATCGGTGTCGTCAAGGCTCTGGAAAGCGCCGGTCGTGACGACATTCTGGTCGTCGGCTTCGACAACATCCCGGCCGTTGGCCCGATGATCGAAGATGGGCGCATGCTTGCCACCGTCGACCAGTTCGGCACCGACATGGCCGCCAATGCCATTGATCTGGCGCTGGAGGTTGTCGCAACCGACAAGGAACTCGAGGGCTGGGTCAAGACCCCGATCGAATTGGTGACGGCAAACTAAGCCCCAACCAAGAGCGCTCCCGTCCGGTCAGCCTGAGGGCGGGAGCAGTTTTCTTTTTCTAGATCACGACAGGACGCATCATGGCAGCCGCCTCGCTTGCCGCAGCGCCCGCAGCTGCGCCGGAAACACCGTTTCTGTCCGTTCTCGGTCTCAAGAAATACTTTGGGGGCGTCAAGGCCCTGGATGGCGTGAGTTTCTCTCTTGAAGAGGGAGAGGTTCACGCACTCGTCGGCGAAAACGGCGCCGGCAAATCCACCCTGATCAAGATCCTCTCCGGTGTCTTTCCCTTCGATGAAGGCGAGGTCACGCTCGCCGGAGCTAGCTACACGCCGGCAACTCCGCATGAGGCCAAGGACCGCGGCGTTCAGGTGGTGCACCAGGAATTCAACCTGCTTGACCACCTGACCATTGCCGAGAACATTTCCATCGAGCACATGCCGACCAACCGGCTTGGCCTGCTCGACCGCAGGGAAATGAACCGGCGGGCACGCCAGGCGCTTGATGCCATCGGCCTCTCCGACATCGACGTCGCCCAGCCGGTCTCCTCGCTCGGTATCGCCCATCGCCAGCTGGTCGAGATTGCCCGGGCCTTGCAGTCGAAGAGCCGGATCCTGATCTTGGACGAGCCGACGGCAACCCTGACCGAGCGCGAGACCAGGCGCCTCTTCGACATTGTCGCCGCCATCAAGGTAGATGGTGTGACCGTCGTTTTCGTGTCGCATCATCTCGATGAAGTCTTTGCCATCTGCGACCGGGTTACGGTCTTCCGCAATGGCAAGACCATCGCGACCGACCTGATTGCGGAGACGACACCGGAAGGCGTTGTCCAGCGCATGGTCGGGCGTCACCTTGGTGCGGAACGGGACGAGCAGGACGTGAAGATGCCAGGCCGATCCGCTCTTAGACTCGACAATCTCCTGACCGGCGCGAACCCGGGCAACACCGGCGTGTCGCTGGACCTGAGGGCAGGGGAAATCGTCGGCATCGCCGGCCTGGTCGGTGCGGGGCGCACGGAAATCCTGCGCGGCATCTTCGGCGTCGACCCGCTGCGGTCCGGCACACTCTATCGCGACGGCCAGGAAGTGCGTTTCAAGGGGCCGCGTGATGCGATTGCCGCCGGGATCGGCTTTGTCACGGAGGATCGCAAGGACGAAGGCCTGATCCTCGACATGCCGATTGCCGCCAACATGTCGCTGGCAAGTCTTGGGGCCGTGTCACGCTCCGGGCTGTTGCAGCTTGCCAGCGAGACCCGCAAGGCGCGCGAGGGCGGGGCGAAACTGAAACTCAAATACGGCAAGACCTCGGACGCCGTTTCCAGCCTGTCCGGGGGCAACCAGCAGAAGGTGGTGCTGGCCAAATGGCTGGCGCGCGGGCCGAAGGTGCTCCTGCTCGATGAACCGACCCGAGGGGTCGATGTCGGCGCCAAGGCGGAGATCTACGGCATCCTGAAGGACCTTGCCCGGGAGGGCGTTGCCCTGCTGGTCGTTTCCTCCGAGATGCCCGAGCTGATGGCCCTGGCCGACCGCATCCTGGTGCTGGCCGAACACGAAATCCAGGGCGAACTCGCCCGCGACCAATTCTCAGAAGAAAACATCCTGAAACTGGCTTACGGGCAGACCGACACGGCCGGGGGAGCACGTCAATGACCACCGAAACCCTTCAGGAAGCCGCGCCGCCGGTCTCCAAATTCTCTATTCGCACCGTCCTGCATAATGCCGGCATCGGTCTCGCGCTGCTGGCGCTGATCCTGTTCTTCTCGCTCTTCACCGAGCATTTCCTGACGCCGAACAACATCACCAACATCCTGACCCAGATCACCATCAACCTGATCCTGGCGGTCGGCATGACTTTCGTCATCCTGATCGGCGGCATCGATCTGTCGGTTGGCTCGGTCATGGCCTTTGCCGCCGTTGTCGCCGGCAAGGCGATCACGCTGCCCGGTTTCGGCCCGGCGGAAGCGATTGCGCTGGCGATTGTCGCGGCGACACTTACCGGTGTTCTTTGCGGGGTCGTCAACGGGGCGATCAGCGCCTATTGGGCGCTGCCGTCCTTCATCATCACGCTCGGCATGCTCAACATTGCCCGGGGCGCCGCGCTACAGGTGTCCGATGCCCAGACCATCTATTCCTTCCCTTACGCGTTCGAGGAATTCGGTTCGGCCATGATCTACGGCGTGCCGGTGGTTTTCCTGGTCGCGCTGGTCCTGGTGTTCATCGCCTGGTTCGTTCTGAACTTCACTGTCTTCGGCCGACTGATCTACGGCATCGGCAACAATGAGGAAGCCGTGCGGCTCGCCGGGCATTCGGTGTTTCGTTACAAGATCGCGGCCTTCACCATTTGCGGCCTGACCGCTGGGATCGCGGCGATCGTCTATATGGCCCGGCTCAACATCTCCAGCCCGATTGCCGGCATCGGCTTTGAACTCAATGCCATTGCCGCGGTGATCATCGGCGGCACCAGTCTCAGCGGCGGCCGGGGCTCGGTGATCGGCACGCTGCTTGGCGCCTTCATCATCGGCGTGCTTGCCAACGGGCTGATCCTGATCGGGCTGAGCGATTTCATGCGCCAGATGATCACCGGCGTCGTCATCATCATCGCCGTCGTGCTTGACTATTACCGCGCAAAATACGCAGCAAAATGAAACGGACCGCACTTCTCAACCGTCACCTGAGCGCACTGGTCGCGTCGCTCGGGCACCTCGACGAGATCATTGTCGCCGATGCTGGCCTGCCCGTGCCGGACGGCGTCACCGTGATCGATCTTGCCGTCTCGCCCGGCGTGCCGCGCCTGCGCGATGTGCTGAATGCTCTGCGCTCGGAACTCACCATCGAACAGGCGATCTGGGCCGCAGAGGCGTCCGACACCGTCTCGGGCGTGATGGAAGCGGAAGTGGAACTCTGGCGGGCGCAAGGCTCCGCCAGGGTGACGACCTTGCAGATCTCGCACGAGGACTTCAAGCAGCGCAGCGCCGGGGCCAGGGCCGTCATCCGCACGGGTGAGGTCACGCCTTATGCCAATCTTCTTCTTGTCAGCGGGGTCACGTTTTGAAGTTCGTCACAGTTGTCGGCAGCATCAATATCGACCTCACCAGCTATCTGGACCGCTGGCCCAAGGTTGGCGAGACCATCGCCGTCCGGGAAACCGTGTCCTCTCTGGGTGGCAAGGGCGCCAATCAGGCTGTCGCCGCCGCGCGTCTCGGCGCCAGGACGGCCTTTGTCGGGGCCATCGGCACGGACGGGTTTGCCCAGCAGGCCGCGATGGAGCTGCGCAGGGAAGGCGTCGGCGCGTTGCTTCAGGAAGTGCCGGACGCGGCAACCGGCCTTGCCTTCATCGATGTTGGACCTGACGGCGGCAACATGATCCGACTTGCCGGAGGCGCCAATCTGAAGCTGGGACCTTCCGATATCCAGAGGCAAAAGGAAGTCCTGCTGGACGCCCAGGTGGTTCTTCTCCAGAACGAAATAGGTCTGGAGGCCTCCTTGCAGGCGGCCCGTCTGGCGCGTTCCGGAGGGGCTCTGGTCATCATGGACCCCGCACCAGCCCCAAGCCCGGCCTGGCCGCGTGACCTGCTGGCAGACTTCGACATCCTGACACCGAATGCCCATGAGGCTGCAGGTCTATTGGGGTGGGAACCGGCAACGCTGGACGAAGGCCGCGAGGCCGCCAGGCAACTGGCTCCCTGTTGTGCGCGCGGTGCCATCATCACCATGGGGGGGACGGGGGTCGCCTGGGCGCTCGATGGCGAGGTGGAGGCGCTGCCGGCTCCCAAGGTCAAGACCATCGACACGGTCGCCGCGGGCGATTGCTTCAACGGGGCGCTCGCGAGACGGCTGAGCCTTGGCGAGAGTTACAGGGACGCCATTGCCTTTGCCATGCGCGCTGCTGCGCTCGCGACGACGCGCAAGGGGGCGGCAGCGTCGCTGCCGAGACTGGACGAGCTGGAAGCGCCGCTTAAGTCGCTGTCCGCCTGAATGAATTCGGCATCTTGATTGCCGCTCCGAGGAATGCTTCAAGGAGTAGGACCTGACTTGGAGACCGCCTGCAGATGCCAACAATCAAAGACGTCGCACGCAAAGCCGGTGTGTCTGTTGGAACTGTCTCGCGCGTTCTCTCCAAGAACGAAACCGTCAAGGAGCCTCTGAAAAAGCGCGTGACCGCGGCGATGGAGGAGCTCAACTACAAGCCCAATCTGGCCGCACGGGCGCTCCGCACCAACTCCATCGAGGTGATCGGCCTGGTGGTGCCGGACATCACCAACCCGTTTTTCGCCCAGCTGGCCAAGAACATCGAAATGGAAGCCGCCAAGCGCGGCCATTCGGTGATGCTGGCGAATTCCCACGACGACCTGGAAGACGAAAGAACCCAGGTCTCCGTGCTGCTCGACCGTTCGGTCTGCGGCGTCATCGTCGTGGCGACTTCCGATGGCGGCCAGAGCCACAAGGCCGATGTGCCGATTGTCTCCCTCGACCGCCGCTTCGGCGCCTATCCGCTGGTTGCGACCGATCATTTTGACGGCTCGCAGAAGATTGCCGATCATCTCGTGGGGCTTGGGCACAGACGGATTGCCTATATTGCCGGCCCGCAATCGATGGAGGTTGCCCGCCAGCGCCGGGAGGGGTTTGTCGCGCGGATCGAGGCGCTCTCAACAGCTGAAGACCCGATCCGGCTTGAGGTGCGGGAAGGCCAGTTCGACTATGACAGCGGCGAGGAGATCGGCCGAACGCTCCTGAAAGACGTTCCGCCCGGCAGCCGCCCCACCGCCATTGCCGCGGCTAGTGACCAGCAGGCGATCGGTGTCCTGCGCTGCGCCCGCGACCTCAAGCTGGAGGTTCCGAAAGACCTCTCCGTCACCGGCTTCGACGACATCACGCTCGCCTCCCTTGTCGTCCCCCGCCTGACCACCTTGCGCCAGCCGATTGAACGGCTCGCGGGCGCTGCCGTGGAACGGATCTTTGCCAGGGGCGCGGTGGCGCAGGATGAGGCGATTGGTGGAGAGGTCATCGAGCGGGAGTCGACGGCGGCAATTTAGACTCAGAGCGGCTTATGCCGGGTTGGTCATTAGCTCATTGATAGAAAGTTAGTTTTGATTTTGGGAGGGACTGGTGTCTCACTGTTCAGTTTGGGCAATTGGTTTTGATGAAGTTGCTGGCTACCACATTGAAAGAGACTATCTTGATGGTGATGTCGACAAGATTGAATATGTCGATACGACCCCGGATCCTGGCATCAACCCATTGTTTGAACCCGGAGATCTCTACGCAGGGCGTCCCGTAAAACCTGACTTCGTTCCGACGAGGATGGTCTGGAAAAACAAAGAAGTTCCTCCCTATGACTTTTTCAGGGGCAGGGGGCTTATTGTGGTCAGTGATGCTTTTAAAGAAACAGTGGAGCGGCACGAGCCGGGTGTCCATCAGTTCTTCCCAATAGAGGTGATGTCTGAAGATGGTCAAAAAATCGGGCAGGTATACTTCTTTAATATTTGTAACCGGCTTGATTCAGTAGACCCTAATAATTCTACGGCAAAAAAAGGGAAGTTACTTTGGGATACGCTGTCCGGAAAGATGGTCTTTTCAAAGAGCGTCATCGGGGAGCGCCATGCATGGGTGGATAAATATGCGTCAAGCGGTCGGTTCCTATCAAACGCCGTGAAGGAAGATGTCGTATCTGCCGGATTGACCGGGATTATGTTGCACGCGTATTCATTGATGTAGATATTTTAAACGCGCTGTCCTGCATATCTGATTGAATTTTTAGGTAAATTTCAGCAGTGGAAACTACCTCGTCGTCCTCCGCCTGACCACATTGCGCTAGCCCGTCGAACAGCTCGCGGCGGCTGTCGTGGCACAGATCTTTGCCAGAGGCGCAGTGGCGCAGGATGAGGCGATTGGGGGAGAAGTGATCGTACGGGAAACGACAGCGACAATTTGAGAAATTGAGTTTGCAATCGTTCAATTGGCAAATGACATGACAAACAACAGCGAGATTTGGGTCAGCAGCGCCCAGACGAACGGGGTGCTCAGCAACAAGCTCGGCATTCGTGCAAAGTATTTCGGGCAGGACTGGGAACCCCCGACCCATATCGTTCCGCGAAAACCCGGCAGTATTTCCGAAAACATGAGGCGCCAGGTACGTGGCGAAGTATTGCAGCGAGAAGACTTGCCGGAAGCCTGCTATGTCTTTGATGAGAAGCGCTTCAAACAGTGCAAGGATTTTTTCTTCCTGGGCGGATTTGCTGCCGTCAAGGGACGTCTGGCGGAGGTGCTTCTGGATGCGGATCTAGGCGCCGGAAAAATGGTCCAGATACCGGTTTTTGAAGAAGATAAGGTGACGGAACTGCCGGGGCCTTACTACGTGCTCAATTTTGTGGCTCGCGATGGCATGTTCCTGCCTGCAGAAACTCGGGCCCTCCATTCGATCCTGACCATGAAAGAGGACGGGTGCGATCTTTGGAAAACTTACTCCGAAACGGATGGAGACATAGCCGTGGCCGCGGCGGCGCTGGATAGTGGACCGGATATCTGGGTCGATCCGAGGCTTAAATATGAAATTTTCCTGAGCGGTTCCCTCGTCAAAGCCATTCAGCAGGCAAAGATCAAGGAAGGCTATTTGCGACTGCGTCGCTGCCGGATCGTGGAGGAGGACCCACAATAGGTCAGCCTCTCTGACCATATATTTCAAACTTAAAACTTTAAGCTTGAAATAAAATTCTCCCTGTGGTTCGCTGAAGACAACGCAGCCATGGAGGAACACATGCGGATTGCCTGTCTCGGGGGAGGACCAGCCGGTCTCTACTTCGCCATCTCGATGAAGCTGCGCGATCCTGGGCACGAGATCGACGTGATCGAGCGCAACCGGCCGGACGACACGTTCGGCTGGGGCGTGGTGCTCTCCGACGAGACCTTGCAGAACCTGGCTGAAAACGATCCGGTCAGCGCCAAGGCGATCGGCGAGAACTTTGCCTATTGGGACGACATTGCGCTTCACCTGCGCGGCGAACGGCTGGTTTCCACCGGCCACGGGTTCTGCGGCATTGGCCGCATGAAGCTGCTTCTGCTGCTGCAGGACCGCGCCCGCGAACTCGGCATCAATCTGAAGTTCGAGACCGAAGTCGAGAGCGCCGAAGACTATCGCAAGGACTACGATCTGGTGGTGGCCAGCGACGGGCTGAACTCCAGAACCCGGACGCTCTATCAGGACACCTTCAAGCCGGATATCGACCAGCGGCTCTGCCAGTTCGTCTGGCTCGGCACGCACCAGAAATTCGCGGACGCCTTCACCTTCATCTTCGAGGAAACCGAGCATGGCTGGGTCTGGGCCCACGCCTATCAGTTCGACGACGAAACGGCGACCTTCATTGTCGAATGCGATCAGGAAACGTTTGACGCCTTCGGCTTTGGCGAGATGAGCCAGGAAGACAGCATCCGCACCTGCGAGGAGATTTTCAAGGACCATCTTGGCGGACATCCGCTGATGACCAACGCCAAACACATTCGCGGCTCCGCCTGGATCCGCTTTCCGCGGGTCCTTTGCGAGAAATGGAGCCACGAGAACGTGGTCCTGCTTGGCGACGCCGCCGCGACAGCGCATTTTTCCATCGGCTCGGGCACCAAGCTGGCCTTTGAATCGGCCATCGCGCTTGCCGAATATCTGCATACCGAACCGGATATGGCCGCGGCCTTCAAGCGTTACGAGGAAGACCGGCGCCTGGAAGTGCTGCGCCTGCAATCCGCCGCGCGCAACTCGCTGGAATGGTTCGAGCACGTCAAACGCTATCTGCATCTCGACCCGGTGCAGTTCAACTATTCCATGCTGACCCGCTCCCAGCGGATCAGCCATGAAAACCTGCGCCTGCGCGACCCGAAATGGCTGGAATCGGCCGAGCGCTGGTTCATGGATCAGGCCGGCGTCTCACTGAATGCACCTGTGCGCTCGCCGATGTTCACCCCGTTCAAGCTGCGCGGGCTGGAGCTCAAAAACCGCATCGTCGTCTCGCCGATGGCCCAGTACAAGGCCGTTGATGGGGCTCCGACCGACTGGCACCTGATCCATTATGGCGAGCGCGCCAAGGGCGGGGCAGGGCTTGTCTACGTGGAAATGACCTGCGTCAGCGCTGAAGGACGGATCACACCGGGATGTCCGGGCCTTTATGCGCCCGAGCATGAAACGGCCTGGAAACGGCTGACCGATTTTGTCCATGCCGAGACCGACGCGAAGATCTGCTGCCAGATCGGCCATTCCGGCCGCAAGGGCTCCACGAGGATCGGTTGGGAAGGCATGGACCAGCCGCTGGAAAGCGGCAACTGGGAGCTGGTCTCCGCCTCCGCCATTCCCTGGTCTGACGGCAATGCGACACCGCGCGAGATCACCCTCACCGAGATGGACGAGATCAAGGCCGAGTTCGTTTCCGCAGCCGAGATGGCAGGCCGGGCCGGCTTCGACATGATCGAGCTCCATGCCGCCCACGGCTACCTGCTGTCCTCCTTCATTTCACCGGTTTCCAACGTGCGGACCGATGATTATGGCGGATCGCTGGAAAACCGCATGCGCTGGCCGTTGGACGTCTTCAGGGCCATGCGCGCTGTCTGGCCGGAGGACAAGCCCATGTCCGTGCGTATCTCCGCCTGCGACTGGGTGGGTGAGGAAGGCGTGACACCGGACGATGCGGTCGAGATCGCCCGGATGTTCCGCGCCGCGGGTGTCGATCTGGTGGATGTCTCCGCAGGTCAGACCACGCCCAAGGCCAGGCCCGTCTATGGACGGATGTTCCAGACACCGTTCTCCGACCGGATCCGCAACGAGGGCGGTTTGCCGACCATGGCTGTCGGCAACATCTACGAGGCCGATCACGCCAACTCGATCCTGATGGCGGGCCGCGCCGATCTGGTCGCTGTCGGCCGTCCGCATCTGGCCGATCCCTACTGGACCTTCCATGAGGGCGCCAAGATCGGCGACCGCAACGCGGCCGATTGGCCGAAGCCCTATCTTGCCGGCCGCGACCAGCTCTGGCGCCTGGCAGACCGGGAAGCGGAGATGCTGAAAGTATGAGTGTCTCGGGCCGACATGTCGTGGTGACAGGCGGAGGCAGCGGTGTTGGCGCCGCCTGTGCCCATCGCTTTCGAGAGGCCGGTGCAACGGTGACGATCCTGGGGCGCACCGAAGCAAAACTGGCAGAGCAGAAACTGGCCTATCAGGTCTGCGACGTCACGGATGCCGGTGCCGTCAAGGCCGCTTTCGAAGCGGCCAAGGCAAAAAACGGGGCCATCGACGTGGTGGTGGCAAATGCCGGTGCCGTTGAAAGCAAGCCGTTCCTGAAAACGACTCCGGACGATCTTCAGTCCATGCTGGCGGTCAATCTGCTCGGAACGTCGAATGTCTGGCAGGCGGCCTTGCCGGACATGAAGGCAAATGGCTGGGGCCGCATGATCGCCATCGCCTCCACGGCGGGCCTGCGGGGGTATCCTTATGTCAGTGGCTATTGCGCAGCCAAACATGCGGTGGTCGGCCTGACCCGGTCACTGGCGCGCGAACTTGCCAAAACGGGCATCACGGTGAACGCCATCTGTCCGGGCTTTGTCGAGACGCCGATGCTGCAGCGCTCGATCGACACGATCGTCGAAAAGACCGGTATGAGCGCGGAAGCCGCCGCCGACACGCTGAAGGCGGACAATCCGCAAGGGCGGTTCATTCAGGTTTCCGAAGTTGCCGAAACGGCGCTTTATCTCTGTTCAGACGGTGCCGTGTCGGTGAACGGCCATGCACTGACACTTGCCGGGGGGAGCTGTGATGTCGGATCAATCGCAGGACCAGCTTTCCAAGGCGCGGCTTCGTCTCTGGCTGAAGCTCCTGAAATCGGTCAACGGCATCGAGGCGGAGATCCGGCGCAACCTGCGCGATGATCACGGCACTACGCTGCCGCGCTTTGATGTCATGTCGGCGCTGGCCCGGTTTCCGGAGGGCCTGAAAATGTCGGACCTCTCCACGTTCCTGAAGGTTTCCAACGGCAATGTCACCGGCATCGTCGACAAGTTGACGGAAGAGGGACTGGCCGAACGGGTTGCCGTACCGGGCGATCGGCGGGCGCAACAGGCCCGGCTGACCGACAAGGGCAGGGCGGCCTTCGAGGAACTCGCCAACCATCACGAAACCTGGATCAACGACCTTTTGGACGGCTGGTCGCCGGACGACATCGACACGGTGTCGGCGCGCCTTGATGCCGTTCTCAACCGAAACAGCCACGAGGACAGCGGCCATGCGTGACGACGTATCGCATTTCAAATGTGACATCAAAGATGGCATCGCCCGCATCGCGCTGGACCGGCCGGAGCGCAAGAACCCGCTGACGTTCGAAAGCTATGCCGAGCTGCGCGACTGGTTCCGCGACCTTGTCTATGCCGACGACGTTCATGCCGTGGTGATCCTGCCCAATGGCGGCAATTTCTCCTCCGGCGGTGACGTTCATGACATCATCGGGCCGCTGACGAAGATGAATATGAAGGAGCTGCTCGCCTTTACCCGCATGACCGGTGATCTCGTCAAGGCGATGCTGAATTGCGGCAAGCCGATCATCTCCGCGGTCGACGGAATTTGTGCCGGTGCCGGGGCGATCATGGCCATGGCGTCCGACCTGCGTGTGGCAACGCCTGAGGTCAAGGTGGCCTTCCTGTTCAACCGGGTTGGTCTCGCCGGATGCGACATGGGCGCTTGCGCGATCTTGCCGCGCATCATCGGGCAGGGACGGGCGGCAGAGCTGCTTTATCTCGGCCGGTCGATGAAGGCCGAGGAAGGCCATGCCTGGGGCTTTTTCAATGCGCTGGCACCCGCGGACGCTCTGGAAAAAGCGGCGCTCCAGATGGCCGAACGCATCGTCGCCGGTCCGACCTTCGCCAATTCCATGACCAAGACCATGCTGGCCCAGGAATGGTCGATGAGCCTGGAACAGGCCATCGAGGCCGAAGCCCAGGCTCAGGCGATCTGCATGCAGGGCAATGACTTCCGCCGGGCCTATGAGGCCTTTGTCAAAAAAGAAAAACCGGTCTTCGAGGGCGACTGATGTCAGACAAGACCTTCCTGCAATGGCCGTTTTTTGAAGACAGGCACCGTATCCTGTCCGAGGAACTGGAAAACTGGGCGGATGCCCATCTCGCCGATGTGGATCACGCCGATACGGATGCCGCTTGCAGAGAGCTGGTGACGGCGCTTGGCAAGGGCGGATTTCTGCAGCATTCAGGGGCGCCGGACGGCAAGCTGGATGTGCGCAGCCTGTGCCTGATCCGGGAGACCCTGGCCCGCCACGACGGTCTCGCCGACTTTGCCTTTGCCATGCAGGGGCTCGGCACCGGCGCGATTTCCCTCTTCGGCACGGACGCCCAGAAAGCGGACTGGTTGCCAAGGACCCGGTCGGGCGAGGCGATTTCCGCCTTTGCCTTGACCGAACCGCAATCCGGCTCGGACGTCGCCAATTCCAACATGACGGCGACCCTCGACGGCGATGCCTATGTGCTGGACGGCGAAAAGACCTGGATTTCCAACGGCGGTATCGCCGATGTCTATACGCTCTTCGCCCGCACCGGCGAAGCGCCCGGCGCCAGGGGGCTTTCCGCCTTTATCGTGACGCCGGAGCTGAAGGGCTTTGAGGTTGTCGAGCGTCTGGAAACGATTGCGCCGCATCCCCTGGCAACGCTGCGCTTTTCGGGGTGCCGCGTGCCGAAGGCAAACCTCATCGGGAAGCCCGGCGCCGGTTTCAAGATTGCCATGTCCGTGCTCGACATCTTCCGCTCGACGGTTGCAGCCGCAGCACTCGGGTTTGCAAGGCGGGCGCTGGACGAGGCGCTTTCCCGCGTGGTGACCCGCAAGATCCAGGGTGCGCCGCTGTTTGACCTGCAGCTGGTGCAGGGGCATATCGCGGATATGGCGCTCGATGTCGACGCCGCAGCCCTGCTGATCTACCGCGCAGCCTGGACCAAAGATAGCGGCGCCCCGCGGGTGACCCGCGAAGCGGCCATGGCCAAGCTTTTTGCCACCGATCAGGCGCAACAGATCATCGACAAGGCCGTGCAACTGCACGGCGGCGATGGTGTGCGCTCGGGCACGGCAGTCGAAAAACTCTATCGCGAGATCCGGGCCCTGCGCATCTATGAGGGTGCCTCGGACGTTCAGAAAATCATCATCGCGCGCCAGGCTCTCGGCGCCTTTCAGGGAGACTGATCCATGCTTGGTCCTTCCGCACATGTCGACACTTTCACCCGGGATAACCTTCCGCCCGAAGACCAGTGCCCGGATTTCCTGCTGAAGGACTTCCAGTACCCGGAACGGCTGAACGCCGCGGTCGAGCTCACCGACAAGATGGTCGAACAGGGTTTCGGCGATCACACCGCCCTGATTGGCAATGGCCGCCGCCGCACCTACAAGGAACTGGCCGACTGGACCAACCGGCTGGCGCATGCGCTTTCCGAAGATCTTGGTGTCAAACCCGGCAACCGGGTGCTGATCCGCTCGGCCAACAACCCGGCGATGGTGGCTTGCTGGCTGGCGGCGACTAAGGCCGGCGCGGTTGTCGTCAACACCATGCCGATGCTGAGGGCCGGTGAGCTTTCCAAGATCGTCGACAAGGCGGAGATTGAGTTTGCGCTCTGCGACACCCGCCTGATGGACGAAATGGTCGCCTGTGCGAAAACGTCGACCTTCCTGAAGAAAGTTGTCGGTTTTGACGGCACCTCCAACCACGATGCGGAACTGGATCGGCTGGCACTGGAAAAATCCGTGCTTTATGACGCCGTGCCGACAGGCCGCGACGATGTCGCGCTGTTGGGTTTTACCTCCGGCTCGACGGGGACACCCAAGGCAACGATGCATTTCCACCGGGATCTTCTGATCATCGCCGATGGCTATGCCAGGGAAGTGCTGGGGGTGACGCCGGAAGATGTTTTTGTCGGCTCCCCGCCGCTCGCCTTCACCTTCGGTCTCGGCGGTCTTGCGATTTTCCCGCTGCGTTTCGGTGCGGCCGCGACGCTTCTGGAAGCCGCGACGCCGCCGAACATGATCGAGATCATCGAGAAGTACAAGGCAACGGTTTGCTTTACCGCGCCGACCGCTTACCGGGTCATGCTGCAGGCCATGGAAGACGGCGCAGACCTGTCCTCGCTGCGGGCGGCCGTCTCGGCGGGCGAGACCCTGCCGGCACCTGTCTATGAGGCCTGGATGGAAAAGACCGGCAAACCGATGCTCGACGGCATTGGTGCCACCGAGATGCTGCACATCTTCATCTCCAACCGGTTTGGCGATCACAAACCGGCCTGCACCGGCAAGCCGGTCGGCGGTTATGAGGTCAAGATCATTGATCCGACCGGCGCACCGGTGGCTCCGGGTGAGGTTGGCCGGCTGGCTGTGCGTGGCCCGACCGGTTGCCGCTACCTCGCCGACGACCGTCAGCAGGGATATGTCATCGACGGCTGGAACATCACCGGTGACAGCTTTTCCATGAGCGAGGACGGTCACCTTCATTTCGCGGCCCGCAACGACGACATGATCATTTCCGCCGGCTACAACATAGCCGGTCCGGAAGTGGAAGCGGCCCTGCTGGCGCATCCGGCAATCCAGGAATGCGCCGTCATCGGTGTGCCGGACGAGGATCGCGGCTCCATCGTGCAGGCACACGTGGTCGTCGCCGAGGGAATCGAAATCTCAGAAGAGCTCGTCAAAGCGTTGAAAGATCACGTCAAAGCGACGATCGCGCCTTACAAATATCCGCGGTCGATCATCTTCGAAGACACCCTGCCGAAAACTGAAACCGGCAAGATCCAGCGGTTCCGGCTCAGACCGGACGCTTGAGCGGACAATCCTGTTTGGGCCGGGATTATTACAATAAAACAAGCCCTTGGCCGACCAGGCTCACAAAAAGAAGCATGGCGGCAACCTAATACCACCGGGAACAGCAGTCTTAAGACCAAGAGGAACAGCAGATGAAATTCACCACAATGGCAGCCGCCGCCGCACTTGCGGTCGGTCTCTCGACAGCCCAGGCCGAACCGGTCAAGGTCGGCATGATCACCACGCTGTCCGGCGGCGGTGCGGGCCTCGGCATCGACGTGCGGGACGGGTTCATGCTGGCGGTCAAACAGGCCGGCAACGAAGACCTCGAGGTCGTCATCGAAGACGATCAGCGCAAGCCGGACATTGCCGTCCAGCTCGCCGACAAGATGATCCAGTCGGAGAAGGTCGATGTGCTCACCGGCATCATCTGGTCGAACCTCGCCATGGCCGTGATCCCGGCCGCGACCGCTCAGGGGAAATTCTACCTGTCGCCAAATGCCGGCCCGTCCGTCCTGGCTGGCAAGGGCTGTCATCCGAACTATTTCAACGTCGCCTGGCAGAACGACAATCTGCATGAGGCCGCCGGTGCCTACGCCAACTTTGAAGGGCTGAAAAACAGCTTCATCCTGGCGCCGAACTATCCGGCCGGCAAGGATGCGCTCACCGGCTACAAGCGCACCTACCAGGGCGATGTCGCTGGCGAGATCTACACCAAACTGGGGCAGACCGACTATGCCGCCGAAATCGCGCAGATCCGGGCATCCGGCGCGGACAGCGTGTATTTCTTCCTGCCGGGCGGCATGGGCATTTCCTTCCTGAAGCAATACAAGGATTCAGGTGTCGACCTGCCGGTGGTCGGTCCGGCCTTCTCCTTTGACCAGGGCATCCTCCAGGCCGTCGGTGATGCCGCGCTCGGCGTGAAAAACACCAGCCAGTGGAACAAGGACATCGAGGCCCCGGCAAACAAAGCTTTCGTTGAATCCTTCCAGGCCGAATATGGCCGCCTGCCGTCGCTCTATGCCTCCCAGGGCTTTGACACCGCAAACCTGTTGCTGTCCGCCATGGCCAAGGCCGATGTGAAAGATGCCGATGCCTTCCGCGCCGCCCTTCTGGAAGCGGATTTCGCTTCCACACGCGGCAATTTCAAGTTCGGTCCGAACCACCACCCGATCCAGGACATCTATGTCCGTGAAGTGATCAAGGAGGGTGACGTCTACACCAACAAGATCATCGGCAAGGCGCTGACCAGCCACGCCGATGCCTACTGGTCCGAGTGCAACATGTAAGGTAAGCACCACAGTTCGGCGCGGCGAATCCGCCGTGCCGAACAATGGGGCGGGGCAAGAGCATTGTTTGTGAATGTTGGCGTATTTGATGAAGATATGCGGCGCACTCGGCAAGGCGCGTCGCGCAGCGCGATGTGGTTCATCGGGCAAGTGGCGCAACGCAGCCGATGGGCCGCATATCTTCACCACGCTCAAGGCACACTCGGCTTGCCGGCTCCAATAAATAGGCAGGGCGAATTTGCCCTCTGGCGTCGTTGGCCAGCCCTTGTGGTGGTGCCACCACTACGGGCAGTCCGCCTCGTCAGCGAACAAATTCGCTCCTGTCAAATGCGTCAACATTCACAAACGATGCTCAGATGTCACTGATATTGCTCATAGAGCAGGTTCTGAACGGCCTGCAATTCGGCATCATGCTGTTCTTGATGGCCGCCGGGCTGACGCTCATCTTCGGCGTGATGGGGCTGATCAATCTGGCCCACGGGTCGCTCTACATGATCGGCGCTTTCTGTGCGGCTGCCGTGGCCGCGGCCACAGGCTCCTTCCTGCTCGGTCTTGTGGCCGCGCTGGCCGGGGCGGCGATCGCCGGCGCCCTGGTGGAATTGGTCGTGATCCGGCGTCTTTACGACAAGGATCACCTCGATCAGGTGCTGGCCACCTTCGCGCTGATCCTGATCTTCTCGGAAGGTACGCGCTGGATCTTCGGCTCTTTCCCGCTCTACCTGAATGTACCGGACTTCCTGTCCGGGCCTGTGACGCTGCCGGGCGGGATTGAATATCCGCTCTACCGGCTGACGCTGATCGTGGTCGGTCTTGGCGTTGCCCTCGGGCTGTGGCTGCTGATCTCCAGAACGCGGCTCGGCATTCAGATCCGGGCCGGGGAGAACGATCGCGAGATGATCGCGGCACTCGGCATCGACATTGCCAAGCTCTACACGATCGTCTTCGCACTGGGCGCGGCGCTTGCCGGCCTGGCCGGAGCCCTGGTTGGAGCGATCCAGTCGGTTCAGGTCGGCATGGGCGAGCCTGTCCTGATCCTGGCCTTCGTTGTCATCGTCATCGGCGGCATCGGCTCGATCAAGGGCGCCCTGATCGGCGCGATCCTGGTGGGGCTCACAGATACGCTCGGCGGCATCTTCCTGCCGGAGCTCTTGAAACTTGTTCTTGATCCGTCGACGGCAACGTCGGTCGGTTCGTCGCTCGCCTCCATGGCGATCTATATCCTGATGGCTGCGGTGCTGATCCTGCGTCCTGCCGGACTGTTCGGAGCGCGCGCATGATCCGGGAAAGCTATCTCAACACGGCAACACTCTTGTTGCTCATCGCCATCCCGGCCTGGGCCTTGAGCGCCGATGAGCCCTTCACCATCACGCTGATGACACGGGCCGTGATCTTCGCCATTGCCGCTGTCGGCCTTAACATCGCCCTGGGACTTGGCGGGCTGGTCAGTCTGGGCCACGCCGTCTTCTTCGGCATTGGCGGCTATGCCATGGGCATTCTCGCCCATCATGCCCAGACCTATACGCCTCTCGCCGAATGGCCGCTGCTGATCGAGGGCACCAAGTCGATGCCGGTGATCTGGCTGCTGGCGATTGTGCTGTCTTCCCTGGCCGCACTTGTCATCGGCATCCTGTCGCTTAGGACCGCCGGCGTCTATTTCATCATGATAACGCTGGCCTTCGGCCAGATGTTCTTCTTCTTTGCCATTTCCTGGGCGGAATATGGCGGTGAGGACGGGCTGTCCATCTATGTCCGCAATGGCTTCCCGGGCCTGAACACGCTCGACCCTATCCAGTTCTACGGCCTCTGTCTGGTGTTGCTCTGTCTGGTGCTCACATTTGCCTGGCGTCTCGGCGGTTCGCCCTTCGGCCTCGCGCTGAACGCTGCGCGGCAGGTGCCGGTGCGGGTGGAAACGGTCGGTCTCGACCCAGTCCGGCTGAAGCTGGTCGCGTTCGTGGTTTCTGGCGCCATCACCGGGCTCGCCGGGGCGCTCTTTGCGGATCTGAACCGCTTTGTCAGCCCGACCATGTTCTCCTGGCAGACCAGTGGTGAAATCATGATCTTCATCATCATCGGCGGTGTCGGGCGCCTCTTCGGACCTGTCGTTGGCGCGCTCGTCTTCGTGGCGCTGGAGCACTGGCTCGGCGGGCTATCCGATTTCTGGCACATCTATCTCGGCCTGTTGCTGCTCGTCATCGTCCTGTTCGGACGGGGTGGCCTGATCGGAATGGTTTGCGGACGGGAGGCAGTTCATGACTGAGGCTGTTCTTCAAACACGTGGCATCACGAAGAGCTTCGGAGCGCTGCGCGCCAGCCGCGACATCTCCATCGACCTGAAGCCGGGCGAGATCCACGCGATCATCGGCCCCAACGGGGCGGGCAAATCGACGCTGATCGGCCAGATCTGCGGTACGCTCAAGCCCGATGCCGGCACGGTGCACCTGCTCGGTCAGGACGTGACCCTGGAGCCGACGCGGGCACGGGCAAGAGCCGGTCTTGGCCGGACCTTCCAGATCTCCGCGCTGGCCATGGAAGACACCGTTCTGCAGAACGCTGTTCTGGGCGCGCTCGGGGCAAGTGGCAAACCCTGGCGCTTCTTCGGCAATGCCCTCAAGGATGGGGACTTGCGGTCAACCGCCGAAGAGGCGTTGGAAAGGGTCGGTCTTCAGGACCACGCCCGCATGCGTACAGCCGAACTCAGTCACGGCCAGCGGCGCCAGCTGGAGGTTGCCGTGGCCCTGACGCTGAAACCCAGGGCGCTCGTCATGGACGAACCGATGGCCGGCATGGGTTCTGAAGGTTCCAAATTGCTGACCGGCTTTCTGGACAAGTTGCGCCAGGAAGCGCCGATCCTGCTTGTGGAACACGATATGGATGCCGTCTTCACACTGGCCGACCGGATCAGCGTTCTGGTCTATGGCGAAGTCATCGCCACGGGCACGGTCGATGAAATCCGCGCCAATGCCGCCGTCAAGGAAGCCTATCTGGGAGACGAGGCATGAGCGCGCTCTTGAGCCTTTCAAATGTCACCGCGTCCTACGGGGCGAGCCAGGCACTGTTCGGGGTCGATCTGGACATCCGGGAAGGGGAGGTGATGGCGCTGCTCGGCCGAAACGGCATGGGCAAGTCCACCACCGTGAAATGCATCTGCCGCATGTTGCCGGCGCAGGGCACGCTGACCTTCGGGGGGCAGGATCTGTCCCGTCTGCCCAGCCACAAGGCTGCGCGTCTGGGGCTGGGCCTTGTACCGGAAGGAAGACGGTGTTTCGCCGACTTGAGCGTTCAGGAGAACCTGATGGCGGCGGCCCGTTCGGGGGACTGGAGTTTCGACAAGGTGATCCAGCTGTTTCCGCGGCTGGGCGAACGGCGCAACCAGCGCGCCGGATCGCTCTCCGGCGGCGAGCAGCAGATGCTGGCGATCGGCCGGGCACTGATGACCAACCCGACCCTCCTGATCCTGGACGAGGCGACCGAAGGTCTGGCCCCGGTCATCCGTCAGGAAATCTGGGCCGTCATCCGGCAGCTGAAGGCCGACACGGGCCTTGCCATTCTGGTCATCGACAAGTCGATCAAGGAACTCCGGCAAGTCTGCGACCGGGCGACGATCCTGGAACGTGGCAAGACGGTGTGGGCAGGAACGATCGAGGCGCTCACCGACGACGTCACCGCCAGCTATATCGGGGTCTAGGCATGTTTCGTTTTGCTCAGGCCGGATCAGATTTAGATCGTTTATTCAAGGAAAGTCAGGACCAATGACCCTCAAAACCATTCAACCGGACGGCTGGGCACCGGCCAAGGGCTACGCAAACGGCATGCTGACCTCAGGGCAGACGCTTCACGTCGGCGGTCAGATTGGCTGGAACAAGGATCAGGTATTTGAGGTCCATGACTTTGCCGGCCAGATGGAACAGACATTGCGGAACATTGCCGCAATCGTCGAGGAGGCCGGCGGTGCGGTAACCGATATTGCCCGGCTGACCTGGTTCATCAAGGACAAGCGGGAATACCTGGCCAGGCAGAAAGAGGTTGGCGAAGCCTACCGGCGTGTCATGGGGCGGCATTTCCCGGCCATGTCCGTGGTCGTTGTCGCCGATCTCATTGAAGACGAAGCCCTGATCGAAATCGAAGCGACCGCCCAGATCGGGTGAGGACAGGGCTGTCTGAAGGTGCCTGACCACAGCAGTTGGCGCGCGGACAACGACACATTGCAAGCAACTTTTCGCCACCGGCGTGCACGAGGAGTGCGCGCCGGTTTTTGTTTGTAAAGGCGATCCGGTTTGCGAGCCTCATACCGGTCTTTGCGTTTCCTGGACTTCTAATCAGAAGCAGCTTTGGTGAGGGTTTTGAGAAAGGCAAAGCAAGTCAATAGGTTAGAGTTTATGTCTGACATAATTTCAACAATGTCAGACAAAGTGTTTACATTGTCAGACAAAGTGATAAGCTCCTGTCATAATCAACAAGGGGTCGACTTCTCTCCATGCCGGACCAAACAAACCAGAAGCCCTACGACTTCGAAGGAAGCGGCGAAGACGCGCCCCGGGACGTTCCCAGGGCCCTGATTGCCTTGATCGAGGAAGAGGGGCTCAAGGTCGGTGATCGCCTGCCGCCTGAACTGGAACTGGTGCGCCGTCTCGGCTTTGGCAGGTCGACCATCCGCGAGACCCTGAAAACCTGGGAAAGCATGGGCGTGGTCAGCCGGAACAAAGGCGCCGGCACCCGCCTGATCGCGGAAATCTCACAAAATACTCTGCGCGTGGCCCTGACCATCAAACATGAAGCGGAAAGTCTGCTGCGTATGCAGCAGGTCCGCGGACCGCTGGAAATCGAGGCGGTCCGGATCGCAACCCGCCTGGCGACGCCCGAACAACGGCGCATCATCAGCGCCCGGGCTGCCGAGCTCATGGCCGTCTATGAGCTCGGTGAGGACTGGCGTCCGGCGGACCATCGTTTCCACAACGCCGTTCATGAGGCCACCGGCAATCCGCTCTTCAAACAATTCATCGAGCAGATCCAGAAGGCGTTTCACGACATTTACGAAACGCCGTTCGGTAAGGCCCATCTCGGTCAGGAAACCATCCCGCTGCACCGGCCGCTGGCCGACGCCATTGTCGCGGGCGACGAAGACAGGGCCGCGGAGCTGACAGCACAAATCATCGACATGGTCTGTGTCGAGACCCAGAAGATCAAAGAGGAACACGATGGCTGACGCTGTGCCGGGCGGTTATTCGATCGAGACGCTTTTGGCGGCGGCTGCAGACGCGGGCGGAGCGGTCACCCCGCCGATCGTGCAAACGTCCCTGTTCACCTTCGACACCTACCAGGCCTTCGAAGATCGCATGGCCGGGCGGTCCGAGGATCCGCTTTATACCCGTGTGCAAAACCCGACGGTTGCCGCGTTCGAGAAACTGATGGCAGAGGCCGAAAACGGTGAGGCAGCGGTCGGTTTTGCCTCCGGCATGGCGGCTATCTCATCCACCGTCCTGGCCTTTGTCCGGCCGGGTGACCGGATCGCCTGTGTCGAACATGTCTATCCGGATGCCTATCGCCTGTTCGAGCGTTTGCTGAGCCCCTTCGGAATTGAAGTCACCTATCATTCCGTCGACGCATTCCAGAACGACCCGGATCTGCTCAAGGGAGCGACGCTCGCTTATCTGGAAAGCCCCAACTCGGTCGTGTTCCAGACGATGGATCTTGCCGCCGTTGCCGCCAATGCCAGGCGTCACGGCACCCTGACAGTGGTCGACAATTCCTGGGCGACACCGCTGTTCCAGCGTCCTCTGGACCTGGGCATCGATATCTCGCTGCATTCCGCCTCGAAATACCTCTCCGGTCATTCGGATACGGTCGCCGGCGTCGTCGTCGGGCGACAGGAGCTGATCACTCGGATCAGGGACCTCACCCTGACACTTCTCGGCGGCAAGCTCGCGCCTTTCGAGGCGTTCCTGCTGACCAGGGGGCTGCGCACGCTTGGCGCGCGCATGCGCCAGCATCAGGAAGCCGCCAATCTCTTTGTCGACAAGCTGTCTGCTCACCCGAAAGTCACGGCGGTGCTGTCACCCGGTCCGAATGGAGTGCCCGGCCTGACGGGACGGTCCGGACTGCTCTCCGTCGAGCTGGACGAGAGCGTCGACATTCCGCGCCTGGCCGACGCCCTGAAACTCTTCCGCCTTGGCGTCAGCTGGGGCGGCTTCGAGAGCCTGGTTCTGCCAACACGGGTCGGGCTGGCTCAGTCGGGTGAACAGAATTCCATGCAGCGTTTCGGTGTTTCCGACCGGATCCTGCGTCTCAGTTTGGGGTTGGAGGACCCTGGCGACCTTTGGGCCGACTTTGAGGCGGCCCTGAGCACAAGCGCCCGGACATAAGCGGCGCAAAAACAGACCTTTCGAACAAGTGGAGAAGATCATGAGGGGATTGATAGGAGCAATCAGTGTATTGGCGATCATGGCGGGCTCAACCGCCAGTGCCGAAACGTTGAAACTTGTGGAGGTAATCACCAGCCCGGAACGCACCAAGGTGCTGCAGGCCCAGGTCGACGCCTTCGAAGCCGCCAATCCGGGCACGGAAGTTGAAATCGTCTCGCTTCCCTGGGGCCAGGCTTTTGAAAAGTTTGCCACGATGGTGGCCGGGGGCGACATTCCCGATGTCGTTGAAATGCCGGACCGCTGGGCCGGTATCTACAAGGACAAGCTGGTCGACCTGAACGACCGCATCGCCGAGTGGGAACACGGCGCGACGCTGACCCAGAAGACGATCGACATGGGCCGTCAAACGGACGGCAAGAGCGCCCGCATGATCCCCTACGGGTTCTACCTGCGTGCGCTTTTCTACAACAAGAAGCTTCTGGAAGAAGCGGGGGTCAAGGAGCCGCCGCGCACCATGGAAGACTTCATGGCAGCGTCCAAGGCTGTCTCCGAGCTGGACGGCAAATACGGTTATTGCCTGCGCGGCGGGCCGGGTGGTCTCAATGGCTGGATCATGATGGCCGCCACCATGAATGGCAGCAACACGTTCTTTGACGAAGACGGCAAGAGCACGCTCAACCAGCCGGGATCCGTGGAAGGCATCCAGTTCCTGATCGACATGTATCAGAACGGTTATGCGCCGAAGGATGCGGTCAGCTGGGGCTTCAACGAGATCGTTGCCGGTTTCTATTCCGGCACCTGTGCCTTCCTTGATCAGGATCCGGATGCGTTGATCGCGGTCTCCGAGCGGATGGACGCCGAGGACTTTGCCGTCATCCCGATGCCGGTCGGTCCGGCGGGCAAGGCCTTCCCGACCATCGGCTTTGCCGGCTGGTCCATGTTCGATACGACCTCCGACAAGGATCTCTCCTGGAAACTGATCGCGCATCTGTCCAGCCCGGACAGCAACAAGGAATGGGCCAAGCGCGTCGGTGTCATTCCGATCCACGAAGGCGCCGAGCAGGACCCGCACTTCAGGACCGAACAGTTCGCGGGCTGGTTCGAGACCCTGAACGGCGACGAGTATGTCCCGACCGTCATGCCGACCTATCTGGAACAGTTCGGTTACTTCGCCGACAGCATCGCTCTGGAAACCAGCCAGGAAGCGTTGCTCGGCCAGATCAGCGCCCAGGAAGTGGCTGACCAATGGGCGGACTTCCTGACGGATGAATATGCCCGCTGGAAAGCCGCGCAATGACCGCAATTGACACTGCCGCGCCCGGGAAACCCCGGGCGCGGCGCTCCATCTATCTCAGCTATCTGGTGGAGCCCTATCTCTACATTTCGCCTGCAATCATCCTGATTGCACTGGTGATGCTGGTTCCCCTGGTGATCGGCATTTCCTATGCCTTCCAGGCGGTCAATCTGCTGCGTCCGTTTCAGACCGGCTTTGTGGGGTTCGAGAACTTTCAGGCACTCTGGAGCGACCGCAAGTTCTGGTTGGCGCTGACCAACACCTTCTGGTGGACCGTCGGCTCCATTGTCTTCCAGTTCTTTCTGGGCCTTGGTCTTGCGCTTCTGCTCAACACGCATTTCTACGGCAAGCGGCTTGTGCAGGCGCTGGTGTTTCTGCCATGGGCAGTGCCGACCTTTCTCTCCGCCCTGACCTGGGCCTGGCTTTTCAATCCGACCATCGGTCCGCTTCCGCACTGGCTGACAGATCTCGGCATCCTGTCCGAGCCCTTCAACATCCTGGGGGACCCGAACCTGGCCATGTGGGGTCCGATCACCGCCAATGTCTGGTTCGGCATTCCGTTCTTTGCCATCACGCTCCTGGCCGCGCTCCAGTCCATCCCGCATGAACTCTATGAGGCCGCGGAGATCGACGGCGCCACCACCTGGCAGACCTTCACCAAGATCACGCTGCCCTTCCTGGCACCGATGATTGCCATCACGGTCATGCTGAGGACGATCTGGATCGCAAACTTTGCCGATCTCATCTTTGTCATGACCGGCGGCGGACCTGCCAATTCCACGCAGATCCTGTCGACCTACATTTTCACCACCGCCTTCCGCAAACTGGATTTCGGCTATGCCTCGGCCATCGCCGTCGCGCTGCTGGCCCTGCTGCTGCTCTATGCCGTCATCCTGCTGGTTCTGCGCAGGAAGCTGGTCAAGATCTGAGACACTCCATGAGCGCCCTTCGCAAAAGCTCGCCGCTGGCGGTCACCGGGAAATATCTGGCTCTGGCGTTTTACGTCACCTTTGCCCTGTTCCCGCTCTACTGGCTGGCCAAGATTGCGGTCACGCCGGACAAGCTGATCTACACCGAGGGAACGGCACTCTTCCCGAGCCGCTTCACCTTCGAGAATTTCAGCACGGTGCTGATCGCAACGGATTTCCTTGCGTATTTCCGAAACAGCCTGGTGGTCTCGCTCGGCACGGCCGCGATCACCACTTGTATCGCAGCAGCAGCCGGGTACGCCTTCTCGCGCTTCGATTTCAGGGGCAAGCGGCTGGTGATCGCGTTGATGCTGATCACCCAGATGTTTCCCCTCCTGATGATCATCGCGCCGATCTACAAGATCGTGGCTGCAATCGGGTTGCTCAACTCGCTGACCAGCCTGATCATCGTCTACACGGCGTTCAACATTCCCTTCGCCACGTTCCTGATGCAGTCCTTCTTCGACGGTATCCCGAAGGACCTGGAAGAAGCCGGGATGATGGACGGGTGCACCCGCTTTCAGGCGCTGCGCAAGATCATTCTGCCGCTGACGCTGCCGGGTCTCGGCGCGACGCTCGGATTTGTGTTCACGGCGGCCTGGAGCGAGCTGCTGTTCGCGCTGATGCTGATCAATTCCAACGACACAATGACCTTCCCGGTCGGACTGCTGACCTTCGTTTCGAAATTCTCGGTCGACTGGGGCCAGATGATGGCCGCCGGCGTGCTGGCGCTGGTGCCGTCCTGCCTCTTCTTCATCTTCATCCAGCGCTATCTGGTCCAGGGGCTGACCTCTGGCGCGGTCAAAGGGTAGGGACTTTCGATGGCACGTATCGATCTCACCAACATTTCCAAATCCTATGGCTCCGTTGAAGTCATGCGCGACATCAACCTGTCCATCGAGGATGGCGAGTTCATTGTCCTGGTCGGGCCTTCGGGCTGTGGCAAGTCCACATTGCTGCGCATGATCGCGGGGCTGGAGCCCATCACCGGCGGCGAGTTCACGGTCGATGGCCGGCGCATGAACGAGGTGCCGCCACGCGACCGGGACATGGCCATGGTATTCCAGTCCTATGCGCTTTATCCGCATATGGATGTCGCCCGGAACATGGGGTTTTCGCTGGAAATCCGGAAGGCGCCAAACGAGGAACGGGGCAGCAAGGTCAGGCAGGCGGCGCAGACGCTTGGCCTGACAAAGCTGACCGAACGGCTGCCGAAGCAGCTCTCCGGGGGCCAGCGCCAGCGTGTCGCGATGGGACGTGCCATCGTGCGCGATCCGAGTGCTTTCCTGTTTGATGAGCCGCTCTCCAACCTGGATGCGGCGCTGCGGGTGGAAATGCGCCTGGAAATCGCAAGGCTGCATCAGCGTCTCAAGGCCACGATGGTCTATGTCACCCACGACCAGGTGGAGGCCTTGACCCTGGCTGACCGGATAGTCGTGCTCAATGCCGGAGACATCCAGCAAGTCGGGACACCGCTGGAGCTTTATGACCGGCCGGCCAACAAGTTCGTCGCCCAGTTCATAGGATCGCCAACCATGAACATTCTGGAGATCGAACCGGCCGCCGAGGGCATCCAGTTGAAGGATGGCACGTCTTTGACAGTCGGCCTGCCCGAAGGCCAGAAGCGCGCCAGCGAGCTAGGAGTTCGCCCGGAACACCTCAACATCGTTGCTCCTGACGCGGCGCATCTGTCAGGGCGGGCCGAGCTGGTCGAACATCTGGGGTCGGACACCAACATCCATGCGCATGTTCCCGGTATCGGCCAGGTGCTGGTGCGCGAACACGGACACTTTCCCCTGAAATCGGGTGAACCCGTCGGCATTGCGGTTGATCTCGCAAAGACCCATCTGTTTGGCCCCGATGGACGTCGACTGGCGGCGTGAATACGGGCTGTCAGTCTAGTCGCTATCGCAATAGCAGGTTTTGTAGGCGTCCCTACCGATCGCACTTTGTGCGCAGGCATAAGCCTTCCAGTTTGAAGCGGTGACCGGTCCGTCCGTGGCCGATACGGTATAGAGGGTGCTGAAGCGTGTACGCACCGCTTCGTCGGTCTTGATTCTTGCCGCCAGGGACGCGCGGCTCGCAGGAGACAAATCGGCAAGCGAGAAGGTGTCGCGATAGCGGTATTCGAGCTGCCAGATCGGGTCCTCACCGGTTGCGGCCCCTGCCAGATTGCTCAGATAGTATGTCGCTGAATCATCAATATCACCGCTCGTCCGGTCATAGAGGAAAACGGCAAAGGCCGGGTTGTTGCCAAAGATCGGACTGACCGCCGGCGTGATCTGGCTGGCGATCAGCGGCGCCCCGTCACCGTCCGCGATGACCGCGAAACTGTCCATGTGGGTGTGGCCGGAGAAGCTGTAGGTCACGACACCGGCATAGCGTTGCATCAGCTGCTGAAAGTCGGACGGGAAGGGGGCGCGCCAGAACGGGCTGATCGTCGCGTCGCATGTGCCTTTCCCATGTGTGGTCGAATAGGCGTTGATCCCGGGCGGCACATGCAACAAGAGCTGAGCCTTACGGCCGGCCTTGTGGGTGTCTGCAATCTGCTGCTCCAGCCAGGACATCATCTGAGCGCCCGGATCGCCTCCGTCTGGATTGCACCTGTCCGAATAGCGCGGCGTCCAGAAGATGTTGTTGAGCGCGATGAGGTCCGTGTCGGCGAGCGTCGGGTGGGCAGTCTTGTAGGCGCCGCCTTGCGGGAAATCATGAAAGCGCGTCGGCTGGTGGCTGAGCGCCGCCCATTGCTCCTGAAGGCCGGCAAGAAAGGCGCCGCCAGGGGCAATCTCATAATCGCCACAGGCGGAATCGGTGTTGCCCAGAACGCCGAAAACGGGAATATCGTCGAAGGTTTCACCGATCAGCCGTGAGACATATTGCGCCGTCTTGACGGCGAATGGTTCGACACCCTGTGGCGATGGTCCCGCGGTGGCCTGATACTTTTCGTTGAACCCGTGGCTCAGGTAATCGCCGGTATAGAGCACATAATCATAGGTCAGACCCAGTGCCGCTGCGGCGTTGAACGCTGAAACCATCAGATCATGGCCGGCATCCTTGCCGTAGCCCTGAATGCCGCCAGTTCCCCTCGTGAAGATCGAGGACCAGTCCGACACCGGGCTCTGGTCCAGTTGCGGAACAAGACTGGCGTCCGTGAACGGATCGAAATGGATATCGGTGACGATCAGGAAAAGTCCCTGATCGGTGCTTGGCTGAAATGGCGGTGAGGCCTGCTGGGCAAGGGCGCCGGTCTGAAGCAGAGCCAGGATCGGTATTGCTAATGCGGAACGTCGGACCACGGCACCACCTCAAAACCTCGGAGACACTCAGGGCAAGTGTACACCTGCAGGTCGCAACTGCCGAAGAAAACCTTTTGCCGCAGACCAGAAGCACTGCCTGTTCGGAAGTTTCAGCGTTCACCTTTGCTGAAGACCGGGCAGGAGACCGCCAGCCGCTTCAAACCGTTCCCGTCAGGGGGCATTTCTCTGCGATGGGGTTCTTGTGAACGCCTCCGGTCTCTCCTGCGAGCCGGATTGCCGCTGCTCCCTGGCAGCGCTGCTCCACCAGAAGAGCTGCTGGAAAGTCCGATCGAGGTAACTGTCCCACTGGTCAGCGTCGACAGAAGCGGCGTAGTTACCCGCGTCGTCGAACACCTCCTGGGCTTTCGGCACATGCACCATGGCGGAGACCGGCAGGCAGCCGAGCTCGGAAAGATAGGTGCGCATGTTGACGGCGGCCCTGGCACCGCCCCACTGGCCGGCGGAATAAGTCACGATCGCGCTCGGTTTATAGGAAAACAGCGAACTGCCGAAGTGGTTGAGCAGATGGGCTAGCGCTGGCGACATGGAATGATTGTATTCCGGGCTCACCATCACATAGCCGTCTGCTTCCATGATCTGTCTGGCCAGGTCGTCGAGCTGGTCCGGTGCCTTGCCCTTTGCGTAGGCAAATTGCGGCTTGAAAGGTTGAGGCAGGTCGATTTCCAGCGGGTCAACCAAATGCGTGTCCGTTCCGGTCGCGGACAGCCGGCGTTCGCAGGCTTTCGCGACGCGTAGCCCAAGCCGGGCAGGGCGCGGCGGAGTGCTGTCGCGTTCCGAACCGAGAAAAACCAGAAACTTCATTTGAGACCCTGTGTGTTGACCCGTCGCAAATTGATAACGGCTCAGCGATTGAAACGGTAGTCCGCACTGCTTCAGGAGAGGCTGGTCGAAGGGCGGCGTTGTCTTTCACTGCTCCAGGTGCAGTCCGCGGAATTCCTTGACCGTTGATAGGCTGAGAAGGGTTTTCATCTGAGAAACGCTCGGGATCTGGGACAGGCGGTTGCGGTAGAGATTTTCATAAGCGGCAGTGTTTTTGGTGATGAGGCGGATCAGATAGTCGAATTCGCCCGAGATCAAGTGACATTCGAGTACCTCAGGCATGCGTTCGATCGCTTTTTCGAATGCGGTGATGTCGCCCTTGCGCTGGCTGGTCAGTTTCACCTCGATAAACACCTGGATTTCCAGGTTAAGAGCAGAACGGTCCACACGGACCGTGTATCCGGAGATGATGCCGTTGGTCTCCAGCAACTTGACCCTGCGGTGGCATGCTGAAAGGGACAAGCCGACGAGTTCCGACAACTTGGCCATCGAGATCCGGCTGTCTTTCTGCAAAGCTGTAAGAATTTTCTGATCGAGCGCATCCATGAGAAAATTTCCGAAAAAGGAGATCAAATTCGATAATTATTCATAAAATATCTCAATCTCGTCGAAATTCGAGAACTTTTGTGAATCTTAGCAAGGTAAATTTCCCTTACGGCAAAAAGCCGTATGACAGGGGAACATAATCATGTCGAAGAGGATCGTCGTCGGATATGACGGCAGCAAAAGCGGCGCAAACGCGCTGGAATTCGCAGTTGGTCTTGCAAAGGCCAGTGGAGCGGGGCTCGTGATTGCCCATGTACTGGAATGGTCGCCCTATACCTTCCTGACACCTACGGAAATTGAGGAACGCCACAAGCGGCGTACCGAAGAACTGCAGCGCGCGGAAACCGCGGTGCTGGCCCCGGTCGTCGAGAAACTGGCCGGCAGCGGCCTGGAGGTCACAACGGAGCTGCGCTACGGCCACATCGCGGAAACCTTGATCAAGATTGCCGAGGATGAAGGCGTGGAGCACCTGGTGATCGGCCGGACCGGCCATTCCAGCCTGTCCACCCGCATCTTCGGTTCGGTCGCCGGCAGCCTGGCCCAGGCAGCGCCCGTGCCCGTCACCATTGTTCCGTAAGCTTCCAGAGGCGATTTCCAAATGAAGAAAATCAGCACTGCGGCTTTCGCCGCAACGGCCATGCTATGCGCAAGTGCGCCTGCGATGGCCCAGTCGATCGACGAACAGGTCAACGCCCTTTTCGCCAGCTCCACCGGCTGGTTCGTCAGCTTTATCTTCAGCCCGTTTCCCGGAACATCCTTCCCGTGGATCGTGGCCTGGCTCGTGGTGGCAGCCACGGTGTTCACGCTCTATTTCGGTTTCATCCAGTTCCGGGCCTTTCCGCATTCCATCGCTCTGGTGAAGGGGGAATACTCCGACCCGAATGATGCCGGGGAGGTCAGTCACTTTCAGGCTTTGGCCACTGCCTTGTCCGGCACCGTCGGTCTGGGGAATATCGCGGGTGTTGCCGTCGCTGTCGGTATTGGCGGGCCAGGTGCGACCTTCTGGATGATCCTTGCCGGCCTCATGGGCATGGCGTCCAAGTTCACGGAGTGTACGCTCGGGGTAAAGTACCGCAACGAATACGCAGACGGCACCGTGTCCGGTGGTCCCATGTATTACATGACCAAGGGCTTTGAGGAACGCGGCCTGCCGGCCGGCAAGTTCCTGGCGGTTCTGTTCGCGATCTTCTGTATCCTTGGGGCGCTGGGTGGCGGCAACATGTTCCAGGCCAACCAGGCGCACGCCCAAATCGCCAATGTCGTTGGTGACTATCCGGGCTGGATCACGGGGCTCGTCTTTGCCGGGATCGTTTTTGCCGTGATTGTCGGAGGTTTGAAGTCAATCGCGTCGGTGACCGAAAAGGTTGTGCCGTTCATGGGCATCCTTTACGTGCTCACTGCTCTGGTGATCATCGGGATGAACGCCGACAAGATCGGTTGGGCCTTCGGCCAGATCATTGATGGTGCTTTCACAGGTCTCGGCGTCGCCGGTGGCATGGTCGGTGCTCTGATCCAGGGCTTCAAGCGGGCGGCTTTCTCCAACGAAGCCGGCGTCGGTTCCGCCGCCATCGCGCACTCCGCAGTGCGTACCAAGGAGCCGATCACGGAAGGGTTTGTCTCCCTTCTGGAGCCTTTCATCGACACGGTCGTCATCTGTACCATGACCGCGCTGGTGATCATTATCACCGGTCAGTTGGTGTCCGACCCGAACACGGGGCTTTACCTTCTCAACGAGGGCGGTTCGGCCATTCAGACGGTTGACGGCAACTCGGGTGTCGCGCTGACATCTGCGGCGTTCTCCTCCGCCTTCGGCTGGTTCCAGTACGTGCTGGCGATCGCCGTTGTTCTGTTCGCCTTCTCCACCATGATCAGCTGGTCCTATTACGGCCTGAAGGCCTGGACCTTCCTCTTTGGTGAAGGCAAGGCCAAGGAACTGGTGTTCAAGATCCTGTTCTGCATCTTCGTGGTGATCGGCGCTGCCGCCAGCCTTGGCCCGGTGATCGATTTCTCGGACGCTGCGATCTTTGCCATGGCGGTGGTCAACATCATCGCGCTGTACGCCCTGATGCCGATCGTCAAGAAAGAGCTCAACAGCTATCTGAGCCGATTGAAATCCGGTGAAATCAAGAAGTTTGCCTGATTTCCCAGCACAGACATGACTGGCAGGCCGCCTCCGGGCGGCCTGTTTCATTTTACCTATTCGTCGCCGTTGAGACAGGCCAAGGGGCGAAGGGCCTTGGAATTCCTGGATTTCAAGACGAGGCGCCAAGCGCGAGCCATACAGAAAATGACCGGTTTCGAGGATTTGAAGCGGGCTCGCCGATTTTTTTTCAAGACTATGCCAACCGCCCGTATTTCGGCGGGCGCAGGACCTCTGAATCATTTGAAAAATCATACCTTTTGACGAAAATAGCGGCAAAAACAATGCCAATATACTACCAATAATGGCGTATTTTGACGAAAATCACGAGAGAGAAATGATTTTCATAAAAACAAACTAATAGGTCGACAAGTGGTATCAAATAGGTATTATATATGGTCAGCAGGAGGGCGCAGCGTCCTTCGGCGCGGTTGTCTTGCATCCGGCGTATAACAAGAGTTGGCAAGAGCGTGGCAGCTTCTGAGGAGGCGGGTTCGCAGGTGCCAATTCGATCGCCGGGCAGCAACTTTTGGAGGCGTCCATAACGGATGAGCTTTTCGGAGGAGTCACATGAAACGGAAATTCCTAGCACTGGCCCTGGCCAGCACCGCTCTTTTCACGTCGGCCGCCTATGCGGAAGATGTCACCCTGACCATCGAAAGCTGGCGCAATGACGACCTGGCCCTGTGGCAGGACAAGATCATTCCGGCCTTTGAAGCCAGCCACCCGGGCATCAAGCTGAAATTCACCCCGTCCGCACCGACGGAATACAACGCCGCTCTGAACTCCAAGCTGGACGCCGGGTCTGCTGGCGACCTGATCACCTGTCGCCCGTTCGATGCTTCCCTGGCTCTTTATGATGCAGGTCACCTTGCCGACCTGTCCGACATGGAAGCCATGGGCAACTTCTCTGACGTCGCCAAGGCCGCCTGGCAGAGCGACGATGGCACGGCCAGCTTCTGTGTTCCGATGGCATCCGTCATTCACGGTTTCATCTACAACAAGGATGCGTTCGAGGAAGTCGGCGTTGAAGTCCCGACCACCGAAGCCGAGTTCTTCGCAGCCCTCGACCGGTTCAAGGAAGACGGCACCTATATCCCGATGGCCATGGGCACCAATGACCAGTGGGAAGCGGCCACGATGGGCTACCAGAACATTGGTCCGAACTACTGGAAGGGCGAAACCGGCCGTCAGGCTCTGCTCCTCGGCGTGCAGAAGCTGACCGACGAGCCGTGGGTTGCACCTTACCGGACCCTGGCACGGTGGGCCGAATATCTCGGCGACGGTTACGAAGCCCAGACCTATCCGGACAGCCAGAACATCTTCACGCTTGGTCGTGCCGCCGTTTATCCGGCTGGTAGCTGGGAAATCTCTGGCTTTAATGCGCAGGCCGACTTCGAAATGGGGGCTTTCAAGCCGCCGGTTCAATACGAAGGCGACACCTGCTACATCTCCGACCACACGGATATCGGTATCGGCATGAATGCCAAGACCGCGCATCCGGAAGCCGCCAAGACGTTCCTTGCCTGGGTGGCTTCGCCGGAATTTGCCAGCATCTTCGGCAACGCGCTGCCGGGCTTCTTCCCGCTGTCCAAGGCTCCGGTTGAGCTGGACGATCCGCTTGCCAAGGAATTCGTCAGCTGGCGCGGCGAGTGCGAAAGCACCATCCGCTCCACGTACCAGATCCTTTCGCGCGGCACTCCGAACCTCGAAAACGAGACCTGGGGTGCATCTGCAGCGGCCATCAAGGGAACCGATACACCGGAAGCCCTCGGTCAGAAGCTGCAGGAAGGCCTGGCCAGCTGGTACGAGCCGCATCAATAATCGGCTTGTCAAACCTATCGCCCGGACAGACAGTGTCTGTCCGGGTTCGTTTTACCGGAGACCTCGGAGCTTAAGATGAGCAAGCCCCGCTTCCGCTGGCACATTGTCGTGTTTCTGGCACCAGCAGTCCTGGTCTACACGGCCGTGATGATCTTTCCGCTGTTCAACACCCTTCGGCTTGCGCTTTACAGCAAGATCGACCAGGAGCGCGTGTTTGTCGGCCTGCAGAATTTCTACACCCTGCTCGGGGACCCCATCTGGGCGGACCAGTTCTGGAATGCCCTTGGCAACAATTTCTGGTTCTTCCTGATCCACATGCTGGTGCAGAACCCGATCGGCATCGCGCTTGCCGCGATCCTGAGCCATCCGCGCCTGCGTTTTGCGGCTTTCTATCGCTCGGCGATCTTCATTCCGACCATCCTCTCCTTTGTGATTGTCGGTTTTGCCTGGAAGCTGATCCTGTCACCGATCTGGGGCATTGCCCCGTCCATGCTGGACGCGGTCGGACTCAAGTCGCTGTTCGCCCCTTGGCTCGGCAAGGAAGAATACGCCCTGACCACGCTGTCGCTCATCTCCGTCTGGCAGTTTGTGGGTATCCCGATGATGCTGATCTATGCCGCACTTCTGTCCATTCCCGAAGAGGTTCTGGAAGCGGGGGAAATCGACGGCATCACCGGCATGTCGGCCTTCTGGAAGATCAAGCTGCCGCTGATCCTGCCGTCGATCGGCATCATCTCGATCCTGACTTTTGTCGGCAACTTCAATGCCTTCGACCTGATCTACACCTCGCAAGGGGCATTGGCGGGACCGGATTTCTCGACCGATATTCTTGGCACCTTCATGTACCGAACCTTCTTCGGCTTCCAGCTGCAGCTGGGGGATCCCTACATGGGGTCGGCCATTGCCAGTGCCATGTTCGCGATCATCCTGGTGGGGGTCTGCATCTATCTCTTCGGCATCCAGACCCGGATGCGCAGATACCAGTTGTGACGGGGAGGGCAGGACATGCATAAGGCACGGACCAATCCGTTCAACACGGCCGCCATGCACGGCGCGCTGATCCTCTACACGCTGATCGCTCTGTTCCCGGTCTTCGTGATCCTGATCAACAGCTTCAAGACACGCAAGGCGATCTTCCGCGAGCCGCTGGCGCTGCCGAATGCCGACAGTTTTTCGATGATCGGCTATCAGACGGTGATGAAACAGGGGGATTTCTTCCTCTATTTCCAGAACTCCATGATCGTCACTGTGGCGTCGCTGTTCTTCATCCTGCTGTTCGGGGCGATGGCCGCCTTTGCCATCAGCGAATACCGCTTCAAGGGCAACATGCTGATGGGCCTTTACCTGGCGCTCGGCATCATGATCCCGATCCGCATCGGCACGGTCGCCATCCTGGAAATGATGGTGGCAACGGGCCTGGTCAACACGCTGACGGCACTGATCCTGGTCTACACGGCGCAAGGCTTGCCGCTGGCGGTGTTCATCCTGAGCGAGTTCATGAGGCAGGTGTCGGAAGACCTGAAGAATGCCGGGCGCATCGACGGACTGTCCGAATACACGATCTTCTTCCGTCTCGTTCTGCCGCTGGTGCGGCCGGCCATGGCGACGGTCGCCGTCTTCAACATGATCCCGATCTGGAACGATCTCTGGTTCCCGCTGATCCTGGCACCGTCCGAAGAGACCAAGACGCTGACGCTTGGCAGCCAGGTCTTTATCGGCCAGTTCGTGACGGACTGGAACGCGGTCCTGTCGGCCCTGTCCATGGCCATCCTGCCAGTGCTAATCCTTTATGTGATCTTCTCCAGGCAGCTGATCCGCGGCATTACGTCCGGGGCGGTCAAATGACGAGGGTCCTGGTCGCAGGCCTCGGCAATATGGGGCTGTCCCACGCGCTTGCCCATCACAGGCAGGACGCGGCCGACATTGTCGGCCTCGTCAACCGCTCCGGCGTGGTCAAACACCCGGAGCTGGCAGGGTACCCGGTCTTCACCGATTTCCGGGAAGCCCTGGCAACGGCGCAGCCGGACCTGGTGGTGATTGCGACCTATTCCGACACGCATGCTGACTACGCTGTTGCAGCGATGGAGGCGGGGGCGCATGTCTTTGTCGAAAAGCCATTGGCAACCACTGTTGCCGATGCGCAAAGGGTGGTCGCCTGCGCCAGGCAAACCGGACGCAAGCTGGTGGTTGGCTATATCCTGCGCCATCACCCCTCCTGGGTGCGCCTGATCGAGGAAGCGCGCAAGCTCGGCGGGCCTTATGTCTTCCGCATGAACCTCAACCAGCAGAGTTCAGGCGCCGAGTGGGAGACCCACAAGGCATTGATGGAGACAACGGCCCCGATCGTCGATTGCGGCGTGCATTATGTCGATGTCTGGTGTCAGATCACCGATGCGGACCCCGTCAAGGTGCATGGCATGGGGCTGCGCCTGTCCGACGAAATCGCCACCGACATGTACAATTACGGCCAGTTTCAGGTGAGCTTCGATGACGGCTCCGTCGGCTGGTATGAAGCCGGCTGGGGCCCGATGATGTCCGAGACGGCCTTCTTCGTGAAAGACGTGGTCTCTCCGGCGGGATCCGTCTCGATTGTCGAGGACGACAAGGGCGCCTCGTCGGATGTCGACGGTCATACCCGGGTCGGCGGTCTTCTGGTTCACCGGCCGGATGGCGACAATCGCATCGATCTGCCGGGGGAACCTGGCCACCAGGACCTTTGCGACGCGGAGCAGGCCTTCATGCTGCGCGCTATCTCCGAAGACATCGATCTCACCCGGCACATGCAGGATGCCGTCAAGTCGCTGGCGATCTGCCTGGCGGCCGACGAGAGCATCCGCACCGGACAATCCGTTACCTTAAAGGAGCAAACGCCATGACGGCGCTGACCCTGACCAATGTCAATAAGTCCTTTGGCGCTGTTCATGTTCTGAAGGACATAAATCTGGATGTCGAAGACGGCGAGTTTGTCGTGTTTGTCGGCCCGTCTGGCTGCGGCAAGTCCACTTTGCTGCGGGTGATTGCCGGCCTGGAGGATGTCTCCTCCGGCGAGGTGCAGATTGGCGGTGAAGTGGTCAACACCACGCCGCCGTCGAAACGTGGCATCGCCATGGTGTTCCAGAGCTACGCGCTTTATCCCCATCTCAACGTGCGCAACAACATGACGCTGGCCCTGAAACAGGAGCGCCAGAGCAAGGAAATCATCGAGCAGCGGGTTGCCGAAGCGACCCGCATGCTGAACCTGGAAGAGTATCTGGACCGTTATCCGTCCGAGCTCTCCGGCGGCCAGCGTCAGCGTGTCGCCATCGGCCGGGCCATCGTGCGGCACCCGAAACTGTTTCTGTTCGATGAACCACTTTCCAACCTCGACGCGGCGCTGCGCATGAACACGCGCCTGGAAATTGCCAACCTGCATCAGCAGCTGAAGACCTCGATGATCTATGTCACCCATGACCAGTCGGAAGCCATGACGCTGGCCGACAAGATCGTGGTCCTGCGGGCTGGGCGGATCGAGCAGGTCGGCAGCCCGATGGAGCTTTACAACAACCCGGCCAACAAGTTCGTCGCCGGTTTCCTCGGCTCCCCGGCCATGAATTTCCTGCCGGCAGGCCTGGTCAGTGAAGGCGACGATCGGACCCTTGGCGTGCGCCCCGAAGATCTTTTCCTGACCGATCAGGGCGTTCTCAAGGCCTCTGTCCAGCACGTGGAGCAACTGGGCGGCGACACCAATGTGATCGCCCGGGTCAAGGATCACCAGATCACCGCGCGCCTCTTCGGTCAGCATGCCGTTGAACCGGGCAGCGAACTGAGCTTCGGTATCTCGGAGGGCAAGTCCTACTATTTCGACCAGGACGGGGCGCGGCTGAGCGCTTGAGTTTCAGTCTGCTCCCACTCTCTCGATTATCATTCCGGACAAGTGAGGCGCAGCCGAACGCTTATCCGGAACCCAGAGATGTTTGTGCTGAAGGCACACCGAATTGATTTCGCCTGAAAAGTAAGTTCGCTGTGCTCACGCTGATGTCTGGGTTCCGGATCTGCGCGCAACCAAAGTTGCACTTGTCCGGAATGACGATGGAGAGATTGAGCTTCGCGACAAAAAAGCCCTCCCGGTCTCCCGGGAGGGCTTTTGTTTGTTCAGGCCTGAGAGGGCCTAGCTGATCTGGGTCAGCAGCTTGTCGAGGCTTGCCTTGGCATCGCCGTAGTACATGCGCGTGTTCTCCTTGTAGAACAGCGGGTTCTCGATGCCGGAATAACCGGTACCCTGACCGCGCTTGGAGACGAACACCTGCTTGGATTTCCAGACTTCCAGGACCGGCATGCCGGCAATCGGGGAGTTCGGATCTTCCTGGGCCGCCGGATTGACGATGTCGTTGGAGCCGATGACGATGGCGACATCCGTTTCCGGGAAGTCCTCGTTGATCTCGTCCATCTCCAGAACGATGTCATACGGCACCTTGGCTTCGGCCAGAAGCACGTTCATGTGGCCCGGAAGCCGGCCGGCGACAGGGTGGATCGCAAAGCGCACTTCCTTGCCCTTGGCGCGCAGGCGCCGGGTCAGTTCGGCGACATTCTGCTGCGCCTGGGCGACCGCCATGCCGTAGCCCGGAACGATGATGACGCTGTCGGCATCTTCCAGAGCGGCCACGACGCCGTCGCTGTCGATGGCGATCTGTTCGCCTTCCACTTCCATGGCCGGCCCGGCCGTGTTGCCGAAACCGCCGAGAATGACGGAAATGAACGAGCGGTTCATCGCCTTGCACATGATGTAGGACAGGATCGCACCGGAGGAGCCGACCAGCGCACCGACGACGATCAGGAGATCGTTGCCGAGCGAGAAGCCGATGGCGGCCGCGGCCCAGCCCGAATAGGAGTTCAGCATCGACACCACCACCGGCATGTCGGCACCGCCGATGCCCATGATCAGGTGGTAACCGATGAAGAAGGCCAGGAGGGTCATCAGGATCAGCGTCCAGATGCCGGCCCCGTTCAGGAACAAGAGCAGCAGGATGACGCTGAGCACGGCTGCGCCGGCATTCAGCATGTGTCCGCCTGGCAGCTTTTCAGCCTTTGACGTCACCTTGCCGGCCAGCTTGCCAAAGGCGATCACGGACCCGGTGAAGGTCACCGCACCGATGAAGACGCCGAGGAACACTTCCACCCGCAGGATTGACTGCTCGATCGGGGTCTTGTGCGCCAGGATGGCGGCAAAGCCTTCCAGCGCATGCCGCTCCTCTTCGCTCATGCCGTTGACGCGGATGAGTTCGATATAGGCGTTGAAGCCGACAAAGACGGCGGCCAGACCGACGAGCGAGTGCATGGCGGCAACCAGCTGCGGCATCTCGGTCATCTGGACTTTCTGGGCGACGTAATAGCCGATGATGCCGCCGGCTGCGATCAGAATGATCGACAGGTACCAGAGGCCGGAGCCGGGTCCGATCAGGGTTGCGGCAACGGCCAGGGCCATGCCGACAATGCCATACCAGACGGCGCGTTTTGCACTTTCCTCACCGGAGAGACCACCCAGCGAGAGAATGAAGAGAACAGCCGCAACAACGTAGACGGCAGTCGTGAAACCGAATTCCATCTCTCGGCCCCCCTTAGGATTTCTGGAACATGGCGAGCATGCGCCGGGTGACTAGGAAACCGCCGAAGATGTTGATTCCGGCCATGAAGATGCTGAGCGCCGCGAGCAGGATCACCAGGAAGGAGCCGGAGCCGATCTGCATCAGGGCGCCGAGGATGATGATCGAGGAAATCGCGTTGGTGATCGCCATGAGAGGGGTGTGCAGCGAGTGGCTGACATTCCAGATCACCTGGAAGCCAACGAACACGGCCAGCACAAAGACGATAAAGTGCTGCATGAAGCTTGCCGGCGCGACGAGGCCGACCAGGAACATCAGGAGGCCGCCGATGGCCAGCAGGGTGACTTGCTGCTTGGTCTGTGCCTTGAACGCGGCGACTTCCGCGGCGCGCTTTTCCTCTGGCGTCAGTTCCTTCGGCTTTTCCTTCGACTTTGCCGCGATGGCCTGCACCTTGGGCGGTGGGGGCGGGAAGGTGATCTCGCCCTTGTAGGTGACCGTGGCACCGCGGATGACGTCGTCTTCCATGTTGTGATTGAGCTGACCGTCCTTGTCAGGCGTCAGATCGGTCATCATGTGACGGATGTTGGTGGCATAGAGCGTCGACGACTGGCTTGCCATGCGCGAGGGGAAGTCGGTGTAGCCGATGATGGTGACGCCATTGTCGGTCACCACTTTCTTGTCCATTTCCGTGCCATCGACATTGCCACCCTTTTCAGCGGCAAGGTCAACGATCACCGAACCCGGCTTCATGGCCTTCACCATGTCTTCCAGCCAGAGCTTCGGCGCTTCCCGGTTCGGGATCAGCGCGGTCGTGATGACGATGTCCATCTCCGGCGCCAGCTCGCGGAACTTGGCAAGCTGTGCTTCCCGGAACTCGGGCGAGGAGACGCTGGCATAGCCGCCGGATGCGGCGCCGTCCTGCTGTTCTTCCTCGAAATCCAGGTAGACGAATTCAGCGCCCATGGATTCGACCTGTTCGGCCACTTCCGGCCGGACGTCGAAGGCATAGGTGATGGCACCGAGGGAGGTTGATGTGCCGATGGCGGCAAGGCCGGCAACACCGGCACCGACGACGAGCACCTTGGCCGGGGGCACCTTGCCGGCTGCCGTGATCTGGCCGGTGAAGAAGCGGCCGAAATTGTTGCCGGCCTCAATGACTGCGCGATAGCCGGCAATGTTGGCCATGGACGACAGGGCGTCCATTTTCTGGGCGCGGGAGATGCGCGGCACCATTTCCATGGCGATCACGTTGGCGCCGGCCGATTTCGCGGTCTCCATTCCGGTTTCGTTGCCACCCGGATTGAAGAAGGAGATCAGCGTCTTGCCTTCGGTCAGATAGCCCAGTTCCTTGTCGTCCGGCTGGCGCACCTTGGTGACAATATCGGCTTTTTTCCAGAGGCTCGGAGCCGTCTTGACGATCTCGACACCGGCTTCCTGATAGGCTTCGTCGGAAAATCCGGCTGCCTTGCCGGCTCCGCTCTGCACGATGCAGGCATATCCGAGTTTCTGGAGTTGCTTGGCGGACTCCGGGGTCATCGCCACGCGATTCTCGCCGGGGAATGTTTCCTTCGGCGTGCCGATTATCAGGGCTTCTGGCATTCGTCGCTCCCACAAGGTGATGAGGAATTGGCCTCAAACGGAAGGCAAGCGACAGGTCCGGTGAAACGAATTTCCCCCGCAGCGCCCGCTCCCCCGCAAACGTGTAGCGAATTTAGAGACGAAAAAAATACTTATGACAAGGTGTGTTTGCTCTTAATTTGCACGGTATTACCGCACTGCACCCTGAGAGCAGCCCGAAATAAATATCAATGGCGGGGCGCAATTCGCGCGTCGGATTCTGAAGGGATTGGAGTTGCTGAGCCGGAATACTCGCAAACGCTCCGGAATTAGTAATTTTTACCCCCTGGGGGTAAATAGTTGGATCAAATGCCTAATTTTTAATCGTGTGAACATTTTGGGAGACGGGCGGCAAAGCGACCGCCCATCTCCAACTGAAATTATTCTGCCGCGTTTTCCACGGCTGCCTTGGCATCCAGATCTGCGGCGTCATGACGCTCCGGAACCTGTTCGTGATCCTCGCCCCAGGTCTTGTTGACCTTGCGCCCGCGGATAACGGCCGGGCGGGCATCGATCTTTTCGGCCCACGCAAGCAGGTTCTTGTATTCGTGGACCGACAGGAACTCGGCTGCGTCATAAGCGCGGCCAAGCACCATGCCGCCATACCAGGGGAAGATCGCCATGTCGGCGATGGAATAGTCATCACCGGCAATATAGGGGCGGTCCGCCAGAGCAGTGTCGAGCACATGCAGCTGGCGTTTCGTTTCCATGGCGAAGCGGTCGATCGGATATTCGAACTTCTCCGGCGCGTAAGCATAGAAATGGCCGAAGCCACCGCCGAGATAAGGAGCCGAGCCCATCTGCCAGAACAGCCAGTTGAGCGTTTCCGTCCGCTTGGCTGGATCTTTTGGCAGGAACTCTCCGAATTTTTCGGCGAGGTAAAGAAGGATGGAACCGGATTCAAAGACGCGGGTCGGTGTTTCTGTGGACCGGTCAACAAGCGCCGGGATCTTGGAATTCGGATTGGCACCGACAAAGCCGCTGGAGAACTGATCGCCTTCACCGATCTTGATCAGCCAGGCATCATACTCGGCGTCCTTGTGCCCGAGCGCCAGCAGTTCTTCCAGCATGATCGTGACCTTGACGCCGTTGGGCGTAGCCAGGGAATAGAGTTGCAGCGGATGTTTGCCGACCGGGAGATCCTTCTCGTGTGTCGCCCCGGAAACCGGACGGTTGATGCTGGCCCACTGGCCTCCGCTGGGTTCTTCCCAGGTCCAGACTTTCGGCGGTGTGTAGGTTGGATCGCTCATGGGCGGGTCTCCGCAAGACTATTCATGGATCAGATGCATGGATGGAGTGCAGACTGACCTGATCCATCGCAATCTTACGATCAAATAGGTTGGCCGGGAGCATTTGTTAAGGGCAATCCTGCAATTTCTTCAGATTGCCGCGGATTATACCAACAAGGCTTCTTCGAAGGGGAACTCGGACAAGAGATCAACCCCCGTCTCCGTGATGAGAACCTGCTGTTCCAGCTTGACGCCTTCCCTGCCGCCGTCTTCGCCGATGAAGCTTTCCACACAAAGTGTCATGCCCGGCTCGATGGTGCCGTCATATCCTGCATCCGGAAAATCTCCGTGGTGATAGAGGTAGGGGTATTCGCCTGTCATGCCGCAGCCATGGGCTGAAAGATAGTAGCGGTGGGCATAGTATTTGTCCGGAATGTCCCAGGCCCGGTCGGCATAATCGCGGAAACTCATGCCGGGTTTCAGGATGCCCATATTGTGGTGCACCTGCTCATGGGCAACCTTGTAGAGTTCCTTCTGAAGATCCGTAGGCTGATCGGGACCGGAATGGAACGTGCGCGAGAAATCGGCATAGTAGCCGTGGCAGCCAACGACATCCGTGTCGAGCGCGATCAGTTCATTGGCTCCGATGACATTGTCAGAGGTCTCCTGGAACCAGGGATTGGTGCGTGCGCCGGCATTCAGCAGCCGGGTTTCGACGTAATCCCCGTTCTGCTCGATGATGGACTTGTGCAGAACCGACCAGAGTTCGGCTTCGGTCAGTCCGGGGCGGATTGCGGCGCGCAGCTTGCCAACCCCGATTTCCGTGGCGCGCAGCGAGGCGATCACGCATTTCATCTCTTCGGGAGACTTGATTGCCCGAGCCCTTTCGACCGGCTGCTGGGCATCGACAACGTGAAGGCCTGCCTCTTTCAACGCGATCGCTGCGCCAGCGTTGAGACGTTCCACGCCGACCACGGCCCGGGTTTCGCCGGTCAGCTCCCGGATCGTATCGGCCATCTCTGCGGCCCATGCGCGTTCCCGGTCCGCTATGTGCGGACCGGCAGCTACGAAACTGGCAGTTCTGGAGGGGCGGACTTCATCGACCGTTTCAAAACCTTCACCGAGATGCAGGCAACCGGTAAACTCGAACAGGATCGCTCGGGTCTGTGTCATCAGCAGGTAGCGCGACGGCGCGTTGCGCATGGAGAAGACCTGCATGTTGCGTGTCCCGGTCGCGTAGCGGATGTTGACGGGATCCGACAGGATGACGGCATCGACCTCGTATTCTGCCATTTGCTGACGCACCCGCGTCTGCCTGTAGCCACGCACGGCGACGAGATCGATATCGTCATTGGCCGGAGCCCGGTCCAGTTGCGCCAGTCCATCAAGATCACTGCGCTCTGCATGCCAGTCCAGTTCAGCCATCTGAAAGTGCTCCATTGTCCTTTCAGGAATGATGACAGGTCCTGTAGATCTTGGAACAATTGAAAAAGTCCGGAATTGAGATAACTTTCTGGAATGTATGGTTTTCGGAAATCCTTGCCGCCACTCGACACGCTGGTCTTTTTTGAAGCCGCCATGCGGCATCAGAGTTTCACTGATGCGGCCGATGAGTTGTTTGTGACCCAGGCAGCGGTCAGCAAACGTATTCGGCGGCTGGAGGATTGGCTCGGCGTGGAGCTGTTCGAAAGGGCCGGGCGCCGCCTGGTGCCGACGGAAGCGGGCCTTTATCTCGCCGACAAGGCCGGCATGACGCTCGACTATCTCGATCAGGCGCTGCGCGCACTCAAGGTGCCCAGCCAGCCCGTTGTCCGGATCGCCTCCGTCACGGCATTGGCAGCCTTCTGGCTGCAGCCGAAGCTGAAGGAATTTGCGCTGTCGGATGAGGCCTGTCTGTTCAACCTGTCGACCGTGGATGATTTAGGCGACCTGCTGCGATCCGAGCACGATCTTGTCGTTCTCCATGGCGATGGCCGGTTTCCGGGATGGACATCCGAGTTGCTGTTTGAGGAAGTTGTCGTCCCGGTCGGCGCGCCCGACGTCATTTCGGCCATTCAGACAGGGGATGACGACGCGCCGACGCCGTTGCTTCATTACCCGCGCCTGGCACCGAACTGGATTGACTGGCCGGGATGGATCCAGCGCAGCGGGCGCAGTGAGTTCCTGTCCTGGCCGAGGCAGGATTGCACCAGCTACAACCAGTCCATCGGACGGGCGCTGAAAGGGCAGGGGCTCGCGCTAGGGGGGCTGCCATTGCTTCACGAAGAGATCGCCGCGGGCGATCTTGTCCCGCTCAGCCAGGGTGAGCTTGCCACCGGCAAAGGCTATTTCATCGCCTGGCCGGAAAGCCGTCCGCTCAGCGCGGAGGCTGAGCGGATGAAAAAGGTCTTGCTGGGAAGCAGCTGAGGGTCAGTCCCGCACCACGTAAACCGACGCCTTGGAGTGTCGCACGACCCGTGCCGCGTTGGGCCCGAGCAGGTATTCACTGAGGTGCGGCTGATGCGCGCCGATCACGATCAGATCGGCTCCGGTCTTTTTGGCAACCTCCAGGATCTCTTCGTAGATCGAACCTGTTGTCACAAGATGGCGGACATCCTTGTTGCGCTCGTCTCCCAGAACGCTGGAGACCTTGGCGATCAGTTTCTCCCGCGTCTGCTCAACCATCTGGCCCTGGAAATTTTCCTCGAAATAGGAGGCGACCAGATTGATGCCGGCGCTCGGCACAACGGTGATGACATCCAGCTGGGCATTGTCCAGCTGGGCCAGTTTGTCCGCCATTTTCAGGACCTTGGTGTCATGGTCCTGCTGAACGTCGACGGCGCACAATACGGACTTGATCATGCCATTGCTCCTTCTTCGCGGGTGGCACGACCTGCACGGGCGCGCTGCAGCATGTAGACCAGTGCCAAGAGAAGAAGGCCTGGAATGAAGATCAGCTCCTTGGGCAACTGGTCTGCCTTCACCTGAGCCTGGGTGATGATCACCGGCTCATCGCCATAGAAGTCGAAGTTGCCCAGCTGTTCGAAGTAGGGTGTTCCGGGGAAGGGCTCTTCCAGTTTCAGGACACCGTCTTCATCCAGCGTGGTCAGACCGAGCGCCGTCAGGCGTGCTTCACCTCCCGATTCAGACCCCGGATTGATCAGGATGCGGGTCTCCGCGTTGCTGCCCGTGTCGAAGTCCGGACCGCTGATGACCAGCCGGATCTCGGTGCCGGCGGGAGCCTCGCCGACGGTCTGCACGAATTGGGCAGGCCCCACCGTTTCAAACGGCGGCTGGATCTGGTTCATGAAGAAATCCGGACGGAACAGCACGAAGGAGATCAGCACCAGGGCAATGCTTTCGTAGATCCGGCTCTTGGTCACGAAATAGCCCATGGTGCCGGCAGTGAACACCAATATGGCGATCGTCGAGACAATGAAGACCAATATGCCCTGCGTGAGCGTGACGTCGATCAGGAGCAGGTCCGTGTTGAAGATGAACACGAAGGGCAGGGCAACTGTGCGCAGCGAATAGAAAAAGGCGGTAAAGCCCGTCTTGATCGCGTCACCGCCCGACACCGCCGCCGCCGCGAATGACGCTAGCCCCACGGGTGGTGTCACATCCGCCATGATCCCGAAATAGAAGACGAACAGGTGCACGGCGATCAGCGGCACAATCAGGCCGGACTGGGCACCAAGTTCAACCACGACACCGGCCATCAGCGACGAGACAACAATGTAGTTGGCCGTTGTTGGCAGACCCATGCCGAGCACGAGCGACAGGATGCCGACAAAGATCAGCATCAGGATCAGGTTGCCGCCTGAAACGAACTCGACCAGGTCGGCCATCACCTGACCGATGCCGGTCAGGGTCACGGTGCCGACGATCACGCCGGCGGTCGCGGTGGCAAGACCGATGCCGATCATGTTGCGGGCACCGTCGATCATGCCGTGAACGAGATCGTTGACCCCGGCCTTGAAGGCTTCGAAGGTTTCGCTTTCCCCGCGGAAGACCGCCTTGATCGGCCGCTGGGTCAGAAGGATCACGAAGAGCAGGGCAGTTGCCCAGAAGGCCGAAAGCCCCGGAGATTTCTGCTCGATCATCAGGAAGTAGACGAGCACGACGATCGGCAACAGATAGTAGAGGCCGGTCTTGTAGATCTCCGAAATTTCCGGAAGCGTGATGTCCTTGGCATTCGGATCATCCGGATGCAGGTCATCTGCCGTGGAAGCGAGCTTCAGGAGCGCCAGGTAGGCGAGGAAAACCAGAGCTGCCAGAACCCAGGAAGCACCGTCCGGCACCAGGGCAACGATCCAGCCGATCGGGTACTGGATGCCGTAGCAGAGCACCGCGAAACCGGCGAAGAAGAAGAACATGCCGAGAACCGTGCGCAGCGTGGAAACGGTCTTGTGGCCGATGGTCGGCATGTTCCGTTTCACCGCTTCAAGGTGCACGATATAGACCAGCGCGATGTAGGAGATCACGGCCGGCAGGAAGGCATGGGTGATGACGTCGACATAGGAAATGCCGACATATTCCACCATCAGGAAGGCCGCAGCTCCCATGACCGGCGGCATGATCTGGCCATTGACCGACGACGCCACCTCGACGGAACCGGCCTGTTCGGAGGAGAAACCGACCCGCTTCATCAGCGGGATGGTGAAGGTGCCGGTGGTGACCACGTTGGCGATGGACGACCCGGAAATCAGGCCGGTCGCCGCGGAACCGACGACGGCGGCCTTGGCCGGGCCGCCTTTCAGGTGACCGAGCGCGCCGAACGCCATCTTGATGAAGTAGTTGCCGGCGCCGGCCTTGTCGAGCAGGGCACCGAACAGAACGAACAGGAAGACGAATTTGGTCGAGACGCCAAGCGCAATGCCGAAGACGCCTTCCGACGTGATCCACATGTGGCTCATGGCTTTTTGAAGGGACGCGCCTTTCCAGCGGATGACTTCCGGCACCCAGGGGGAGGAGCCGAAGAAGACGTAGAGCAGGAAGACGGAGGCGACGATGGCCATGGCCGGACCGAGTGCACGGCGCGCAGCTTCAAACAGGACAATGATGCCCGCGAGCGCAAACCACTTGTCGGTGTGATCGGCCAGACCGCCATTGTCGACGATCTTTTGGTAGAAGAAGAACCCGTAAAGCGCGATGAAGGCGCCAAACAGGGCAAGGACCCAGTCCTGGATCGGAATGTGATGGCGAGGGCTGCTTTTCAGCGCCGGGTAGGCCATGAAGGCCAGGAACATCGCGAAAGCGAGGTGGAATTGCCGGCTGTTGTTGATCAGATCCGATGGCAGCACGTAGTAGACGATGGGGGAGGCGAGCAGGACCTGAAAACAGGACCAGACCAGAGCGACGGTCGCGATCAAAAGGCCGACACTGCCGGCCGGATTTCTGGATCCGGAATCTGAGGCGGCTACGAGTTCCTGAAGTTCTTCTTCAGACAGGCCCTTGCGCTGATCCTGCGCGACAGGCTGGTTTTGGTCAGACATGAATTTCCCCCGGTTTCCGGCAGAGAAACAGCGCCGGTACTGTGCGGTTTTGCCCGGACGGCAGGTTCCGTCAGAACAGATTGTCAATGAAAAGAAGCGATCGAACCCAAGGAAGGTGGCAGGGCTGCCGCAATAGAACGGGCCCGGAAATCATCCGGGCCCGCCAGTTGAAAGAGCTTAGTTGATCCAGCCCTGTTCTTTGTAGTACTTCGCCGCGCCCGGATGCAGCGGAGCGGACAGGCCGTCAGCGACCATCTCTTCCGGCTTCAGGTTGGCAAATGCCGGATGCAGCTTCTTGAAGGCATCGAAGTTTTCGAAGACGGACTTGACCAGCGTGTAGACGGTGTCGTCGGCAACTTTCGCAGAAGTGATGAAGGTTGCACCGACGCCGAAGGTGTTGGTGTCGCCGTCATTGCCGCGATACATGCCGCCCGGAATGGTGGCTGTGCGGTAGTAGCTGTTGTCGTTGACCAGCTTGTCGACAGCGTCGCCGCCAACATTCACCAGCACGCTGTCACAGGCCGTGGTGGCTTCCTGGATGGAACCGGACGGGTGGCCGACGGTGTAGACCATGGCGTCGATCTGGTTGTCGCAGAGTGCAGCGGACTGCTCGGCGGCCTTCAGCTCGGTTGCCTGGGTGAAGTCGTCGGTGGTCCAGCCCATGGATTCCATCAGGACTTCCATGGTGCCGCGCTGACCGGAACCCGGGTTGCCGATGTTGACGCGCTTGCCCTTCAGGTCTTCAAAGTTCTTGATGCCGCTGTCGGCACGGGCAACCACGGTGAACGGCTCCGGATGTACGGAGAACACGGCGCGCAGGTCTTCGAACTTGCCCTTGTCCTCGAACTTGGACGTGCCGTTATAGGCATGGTACTGCCAGTCGGACTGGGCCACACCGAATTCCAGCTCGCCTTCACGAACAGTGTTGATGTTGTAGACCGAGCCACCGGTGGATTCGACCGAGCAGCGGATGCCGTGGTCTTTACGGCCCTTGTTCACCAGACGGCAGATCGCACCACCCGTCGGATAGTAGACGCCCGTCACACCACCGGTACCGATGGTGATGAACTCCTCCGCGGAGGCTGCGCCGGTGAATGCGATGCTGGTCGCCAGGACGGCGCCTGCAAGGTTCAGTTTCATCATCATTTGACTAGGCTTCCCTCTTGTTAAAATTCTCAAGGTCTGGAGCGGTCTCTGCCACCCTAGACATTTTCAAACTCGTCAAGCAAGCGGTTATGCTTGTCGACATTCTGGATCCGGGCTTCCGCCTCGGATCCGGCTCGCGCAACCAGCATGCCCGTAATTGTTTCTATGAGCACCAGCGTGGCTGCGTAAGACGAGAAAAAGTGTGGACTTTCAGTGCGTTGTATGAAGTGAAAGTCGGCGAATTGCAATCCCGGGAAAGCGTGGCTGTCAGTAAGCACGATGACTTTTGCACCACTTGCTGCCGCGACTTCGGCGGCCCGGACGGAGCGATGCGCATAAGGGTGCTTGGACACGATGATCACCGTGTCAGCTGACGAAACGCCCGCAAGCGTGCTGCCCAGGGTTGCCCCGTTGCGCCCCGCTGTCACCCAGCGGTCGTCGAACCATTTCGCCAGATAGGCGAAATAGTCGGTAAAGCCGGCAGAGGCGAGCGCGCCGATCAGGATGATCTTGCGCGATTTTTCCAGGCACTCGACCGCGGCTTCCAGTTCATGTGGGTCGATGTCGTCAACCAGAGCCTTGATGTTGTTCAGGCAGGCCTCCACCTGGCGCGGCAGCAACGGCTGATCCGCATCGGACTGGAGACGCCGGGCGCGGTCCTGAAACGTGTCCGTGTCGCGCCGGCTCAGTTCGGCGCGGGCCTGTTCCCGGAGAGTTTCGTAGTCGGAATAACCAAGCGCGCGCGCCAGTCTGGTATAGCTTGCCGGCGAAACACCACTTGCCGAGGCGACGGCACGCAGACTGCGCGTTGCGATTTCGACTTGATTTTCAGCGATATAGTCGGCGGCAATACGCAAAGCGTCGCTGAGCTCGGCATAGTTGGCCGAGATCGCGGTCCGGAGCGGTGGCGACGACATGGTTTCCATCCGGTTACTGTTTCATTTGTTTTTTACATTGTCAATTTCTGAAACAAATGTTTCGCCGCCAAAGAGTTTGTTTGCCGCGGATGGACAGAAACCCGGGATACGAGCGCTCAATCAGACTGGCGCAGATCAGCGGACAGATTTGCAGCGTCCCATCGAGGAAAAACTTCCCCTGATAAAATTGCAATTATTAATAGAATCAAATATTGAGATTCGCGCTTAAGTTTTATTTGCGGTACAATGCACTGGGGGCATTACGCTTTTTCCTATGGGGAATAGGGAAGGAGGGACACATGTCTAAGAGTACTCTCACCTGTCTGGCAACCACTCTGATTGCGGCTTGGGGTGTCGGGCCTGCTTTGGCTGGGGACTATCTGCAGGTCGAGCCGGGCGTGGATCTTTATTACGAAGACCACGGAACCGGTCTGCCAATCGTTCTGGTGCCGGGCTGGACCTTCACGACAGAGGTCTTCGAACACCAGATCGCGACCTTCGCGAAGACGCATCGGGTCATCACCTTCGATCCACGCAGTCATGGCCGGTCGACGGTCACGATGGAAGGCAACAACTACGTCACGCAAGGCGCGGATCTCGCAAAGTTGGTCGATCATCTGGGTGTCGAAAAACCCGTCCTCGTCGGATGGTCCTTCGGCTGCCTGGCGACCTGGGAGTTCGTGAAGATCAGGTCGACCGATGCGGCTTCGGCGCACATGTGCATAGATCTGTCACCGACACCCATGACCGGCAAGGAGGGCGACTGGACCGAGGGCAGCATTGCCGACATTTCGGGTCTCTACGATGGTGTGCAGTCTGCAAAAGGCCACCGGGACGCCATTCACTGGTATGCCGACGAGGTCATGATCGAGCAGGACTACACGCCGGAACTGGCCCGCTGGATCGAGGACCAGTCGACCCAGTCACCGCCCTGGGTGGCGGCGGCCTACTGGGCGGCTGGAAATTTCAGCAATTATCTGGTCACCGCCAAGGAGATCGATGCCAAATTGCCGTCGTCCTTTGTGGTTGCCGAACATTGGGCCGATACGGCCAGGCCGTATCTGGCCAAACATACGCCCAACAGCGATGTGCATGTCTTTGGCGGGCACATGATGTTCTGGGAATATCCGGACAAGTTCAACCGGATCCTGGCCGGGTTTGTCTCTCAGATCGAGTAGCTCTCTTGAGTGCTGGCACTGGCACCTGCAAGGCCGCCAGTGCCGGATCATGACTTGAGTGCCATGGCCGTCAATCCGCACAACGGTTGCGACGAGCCACGGCATCCAATCAGTCGGATTCGCCTGTCAGGTTGCCGCCAGCGTGAAGATCGAGAACAGGTCATCCTTGTCCGCATCCATCGCCGACACCTTCCAGCCGCCGAGCTGGGCGATTTCCTGAAAGGCGTCCTCGCTGTATTTATGCGAGTTTTCCGTATGGATCGTTTCGCCCCTGCGAAAGGCAATCTCGTTGCCTGCAACAAGGACGGTTTGATCGGATCGGCTTTCCAGATGCATTTCAATGCGGCTTTCCAGGTCGTTCCAGATTGCCCTATGGGCAAAAGACCCGAGGTCGAAGCTCCCCTCGAGTTCACGATTGATCCGCTGAAGCAGGTTCTGGTTGAAGGCAGCGGTGACACCCGCCGGATCGTCATAGGCTTTCAGAAGCACCGTTTCCGCTTTCGGCCGGTCGACCCCGATCAACAGGTCCGCCGCGGGCATGGCCTCCCGGATCTGACGCAGGAGCCGAACCGCGCCCGCCTTTTCAAAGTTGCCGATCGTGGATCCGGGGAAAAACACCAGAACTGGCAGCTCGGGCAATAGGGGCAGCTTGCCGAAGGGCTGGGTGAAGTCGGCTGCCACCGGAATGACGGCAACCGAAGGGTGGGCACGCCGGACCCGTTCAGCTGCGGCTTTCAGATGGTTCGCGGAAATGTCGATCGGCATATAGACAGACAGGTCCTGAAAAGCCTTCAGCAGAATGTCGGTTTTGCGGCTCGAGCCGCTGCCGAGTTCTACCAGTGCGCCCCGTGCACCGGGCAGTCGGAGGTAGCTGGCGGCATTGTCCTCAAGGATCGAGACTTCCGTTCGGGTCGGGTAATAGGCGTCGAGTTCGGTAATGGCCTCGAAGAGGTGCGAGCCGACGTCGTCGTAAAGCCACTTGCTGCTGATCGTCTTCCGCTCGGCCGTCAGCCCGGAGAGGATGTCATCGCGAAAAATTTTCAAATGGTCGTCATCGAGAGAAACATGTTTGGTCATTTGTCTGCTGCCAATCTCAGGCCCAGCATCTGCCAACGCTGGTGCGGATAAAAGAAGGTGCGGTAGGAGGCGCGCATCTGGCGGGTCGGGGTCGCGCAGGAGCCGCCGCGCAGCACCATCTGGTTGACCATGAACTTGCCGTTATATTCGCCGATCGCGCCGTCCGGCGGGGTGAAGCCGGGATAGGGAGAGAACGCACTTGAGGTCCACTGCCAGACATCACCCCATAGGCCGGGGGCGCCGGCAAGAGGCATCAGGGCGCCATTCTCCAGGAAATTGCCGGCAATCCGGGTCGGGGCTGCAGCTGCCTCCCATTCGGCTTCGGTCGGCAGCCGGTATCCGGCCCAACGGGCAAAGGCGTCCGCCTCATAATAGCTGACATGCACCACGGGGGCGGCCAGATCCACCGGCCGTGGCCCTTGAAGCGTGTAACTCCACCAGACGCCGTCCTGTCGCCACCAGTACAAGGGGGCGGTCCAGCCGTTCTTCTCCCTGGCAGCCCATCCTTCCATGAGCCAGAGCGGCTGGGTTTCGTAGCCACCGTCCTCCATGAAGGCGATCCACTCGCCATTCGTGACCGGCCGGTCTGCAAGGCGATAGGGCTCCAGCCAGACCTTGTGACGTGGGCCTTCACAGTCATAGGCAAATCCATCGCCATCATGGCCGATGGTCAGAAGGCCGCCGTCATGATCGCTCCAGCCGGTCTCCCCAACGGGATGAACGGGCACCGGCCGGCTGTCGAAATAGGCGGGCAGCAACGGATTGTAGGAGAAGGCATGCAGGAGGTCGGTCACCAGCAGCTCCTGGTGCTGCATTTCGTGATGGCAGCCAAGCGTGACAAGCGCTTCCAGCGGCTCATGGCCCAGGGTGAAAGCCCCGCGCGCCAGCCCGTCCAGCAGTGCATCTTCAACGCGCCTGCGATAGGCCATCACATCGGCAACGGCCGGTCGTGACAGAAGACCGCGTTTTGAGCGTGTGTGACGCGGGCCGGCCTGGACGTAATAGGAGTTGAAGAGCACCGCGAAACGCTCGTCGGTCGGCACATAGCCGGGCAGGGACGGTTTCAGGATGAATTCTTCAAAGAACCAGGTTGTGTGCGCCAGATGCCACTTGGGTGGGCTGGCATCTTCCATGGATTGCAGTCCCATGTCCTCACCCGACAGGGGCGCGACGAGTTTCATCGTCTGTTTTCGGGTCTGATCGAACAGGTCCGCTACAGACAGGCCCGTTGACGGTTCAGACCGCCCGTCCACCAACGTCATATCAAGTCCTCCACAAGGAGCCGGCCGTTCGCCCAAAGCCGGTTTCTGCAGTGCCGCCAAGCGCTCTCAAGGTAGGCATGCCGGCAAGGTTTCCAATGAAGGGAATTGCACCGGTGCGGTGCAGAAATGCGCCGCACACGCCAGGAATTTCGGTTTGTTGATAAAAATAACAAAGGTTTGTTTTTTAGGATTTTGGTCCATCAGGGTAGAAATTCCTCAAGTTGTTGATTTTGCGAGCGATTGGGAATTTGCCTGCAGCAACGACCGGCAAAGACGGTTCGGACCTTAGCTTCCGCCTCCTGACAAGGGCCTGTCAGGAGCTCCGCCGCATCCTCTTCACATTGGCGTGAAGTCGGAAAGCAGTGCCGTGCGTTTGTGAAGGCACGTCTTTTGAAACAGAGAAGTCAGGCCCTCCGGGCACTTGGCAGAACAGGACAGGGACCCGGATTGACATTCTGGGACACTTGTCCTAATTCAGCGATAGGTCAATTGTCCTAATGAGGTTTGATCCTGTGTCAAGCCGCAGTCAGGGAGAGTGGAATGGCTGGAAGCACACGCCAGCAGATCGTCGACGCGGCGGATGACCTGTTCTATGGGCAGGGCTTCGCGCAAACCTCCTTTGCGGACATTGCGGCGGCGGTGAAGATCTCGCGCGGCAATTTCTACTACCACTTCAAGACCAAGGACGAGATCCTGGACGCCGTCATCGACAAGAGGCTGGCAGACCGGGAAGCCCTGCTTGCCAAATGGGACGAAATGGCTGCGGATCCCGTGGATCGCATCGCCTGTTTCGTGAAGATCGTCATCGTCAACCAGAGCAGGATCATGGCCTTCGGCTGTCCGGTCGGCACCCTGACGACGGAGCTGTTCAAGCTTGGGCACCCGTCTGCAGACAAGGCAAACCGGATCATGGCGCTGTTCCGCGACTGGCTTGTCCGGCAGTTCGAGGCGCTGGGCTGCGGCGACAGATCCGCCGACCATGCGCTGCATGTTCTCGGCTGGAGCCAGGGTGTCGCCACCCTGTCTCAGGCCTTCAAGGACGAAGCTCATGTCGAGCGCGAAGTGCGCCGGATTCTCGCCTGGCTCGATGATGTCGCCGGGTCGCCAAGTGCGGTGCAATGAACACGCCCTGCGTAATTATCAAATGACAAGGTGAGACCAATGTTTGTCGTGACTTTGACGTTTTCGGACAACAGGGACCGTGCCGCCGAACTGATGGCAGGGCACAAGGACTGGATCCAGCGTGGCTTCGACCAGGGACTGTTTCTGATGGTGGGCAGCCTTCAGCCAAACCGGGGCGGTGCCGTCATCGCGCACGGCACCGACCGGGACGCTCTTGAGGCATTTGTCGGTGAAGACCCTTTTGTTGTGGAGCGTGTCGTGTCGGCGGACATACTTGAAATCACACCGGCGCGCCTGGACGAGAGGATGGCATTTCTGGCGGCCTGACAATTGAAGCTGTTCACGAGGACCGGCACCCGGTTGCCAGACCCGGTGTTTGATGGCAGAGCAATGTCCTGGGCTTGGGCGGGCGACAAACAATCGACACAGAGCGGCGCCATCAAGCCGGAACCAGCTCTGGGAGGACGCCAATGCTCGACATCAAGGGATCTCTGCCCGCCCTCGTGACCCCTTTCAAGGACGGTGAGGTTGATTACAACGCCCTGGAACGTCTGATCGAATGGCACATCGCCCAGGGCAGCGACGGGCTTGTGGCCGTTGGCACGACCGGTGAAAGCCCGACGGTTTCCAAAAGCGAGCACAAGGATGTCATAAGAAGGGTGGTGGATCAGGTCGCCGGACGTGTGCCCGTGATTGCCGGAACCGGTTCCAACGCAACGGCCCAGTCGCTGGACATGCTCCAGCATGCCGAGGCGGTCGGGGCCGATGCCGCTCTTGTGGTGACCCCTTATTACAACAAGCCGAACCAGGCCGGTCTGCTCAGTCACTACAAGGTGTTGCATGACAGCAGCAACCTGCCGATCATTCTCTACAATATTCCGGGCCGCTGCGTGATCGATATTCTGCCGGAAACCATGGCGGAGATGGCGCGCTGGCCGCGCATCATCGGTGTCAAGGACGCGACCGGAAGCATGGAACGGGTCAGCAAGCAGCGTGCGCTGTGCGGCCGCGATTTTCTGCAGCTGAGCGCAGAAGATGCTGCGGCCCTCGGCTTCAACGCCCATGGCGGGCGAGGCTGCATCTCGGTGACGGCCAATGTCGCACCGCGCCTGTGTGCAGAATTTCAGGCTGCTTCGCTTTCAGAAGATCTGGATCGGGCGCGGGACTACCAGGACCGCCTGCTGCCGCTGCATTCGGCGCTCTTCCTGGAACCGCCGGCCGCCTGCGCCAAATACGCCCTGTCCCGTCTCGGCCTATGCCGTGAAGACGTCCGGCTTCCGCTCACACCGGTCACGCAAGAAACGAGACAGGCGCTCGACAAGGCAATGGCACATGCCGGCCTGATCTAAGCTGTCCTCGGCTGGGTGCTCCGGCCACCTTTACGCTACCAACATTGCAAGACGGAACGCTGGCTAGAGGCACGCTTCTCGCCAGGTGCGACCACCTTGTCTGAAGAAAGCCCGGTCATTTCGGGAGTGCACCCGCGGGAAACTGGAAGTCCTCCGCTTCTGCAAGCGGAGCGGTGAGAAGGCCCGGCTCCTCGCTCCGCTTCGGCCGGGGGGCCTTGTGGTTGTGGATTGCCTCGAAGGAAAAGCCGACCGAGTGCGCAGGGGAGATTCTGCGCACACGCCTGGCAAAAAAGAGCTGAAAGCAGGTTGGGCCGCACGCTCGGTCCATCGAAAGGTCGCGGTTGTTACCCTTTGTTGCCCTAACGGAAGTATATTTTGTGACGATCGTCACGCCTTGACTGCGCATGTTTGTGCTCAGTCCTGCGGTGATTGTGCAGAAATCTGCACAGTTCCATATTTTAACACTTTTTCCCTGGGCGGAATTTCTTACGTAAAGTCAATTGCCTAGGGAAATGTCACGGAGTTGGCACACCCGTTGCAATATTCTCAGCATCGGCGCTGACCAATACACGGCGCCCCGGAATTCAAAACCAAGAAAACGACGATCACTGACACACACAAGCAAACTGGAGATCTGAAAATGTCCAACATCGCTTACATCACCATCAAGGGCGCAACCCAGGGCGACATGACGTCCGACGCAACCACCGCCGACAGCATCGGCAACCTGTGGCAGGAAGGCCATGAAGGCGAATCCCTCGTCTACGCCTTCGAGCAGAACGCCATCGTGCCCCGCGACCCGCAGTCCGGTTCGATCATTGCCACCCGCCGCCACATGCCGACCACCTTCATGAAGCCGGTCGACAAGGCCACGCCGTTGCTGTGGCAGGCTTTGGCCACGGGCGAGAGCCTGGAAATCGAAGTCCAGTTCTGGCGCACGTCAACGTCCGGCGTTCAGGAACACTACTTCACGATCAAGTTCGAAGACGCGGTTCTGGTGGAAGGCAAGACGATCCTGCCGGACGTCAATGACGAAGCCAATGCGTCCCGCGGCGACACCGACAAGTGGTCCTTCACCTACCGCAAGGCAGACTGGACCCACGAAAAGGCCGGCACCAGCGCCTCCGACGACTACCGCGCACCGGTCACCTAAGACAAAAAGCCTCCGGGCTGCGACCTGCAACGCAGCCCAACCGGCCTGGCGGGATGCCCCTCCCGCCGGCTCAAACCGCCCGGTATCTGCGACCGGGCGGTTTTTTGTTGTTCTGCGCAGCTGCTGTGACAGCCCTCAACCAAGTCCATGCTTCACGGTGTCACCCCGGGCGAGCTTTGCGAGACCCGGGGCCCACTCGTTGCCAGAGCATTGGGATCTTCAGAAGGCTTGACTGGGTTTTTCTGCACCTTCAGCAAGCCGAGCAGCGAGTAGGCCCCGGCTCTCCGCTTCGCTGTGGCCGGGGTGACACGGTTCTTGTGGCGACCGAGCGTAGCCATAGGAGCGTGCGGTTGTATCGGGCTTCTCTGTTGGCGCCCCCTTGGCGAGGTTATCTGCCATCAATGTCACCCCGGGCGAGCTTCGCGAGACCCGGGGCCAACTCGCTCCCGGAGCGATGGGGGTGCCTTCAGACATTTGCAGCCCAGCTTCTGCCTAAATGCATTCTCTTCAGCAAGCCGAGCAGCGAGTTGGCCCCGGCTCTCCGCTTCGCTGCGGCCGGGGTGACACGGTTCTTGCGGCGACCGCGCGTAGCCGTAGAAGCTTGCAGTTGTATCAGGCCACTCTGTTGGCGCCCCCTTGGCGAGGTTATCTGCCATCAATGTCACCCCGGGCGAGCTTCGCGAGACCCGGGGCCTACTCGCTCCCGGAGCGATGGGGGTGCCTCCAGACATTTGCAGCGCAGTTTCTGCCTAATTGCATTCGCTTCCGCGAGCGGAGCTACGAATAGGCCCAGGCCCTTCGCTTCGCTGCGGTCGGGGTGAGACCGAGCTGGATCACTGGGCAGATGCGATTCTGAGAGGCCTGGACAGCAGACATGAATTCGCCAACCCACCGCACTTTGACGCTGGGGCCCCAAGGAATCGCCCGGTTCTGCGACCGGGCGGTTTTGTCTTGTGGCTACTGAACGCGCGGGAACAGCGGCTGGATGTCGCCGAGTTCAGTGCCGCCAGGCAGACGGTCGAGTTCCGGCTTCCATGGTCTGGCAACCTCGGTGACATTCAGCGTGGCGAGTGCCTTGCCCGCGGAGGCAGGGATCACTTGCTGAAGGGCTTCCATCACGATGCGCAGGCAGTCGAGCGCGACATAGACGACCGTCTTGCTGCGCTCCCTGGTGTCCTCGTTCTTGAAGAGCGACCAGGGCGCCTGCTTGTCGATATATTCGTTCAGCTCGGCCGCCGCGGTGATGATCGCCTGCGTCCGTGCCGGAATATCGGCCAGATCGATCCATTCGCCCATGCCGGCGGTGGCTTTCAGAACGGTCTGGCGCAGCGCCTCGTCCTCGGCGGTCAACTCGCCCTTGACCGGCAGCTTGCCGTCGAACTTGGACCTGGCGAACTTGGCGGCGCGGGACAGCATGTTGCCGAGCTTGTTGTTGAGTTCGGCCTCATAGGTCTGGGCAATCAGTTCCACCGAGATCTGGCTGTCGCTGTCGGCGCGCATGTGCCGGGCGAGGTACCAGCGCAGGGCATCGACGCCGAGCTTGTCCATCACCTCGATCGGGTCGACCACATTGCCGATGGACTTCGACATCTTGACACCGCCGGCGCCGACCCAGTGGCTGTGCACGGAGAGTTTCTTCGGCAGCGGCAGGCCGGCCGCCATCAGCATGATCGGCCAGTAGACCCCGTGCGGCTTCAGAATATCCTTGCCGATCAGATGCTCGCATTCCTCCCACCAGGGCGCATAGCTTTCGTCCGGCCAGTCGATATTGGTCAGGTAGTTGGCAAGCGCGTCGAACCAGACATAGGTGACGAACTCGGTGTCGAAGGGCAGTTCGACGCCCAATGTCACACGGGCCTTCGGCCGGGAGATGCACAGATCCTCCAGCGGTTCGGCCAGCATCTGCTTCAGTTCGTTTCTGAAGGCTACCGGCTGCACGAAATCCGGATTGTCGGCAATATGCTTCAAGAGGCGCTCGCGGAACGGCTCCATTTTCAGGAAGTAATTCGTCTCTTCGGTCTGCTCGACCTGCATGGTCGGGTGCAGCGGGCACTGGCCGTCCTCGGTCAGATCGCTTTCCTTCTTGAACTCTTCACAGCCCTTGCAGTAGGTGCCGGTGTAGTTCTTCTTGACGATCAGATCCTTGTCGAAGATCGACTGCTCCATGCCGGCGACGGCCTCCTTGTGGCCGTCGCGGCTGGTGCGCACGAAATAGTCGTAGGTGACATCGAGCTTGTCGAACACATCCCGGAATTCGGCGCAGCGCATGTCGAGATAGTCCTCGATGGGCATGCCAAGTTCCTGGGCTGCTTCCTGGTTCTTCTGGCCATGTTCGTCCACGCCGGTCGACAGCATTAGCTCATAACCCAGCGCCTGGCGGTTGCGTTTCAGGATATCGGCCATGATCGAGGTGAAGGCATGACCGATATGCGGAGAACCGTTGACGTAGTAGATCGGGGTTGTGATGTAGCTTTTCATCCAGGTGCTTTCGAATTTCCGGCTGGCGTTGGCTAGCCGTCCCGATTGGGTGCGGGTGCCAACTTTGAGAAGATGTTGCAGCTATATTTCACACACAATATGGGATGAAAACCCCTAGATGCGACTGTCAGTGTTCAGGCATCCGGATAACGGGCGTTCAAACACGCATTGATCAGATGCCCTTCCGCCCCGTGCCTTGAAACTCCTGCAGGAGTTCTCGGTATCGATTGACTTCCTGTTGAAGTGACAGCGGGAGGCTGTCTACCCCAAGAAACTCGACACATGTTGTCGTTGGCAGGTCGGTTAGACAGTCCCAGAAAGCGTCGAGGTTGCGGCCATAATAGTAAGGAAAATCAAGGGCTATATGAACCTTGTCGTGAAAGTCCTTCATCGAGCAGACGCTCGAGAGATCCACCTGTATCAATGTCATCGCTTACCATCCAGCGGTGTCGAGACTTGCATTGGCCGTCCATCAGCCGATGACCCAGATACCACCCAGGACAAACAATGCCAGGAACACGGTCTGGGTGACCACCATCCAGATGGCCGGGCCGCCGACTTCCAGAAGCTTGGGGATCGAGGTCTTCATGCCGACGGCTGCAATCGCCGCCAGAAGCGCCCAGCGGGAGACCTGACCGGCCATGTCCTTGACGGTTTCCGGGATCAGGCCGAAGGAATTCAGCGCCGCCAGGACCAGAAACGCCAGAACGAAGGCCGGCATCAGGGGCGGGCGGGCGTTGTCCGGTCCGGTACTGCTGCGCAGGATAAGCGCTGCAATCAGCACGATTGGCGCCAGCAGTGTCACGCGGATCAGCTTGACAAGCGTGGAAAGATCGCCGGTTTCCTCGTTGATGGAAAATCCGGCACCAACCACCTGAGCGACATCATGGATTGTCCCGCCGAGAAAGACCCCGGTTTCGTCCACAGTGAGCCCCAGGTTGCTGGTCAGGATCGGGTAGACGATCATCGCCAGGGTCGACAGCACCGTCACCGTGATGACGGTGAAGGCGAGGTCGCGTTCCGCATGTTCGCGTTTCGGCAGGATCGAGCCGATGGCCATGGCCGCCGATGCACCGCAGATGGCGACAGCGCCGCCAGAGAGAAACGAAAACAGGCGATCGCGGCCGAACAGGCTGCCGATCATCAGCGAAAAGCCGATGGTTGCCAGCACTCCCAGGATCACCAGTAGCAGGAAAGGCAGTCCGAGCGCCTGCACCATTTCCACGCTGATGCGGACCCCGAGCAGCGCGACGCCGATCCGAAGCAGGGTCCGGGCGGAAAAGGCAATGCCGGCAGAAGTGCGTTGTTCTTCCGACAGGAAGTTGAGCGGCATGCCGAGCAGGATGGCCATCAACATGGCCGGCGCCCCGTAATGCTCGTTCAGGAACTGCGCCGCGATGGCGACCAGCCCGGCGATCACCAGGCCCGGGAACAATTCATGTACCCGGTCTTTCAATGGTTGAACCATTGTTTTTCCTTATGTCTTTTACCTGTCGACCGGAAGGCCGCTTGGGACGGTGTCGGGAACACCAAAGGGAGGAGCGCTGACGGACGTGGTGCCCGTCAGGCTTTTCAGGAAGGCGACAAGATCGGCAATCTCGCCGTCCGTCAAGGCAAGGGGGGCAATATCGCGAAAACGCGCATGGCGGGCCATCTCGCGTTTGTCGTTCCAGACGACAAAATCGATCGGAGCCAGCCAGGGAGCGTCCGGCAGGGCCGCGATCTCCGGCGCCCATGTGGCAAGCATGCCGTCCGGATCCAGATGATGGCGCACAATGCCTTCGAGCGTCGGATAGGCGCCGTTGTGGCCGTAAGGGCCGGTCAGCTCGATATTTCGAAGCATCGGCGTGCGGAAGCGGTAGGCATCTTCCAGGCGGTCGCTTTCCCCCATACGGCCGACATCGCGGACCATCGGGTCAAACCGGCGGGTCCGGCCAGGCCCGAAGGGCGGCAGACCGATCGCATGAAACTGCTGGTCGCTGAGCAGTTTGCCGGAATGGCAGGAGGCGCAGCCTGCCTTGCCGTAAAAGAGGTCGAGGCCGCGCTTCTGGCTGTCATCAAGAGCAGACGCGTTGCCTTCAAGATACTGATCGAACGGACTGTCGAGGCTTTGCCATTCGACGGCCTGGAAGGCCGCCAGCGCATTCGCGATCTCGACGATGGTGACCTGGTCCGGCGCATCGATATGATCGAACGCCTCAACGAACATCCGGCCGTATTCGGGGATCACGCGGACCCGTTTGGCAAGGATCGGCCAGGCCGCATCGATCCGGTCGTGAATGGCACCGGCAATCTCGTTTTCCTTGAGGTTGCCGGACATTTCAAACTGGGCAACGAGCGGGAACACCGCCTGTGCCGCCAGCAGCGAATTGAAGCCGCTTGGCAGCCATTCCTCGGCCGGGGAATTGAAGCCGTTTTCATAAGTGTCCGCAATCGAGAGACGACCGTCGTGGAAGAGCGTGTGGAGCTCTTTTGCGCCGAGATTCCAAAGACCTGGCGCGTTTCGCGGAATCCGTTTGCGAATGCGGTCGTCACCCGTTCCGGCCATTCGTTTTGTGCCGAGACCTTCCCCGCCTTCGCCAATGCCGAGCGACAGGTTGTCACCGGTTCCCATCTGCGGGTGATGGCAGGTTGCGCAGGCAATATTCCTGTTGCCGGACAGGATCTTGTCGTAAAAGAGGAGCTGACCGAGCGCGGCCTGTTTGCGGTCAAAGACGATAAAATCTTCCTGCGTCAAGGGCGCAGGCAGATCCGCAGCAAGAGCCGACGCTGAAAGACAAAAAATCAGAGGGACCGACCGGAGACCATGAAGACAAAACTGAAGGCCAGTTTTCTTGCGCTGATGCTCCTTGCCACCCCGGCCGCGGCGGAAATCGAGGAAGCCCGCGACCTGATGGAAGCCAATCGCTTCGAGGAGGCGATGAAGGAACTGTGGCCGGCGGCCCGGTCCGGCAATGCCGACGCGGAAGAGCTGATCGGCATCATGTACGCGATGGGGCTCGGGGTTGAGCGCGATGACCAGCGGGCGTTCGAATGGTACCTGAGAAGCGCGATGAAGGGACATCCCGGCGCCCAGTCCGGTGTCGGCTGGTACTACGAAATCGGCCGCGGCATGCCGGCGCCGGATCTCGTGCGGGCCTACATGTGGTACACGCTCTCGGCCGTCGGTGGCGATCCCGATGCTGCGATCTCGCTGGAAGAGGTGGTCAAGAAGATGACCAAGGAAGAGATTGAAAAGGCGCATATCCTGGTCGATGACTACAAGGTCTGGATGTATCCGTTCCGGTGATGGTTTCAGTTGTCTGAAGTCCGCTCGGCGCAGCGCTCTCTTGAAAGAGCGCCAGGCGGAAGGGACTGGCTGAAACAAACTGCTCTTTCGTCATCCCATGGCTTGACCATGGGGTCCATGCCGTTGCCTTTCCCAAGACAAAAGCCGAATTCAAGGCAAGGTCACGGCATGGATTGCTGGGTCAAGCCCTGCAATGACGAAGCAAAAAGGGATTGCAAAACCGCGCCCCATGACGAAGGGGCGCGGCATGCTTTGTTTATCAGTTCAGGTCCGCGTCACGCGCACCGTTGACGTCGGCTTCAGCCGCGGCCACGGCTTCTTCCAGGGCGCCGAAGATTTCGCCGCCACGGGTCACGTTGTCCTTGAACCAGGCATAGACCGGGGTCGCTGCTTCCTTGAAGGCGGCCTTCTGTTCCGGGGTCGGAACATAGAGATCGCCGCCACCGGCAACAAAGTCTTCATAAGCCTGGATCGACTTGCGCTTCGGCGAGGCGAAGGTGGCCTGCTGCAGGGCATAGAACCCGTCAACAACAACGCGGCGCATGTCTTCCGGCATGGACAGGAACTTCTCGTTGTTCATCCACCACAGGGCGCCCATGTAGGCATGGCCGTCCAGCGTGACGTATTGCAGGCCGGCATCCGGGAACTTCATGCCCATGATGTCGGTGATACCGTTCTTAGACCCTTCGACAACGCCGGTCTGGAAGGAGGTGAACAACTCCGGCCACGGAATCGGGGTCGGGGAGGCCCCAAGGGCCTTCACCAGTTCCTGCGGCAGGTCGGCGACGACGGTCCGGATCTTCAGGCCTTCCATGTCGGACGGGTTGGCGATGCGGCGCTTGGTGTTGGCGAAGTTCCGCCAGCCGCCGGTATTGCCGATGGTCATCAGACGGATCGCGTTGTCGCTGTCCTCAAGCGCCATGTCACGCATGGTGCGGGTGAACTGACCGGACAGAACATGTTCGGCGATCCGGTCATCGCTCATCATGTAGGGCAGGTCGAGAACCTGCACATACGGGAAGATGCCCGATGCGCCGCCCGAGGTGGAGATGTAGATGTCGATCGCACCGCCGGCAACGCCCTGAAGGCACTCCGCGCCGTTGGAGCAAAGCTGCGTGCCGATGAAGAGTTCGACTTCGATGGCACCGTTGGAGGCGGCTTCGACGAAGTTCTTGAAGACGACGAGACCGTCATAGTCTTCGTCGTTCTCGTTGGAGTTGGCCGTTGCGCGCAGCGTGTAGTCCGCGGCGGCAGCGCTCAGTGCCGAGCCGGCGAGCATCGCCGCGACGGTGAGTGATTTCAGGGCAGTTTTGAGCATGTGGTTCCTCCCTTGGGTAAGCTCAAATCAGTTGGCAAATCCGGTCAGACGCGGGATCGTCATGGACAGTGCCGGGATGTAGGTGATCAGGAAGATCACGGCGATCTCCACCGCGAGAAACGGCAGAATGGCTTTCGCAATGGTCTCGACCCGTTCCTTTGACACCGAGGCCGCAACGAACAGGACCAGTCCCATGGGTGGCGTCGCCAGACCGATGGTCAGGTTGACGCTCATGATGATGGCGAAGTGGATCGGATCGACGCCCATTTCGATGAAGATAGGGCCGAGGATCGGGCCGAGAATGATGATCGCCGGGCCCGCGTCCAGGAACATGCCGACGATGAACAGGAGCAGGTTGATCAGGAACAGCAGGATCAGCGGGTTCTCCGACAGACTCAGCACGAAATCGGCCATGATCTCCGGGGCGTGACTGAGGCTGACCACCGTCTTGAAGGCCATGGCTGCGCCGACCAGCAGAAGCACCACGGCGGAGGTGATGCCGGCGCGGTTCAGGATGCCCGGCAGGTCCTTCATCTTGATGGAATGCAAGACGAAGAAGCCGATCAGGAGTGCATAGGCAACGGCAACCGCAGCCGCCTCGGTCGGTGTGAACACACCGATCAGGATACCGCCCAGGATGATGATCGGCGTCTGCAAAGGAGCAACCGCCTTTTTGCAGACCGTGCGGAAATCCGCCGAAACCGCACCGCGCAAGCTGATCAGGATGCCGTGTGAAACTGCCAGGAGCACCAGGAAGAGGATCATGCCCGTCAGTCCGGACAAGTCGACGAAGAGTGTCGCCACCATCATCAGAAGGGTCGCCAGATTGAGCCGCAGCAGCAGCAGGGAAACCCAGTATTCAACCGGGGCCATCTTCTGTCCGGGATTGACGATTCGCTGGGCCTTGGGCAGGTCGTACTTGTCGGCCATCAGGCGGACCACCAGCATCAGGCCGACCCCGACCATGACGCCCGGTACAATCCCCGCCAGGAACAGTGCTGCAACACTTTCCCCCATGACATAGGCGTAAATGATCATGATGCCGGAGGGCGGAATGATCGGGCCGATGACGGAGGAGGCCGCGGTCACGGCCGCAGCAAACTTGCGGGTGTAACCCTGTTTTTCCATGGCCGGGATCAGCATGGATCCGAGCGCGGAGGTATCGGCGACCGCGGAACCGGACAGGCCGGCAAATAGCATGGAGGACAGGATGTTCACATGGGCGAGACCACCGCGCAGATGCCCCATCAATGCTTGCGAGAATTCGACCAGGCGGGTGGTGATGCCACCCTTGTTCATCATCTCGCCGGCGAGCATGAAGAACGGAATCGCCATCAGAGGAAAGCTGTCCATGCCGTTGTAGACGTTACGGTAGAGCAGCGTGATGTCGCGTTCCTGGCCGTTCAGCCACAAGAGCATGCCGGGTGCGGCCAGAAGGCCGAAAAACACCGGCAGGCCGATCATCAGGAAAACGAGAAAGACGGGAAGAAACCAGATCAGCATCAGTCAGCTCCCGCCATGTCAGCATCCGGAATGACAGGCAGCCGCTCGCCGCCACCGAGTGCCGAAATAAGATTGCGCAGGATCAGCTCGATATTGACGAGCACCAGCAGCACGACACCGACAAAGAGCGACATCATCATCCAGCTGCGCGGGACGCGGATCCATTCCGACAGGGTCAGGTTTCCGGGAACATAAAGCGAGGCGGTGGCAAACTTGCCGCCGAAGCCGGTCACTTCGGCATAGCCGATCTGAACGGCGATCACGAGAACGGCAAGGGAGATCAGGAGGAGCAGAAGGGAAAGCAGGTTTCCCAGCATGCGCGGCAGCGCCATGGGCAGCATGTCAATGGCAACAAACCCGCCGCGCCGAAAGGCAGTCGGGGCCATCAGACCGGTCATCCAGAGCATGCAGAACCGGGCGGCTTCGTCCGGCCAGGGCAGGGCGTTGTTGAACACATAGCGGAAAACGACCTGAATCAGGATCGCAACCACCATCAGGGCCACGGCAACGATGCCGATCCAGCGGCCGATGCGCAAGAGATGCGAATTCAGCCAGTCGAGCGGCGCAAGGGCCGCCAGCAATATGCCCATCAGGGCTCCTCCCTAGATCGACCGGCCTGGTCCCGCAATCGCAGTCATGCCGGTCTTTTGAAGGTGCTGGAGCTTCGTCCAGTTCGTCCGGACTTGTTGTGCCCCAACACCTTCGTTCCGAGCGGGCCGTTCACCGGCCCGCTTTCCCCCTCACTCTGGCGCGATTTGACCCAATTTGCCCGCAAAAAACGTAAGGGCATCGCCATGGCGCATTTCCGCCTGCATCACCTGGCCCAGAACGATCAGATGATCGCCGCCCTCATAGGCCGCAAAACGCTGGCACTCGAAGCGCGCCAGGCAGTTCTCGATCAGCGGCACGCCCCTGTCGTCAATCCGGTGCGGCAGCTGGTCGAACGCATGCGCGTTGCGCACGAACCCGTTGCAGACCTCCGCCTGATGATGGCTGAGCACGTGGATCGCGTAATGTTCAGCCGTTTCGAAGTAGCGGAACCGGCGCGAACCCTTGTCCGGCATCCACAGCACCAGCGGCGGATCCAGGGACACGGAAGAGAAGCTGTTGGCCGTGATCCCGACCGGACCGTCCTCCGAGTGGGTCGTCACCACGGTGACCCCGGTGGCGAACCGCCCGAAGGCGTCGCGCAGGAGACGCGTATTGTCCGTGTCAGGCTCGAATGTGACGGGATGATTGGCATTCTGCATGGTCATCAGGGCACCTCTTGTCCAAGGGCCGCCTCGTAAAGACGGTACCAGGTTTCGCGGTCCAGGTTGACTTTCAGGGCATCGGAGATCCGGGAAATCCGGTCCAGATTGTTGGTGCCCATGACCGGCATCAGCTTTGCCGGGTGTGCAAGCAGGAAGGCGACCGCCACCGCGGAACGGTCAACGCCGTTTTCCAGTGCGAGTTCATCCATGACCTTGCCAAGCGCTCCACCCTCGGTGATCAGGTCGCCGCCGCCAAGCGGGGACCAGGCCATCAGTTTCGTGCCGAGACGCTGGTGGAAGGCGAGATCGCCATTGGTGAAGGGTGAAATCTCCTTCAGCGAAATCTCGATCTGGTTGGTCACAAGTTTTGCCGACATCGCCGACTGCAGCAGCTCCCAGTCCCAGGGACGGAAATTGGAAACGCCGACATTCCTGACCTTGCCGCTCTTGATCAGGTCATCGAGCGCGGCGCCGGTCTCATGGTGGTCCATGAACGGGTCCGGGCGATGGATCAGGAGAAGATCGACGGTTTCGATCCCCATGTCGCTGAGCGAGAAGTCGACAGCCCGCTCGATATGGGCCCGGGAAGTGTCGTAATGTTTCACCTTGGCATCGGCATAGCGCCCCATCGGCGCGACGATGTCGCATTTGGTGACGATTTCCATGCGGTCACGAAGCGCCGGGTTGGCCTTCAGTGCACCACCCAGCACGGCTTCCGCCGCGTAGCCACCATAAATGTCGGCCTGGTCGAAAGTGGTAATGCCCTGGTCGAGGCAGGACTGGATCTTTTTCTCCACATACGCGGGCGAGGTATCCGTGTCGTCACCAAGACGCCACATGCCGTAGATCAGGCGGGAGAATTCGAGAGTGTCGGAGAGACGGACGCGTTCCATTAACGACGGACTCCATTGCCAAGCGGGGTTGCTGGGGTTTCGGCCGGAACGCGGCCATAGGCGTGCGGAAGCGAGCAGGTCTTCAGATTCGGCAGGACACGCGCGCCGAAATGCTTGGCTTCCTCAAGGTGCGGATACCCGGAGAAAATGAAGGCGCGGATGCCCATCTTCTGGTAGCCCTCGATTTTCGACATCACCTGGTCGGTCGAGCCGACAAGCGCGGCCCCGCAGCCGGAGCGCGCCCGGCCGACACCTGTCCAAAGGTTCTGCTCGATATATCCGAACTCGTCCGCGACCTCGCGGTTCTTGGCCTGGTGGCTGACGCCGAGCGACTTGGCGTCAAGCGCCCGTTCGCGGATGGCCGTGCCCTGATCGTCATCCAGCTTGGAGACGATATAGTCGGCATATTCCTGAGCTTCCTTTTCCGTGTCGCGGACGATCATGTGAACGCGCAGACCATAGTCGAGCGTGCGGTTGTAGTTTTCGGCGACCGCGTTGACCGCTTTCATGCGGCCTTCCAGCTCTTCCATCTTTTCCGGCCACATCAGGTAGACATCGCAATGCTGGCCGCACAGGTCGAGCGCCGCAGGGGAGTATCCGCCGAAATAGAGCAGGGGGCCGCCAGTCTGGTAAGGCCGCACCGGGTCGGTGGTGAGACCCTTGAAATTGTAGATCTCGCCTTCGTAGTTGATCTCGTCCCGGGTCCAGGCCTGTTTGAGGATCTCGACCACTTCGCGCGAGCGCTGGTAGCGGTAGCCGCTGTCTGCCTGCTCGCCCGGGAAGTCGGAGGAGATGATGTTGACGGTCAGGCGCCCCTTCAGCATGTGATCGAGCGTCGCGATGGTTCGCGCCAGCATGATCGGCTGCATTTCTCCGCAGCGCACAGCGGCGAGCAGGTTGATTTTTTCGGTGATCGGCGCGCAGCCGGCAACAAAGCTGAGCGTGTCCTGGCCCACCTGGTAGGAAGACGGGCACAGGATGTTGCGAAAGCCCTGGGCTTCAGCGGTCTTCACGATCGAAGAGCAATGCTCCCAGGAGGAGCGCAGGTCGCCTTCGGGAACCCCCAGAAACTGATAGTCGTCGGAACACAGCGCGGCGAACCAGGACACCTCCGCTGCATCAAGATCCGGTGACGTGACTGGGACTACTGACATGAAGGACCTCCCTTGGCGCTGCCCTTGCGGCGCAGCGGCGCCCCATTGCAGCCCTGGGAATGCAGGGTGGGACGCATGTGCTTTCGTTTGTTTTCGAATGGCTTCATTTCGCCGTCGATTTCCACTTGCATATCACCCGATTTGATGTAAATCAATAGTGTATCAATTTTGAAAAACAGGCAACCGAAATCGCCATGCCAACCGCCTCGCAGTCGCCAAATGCGCTGCCGCTCTATGTGCAAATAAGTGAACTCTTGATTAGGGATATCGCCGCCGGCCGCCTGATTGACGGCGAACGTCTGCCGCCTGAACGGGACATGGCGGAGGAGCTTGGCATTTCCATCGGTACCCTGCGCAAGGCCCTGGCCGATCTTACGGAAAAAGGCTTACTGGAGCGGATTCAGGGTTCGGGAAATTACATACGTCAGGGTGGGACCCAGGCGAGTGTCTACGCCATGTTTCGCCTCGAGCTTCTGTCCGGAGGCGGATTGCCGCGGGCGGACATCCTGACGGTCGACCGGATGGCAAAACCGGGTGAACTGCCGACCTTTGGCACGAGCAACGAGGGAACGCGCATCCGGCGTCTCAGATACCTCAATGACGTGATGATTGCGGTCGAGGAGATCTGGCTCGACGGCAATGCAGGCGTCGTCAAACGCGACCTCCTGTCCGATTCGCTTTACCGCTACTACCAGAAGCAGCTCGGTTTCTGGATTTCCCATGCGGAGGACAGGGTCACCATCGGTGCCTTGCCCGACTGGACACCTGAAGCGTTTCAGAAACCGGCAGGCACCCTCACGGGATACATCGAACGGTACAGCTGGGCCGACCGGCCGGAAGCCGTCGAATATTCGCGAACCTGGTTTGACACGGACCGGGCGCATTACGTTCAGCGACTGAAATAGGCAGGCCGACAAGCCGCCTCACAAGGAGAAGAAAATGCCTGCGAAGGTAAGATACGGTGTCATTGGCTGCGGGATGATGGGGCAGGAACACCTGCGCAACATCGCGCTCCTGCCGGACACCGAGGTGACGGTGATTTTCGAACCGGATGCCGAGATGGCGGCAGCTGCCGCGCAATTCGCGCCAGGCGCCCGGTTTGTGGCCTCGGTCGCGGAGCTGCTGGACGTCGAGGCGCTCGACTGCATTCTGATCGCCAGCCCGAACCATTGCCATGTGCCGCAGATGGAAGAAATCCGCCAGAAACGGCCGTTGCCGCTGCTGGTCGAAAAGCCGCTCTTCACGGATCCCAAGGACATTGCCGAACTCGAAACGTTCAAGGCGAACTATCCGGCACCTGTCTGGGTGGCCATGGAATACCGTTATATGCCGCCAATCGCCGCCCTGATCGAGCAGGCGGAGGCGGCAACCGGCGGCATCAAGATGCTGACGATCCGCGAACACCGTTTTCCGTTTTTGGACAAGGTCGGCGCCTGGAACCGGTTCAACAAGTATTCCGGCGGCACATTCGTCGAGAAATGCTGCCATTTCTTCGATCTGATGCGCCTGATCATGAAGTCGGAACCGGTGCGCGTGATGGCGTCAGCCGGACAGGACGCCAATCACAAGGACGAAATGTATGACGGCGAACAGCCGGACGTGCTCGACAATGGCTACGTGATTGTCGATTTCGAGAACGGCGCCCGCGCGATGCTGGAACTGTGCATGTTCGCCGAAGGCTCCCGCTACCAGGAAGAGGTCGTTGCCCTCGGACCTGACGGCAAGATCGAAGCCTTTGTGCCGGGCCCTGGACGGTTCTGGCCGGAAGATCTTGGCGAACCGCCGGTACCGCAGCTGGTGGTCTCGCCGCGCCACCCCAAGGGACCGCGCCAGATCGATATTCCTGTCGATCCGACCATTCTGGATGCCGGCGATCACAATGGTTCCACCTTCTATCAGCACGAAGGGTTCGTTGCCGTTGTGCGCGGCGAGAAAGCGCATCCCGAAGTGACCCTCACTGACGGCCGCCGGGCGGTGGAAATGGGGCTTGCCGCCCAGCAATCCGCGCGGACCGGTCAGGCCGTTTCGCTTGCCAGTCTGAAGCTTTCCTCGGTTGCTTGCTGAAAAGCGGTGTTTCCTCCGAGGTGACTTGCCGGCGTGACAGGATCACGCCGGCATTTTTCATTTTCCTTCGCGTTCGCTACCAGCGTGTTGTTCTGGGAGCGCTGTTGACCGCGTCCGTGCTGAACCCATCGCGTCCGCGGCGCATGTTGAGCGCGCGGATCGGCACCTTGTATTCCCGGCCCGTGTCGGATTTTCGGCATTGTTGGGTGCGATAGGCAATGTTGTCCGGAACACCTCTCGTGTTCTGCACCAGCACGCAGAAAACATCATAGCGGCCATTGATCGGCACGTCCCGGCGTGCGCCCTGGGCGACAATAACCTGCCGATGGCGGGTGAAGCCATTGTCAAATAGCAAGAAATTACAATATTTGGCGCTGCCGTTCGGACCGCGTGTGCTCTCACAAAAAAAGATTTCCGCGTCTGCAGACGTGGGAGGGGCGATTGCGAAAATCGCAGCCAGCCCCGAGAAGATGAGGCTGGTAGCCACAAAGCGGCGTAGTTCCGTCATGTCGTCGATCTCCGGGCGTGAAGCGCAATCCTGTCGTGTCAGGTTGCATTCAGTTTGTCACTATACGTAAGATCTGCATGTGACGCGCCGCACAGGGAACAGACGCGCCGCGTGTTATTTTCATCGGTTCGGAAAACCGCTCTGCCAGCCCGCAAATTGCCATGGTGCAAGATCAGTGTGGCCCGGACCCCAAGTCGATTGCCACTGGAGAGCCACCATGCGCAAGACGGTTTCCGTTGTTCTGTCCTCAGCCCTGATATTGCAGACGGTTTTTGTAAATGGCGTGTTCGCGGCGCCTGCCGTGACAACAGCGAATGTCAATTTCCGCCAAGGACCAGGCACCGGCTACGGTTCGCTCGGAACCGTTCCGTCCGGAACGCCGGTGGAGCTTGAAAACTGCGACGACAACGGTGCGTGGTGTTCCGTCAGTTTCAACGGCCAGAACGGTTTCATCAGCGGGCAGTATCTGCAACTGAGCGAAGCGGAGAAAACCACCGGCTGGCCGCGGTCCTTCCAGACAGACGCCGGCGCAACACTGGTGCTCTACCAGCCGCAATTCACCGAATGGGACAATTTCAAGACCCTGAAGGCGCTGGTGGCCGCCGAATACATCAAGGACAAGGACGCCAAGCCGGTGTTCGGTGTGATCGGTGTCAGCGGTGAGACCATCGCCGACCCGCAAAGCGGTGAGGTGGATGTCAGCAAGATCCAGGTGACACAGCTTGATTTTTCCGCCCTTGACCGTCAGTCGCTGACGGATCTGTCGCTGCAGGTCGGCAAGATCATGCCCACCGGCACGGTCACGGTGAAGGAAGATCGCATCACGGCAGGCCTTGCCGAATATCAGCGCATGGATGATGTCCAGGGCCTCAATGCCGAGGCTCCGCCGATCTTCATCTCCACCGAGCCGTCCATTCTTGTCCAGACCGAAGGCGCGCCGATTTTCGCCCCCGTCAAGGGCGATCAGGGACTGAGTTTTGTCGTCAACACCAACTGGGACATTCTCAAGGTGGACGACACGGAAGAGCTATATCTGCGGGATGAAAAGTCCTGGATGAGCACAAAGGATGTCTCCACAGGATGGCAGCCCGTCTCCGAACTGCCTGACCTGATCAAGTCCCTGCCGGATGACGACAACTGGAAGGAAACCAAGGAAGCCATTCCGGGGGAACCGTTCCCGGATAACAAGCCGCCGAAGGTGATCTATTCCGACAAGCCGGCAGAAATGATCGTGTTTGAGGGGGAGCCCAAGCTGGAGCCGGTCGCGGGCACCGATCTGGAATGGGCCTCCAACACGGACAGCGATGTCTTCTTCCTGAAGTCGACCTCGACCTGGTACATTCTTGTCTCCGGCCGCTGGTTCAAGTCCGCCTCGCTGGACGGTCCCTGGGAATTCACCACGCCGGACATGCCCTCCGACTTCCTGAACATTCCGGAAGATGCGCCGTATTATTCGGTGCGCTCGTCCATTCCGGGCACATCAGAAGCCTCGCAGGCGCGTCTGAAGGCCAGCATTCCGACCACCGCGCGTGTCGAAATCGGTTCGGTCAGTGCTGATGTCGCCTATGCGGGCGATCCGGAATTTGAGCCCATCGAGGGCACGTCCATGTCCTATGCGGTCAACACAAGCGACCAGGTGATCCAGGTCGGAGCCAAATACTACGTTCTGCAGGACGGTGTCTGGTTTGTCGGCGACAGCCCGGAAGGACCGTTTGAGGTCGCGACTGCCGTTCCGGACGAGATCTACACGATCCCGCCATCGTCGCCTGTCTACAACACCACCTATGTGCGGATCTATCAAAGCGAACCGGAAGCCGTCTGGTACGGCTACACGATGGGTTATCTGACCGGCTTCCTTGCCTGGGGCGTCTTTGTTTATGGCACCGGCTACTATTACCGGCCCTGGTACCGTCCGGGTTTCCGGCCGATCTACTATCCGCGTCCCGTGACCTACGGCATCGGTGCCTACTACAATCCCATCCGCGGCACCTACGGTCGCTACGGTTACGCCTATGGCCCGCGGCGCGGTATTGCCGCCGGCGGCATCTACAATCCGCGGACAGGCGGCTATATCCGCGGGGCTGCCATCAGCGGCCCGCGCGGCAGCGCAGGGTTCATCACCGCCTATAATCCGCGCACGGGGAACCGGATCGTCGCCGGCGGTGCCCGAGGTATTTATGGCTCCTGGGGCGGGGCAGTCGTGTCCGGCCCGCAATGGGCCCGCACAAGAGACCTGCAGTCCGGGGCGGTCAATCGCTGGAAACAGGACGGTGATCTGGGCCGGGTGGCCAATCTCGACCGGCGCGGCGACGTTTTCGCCGGGCGGGACGGGTCGGTCTATCGCCGCGACGGCGACAACTGGCAGCGTTTCGAAGGTGGACGCTGGAGCGGTGTCGATGCGCCGTCCCGTGATCAGATCTCGGATCGCATGGGAGACATTGGCGCCGGGCTTGCTGGTGGGGCAATCGGTGCCGGGGCAGGGGCGGCCATTGCCAACCGTCCGGCAGGAGACCGTGTGCAGAACCGGCCCAATGCAGGCAACCGTCCGAATGCGGGCAATCGGCCGACCAACCTGCCGGCCGGTCAGCGTCCCAACGTGCAACGGCCCGCACAGCAGCCGAATGTGCAGCGTCCGGCCCAACGACCGAATGTTCAAAGACCGGCCCAGCAACCGGCTCAGCGGCCCGCAACGCGGCCTGCGCAGCGTCCACAACAGGCGCCGGCACACCTGAACCGGGACCGCAGGGCCCGTGACGCCGGCAACCGCCAGGTCAACCGCCAGCGCAACGTCAACCGTTCCCGCCCGCAACAGGCCCGTCCGCAACAGGCGCGGCCGAATCGCGGCGGTGGCGGTCATCGCCGGGGGGGCGGCGGCCGTCGGCGGTGACGCAGAAGAAGGAGTGCATCATACACTCCGCTTCATCCTGCGGAAGCGCGTCAGCGCTGTCTTGACGAACCGGACACTTGTTTTGGACTGTTTGGCCCATCCTTCGAGACGGGCCAGACGGCCCTTGTCAGGATGACGAGGTTTGCTTGCTTGCGTTACTGATCGCGCGGGCCGTGTGAAGGCCTTCAAATCGGCAGGTTTCGCGCGTCCGCGATGGCTTCCATGGTCATGTAGGAGGTGACCGTGTCCAGGTCGACCTTCTCGATCAGGCGCTGATAGACCCGGTCGAAGGCGTTCATGTCCTCGACCACCACTTTCAGCATGTAGTCGTAATCGCCGGCGATCCGGTAGAAATCGATCACGTTCGGGATCGAGGTGACTTCACTTCGAAAGGTCTCCAGCCAGTCCTTGGAATGGTGCCGTGTGCGGATCATGACGAACACGGTCAGGTTCAATCCAAGTTGTTCCGGATCGAGCCGCACCGTGTGACTTTCGATCAGGCCGCTTTCATAGAGTGACTTGAGGCGCCGCCAACAGGCATTTTGCGAAAGACCGACCTCTTCGGCGAGCTCACGTTGCGACAACCTGGCATCGCGTTGCAGTGCGCGCAGAAGGGCGCGATCAATTTGATCGAATTTTTTCTCCATGTCAGATCAAATGACACAAAAATTCGAATTGGGCAATCGAGATAGGTGAGGATTCCTGATCCTTCTGGGTCGTATGATCTGCGAAATCAAGATTCGGAGCATCAGATGACCAAAAGCACCGGTACAGCCCTCGATCATTTCCGCAAGAGTCTTTCCGGCCCGGACCTGACGGCCCGCCTGCGTGCGGGGCTGATCGGCGAAGGAAAAACCATCACCGGTCCTTTCGGAGAGCGGGAGCTGATCTATGCCGACTATGTTGCCTCCGGTCGGGCCTTGCGCCAGGTGGAAGAGTTTGTGCTGGAAGAGGTGTTGCCGGTTTACGCCAACAGCCACACGGAAGCGTCCTATTGCGGTGGGGTCATGACCCGCATGCGGGAAGCTGCAAGGTCGGAGATCGCCCGCATCTGTGGTGCGGACGAGGCATTTGCCACCATTTTCTGCGGCGCCGGCGCAACGGCGGGTCTGAACCGGCTTGTGCATTTGCTCGGCGTTTCGGGTGCTGCGGAACGGGGTGAAAACCCGCTGGTAGTCATCGGGCCCTATGAACACCACTCGGATATCCTGCCCTGGCGCGAAAGCGGGGCGGAGGTCATCGAAATTGTCGAAGCAGCCGATGGCGGGCCGGATCTGGCAGCGCTCGAAGATGTCCTGAAAGCCGCGGGTGAAAACCGGTTGATCGTCGGCGCCTTCTCGCTGATGTCGAATGTCACCGGCATTGTCACCGACGAGGATGCGGTCACCCGTCTGCTCAAGCGCTATGGCGCGCTCAGTGTCTGGGATTGCGCCGGGTCCGGACCTTACCTGCCGATCGACATGAAGGCCGGAACGGATGCGGAAAAGGATGCGATCGTTGTGTCGCCGCACAAGTTCATCGGCGGGCCGGCAGCGTCCGGCGTGATGATCCTGCGCAAGGCCGCCGTGCAGAAAACAACACCGGTTTTCCCGGGTGGTGGCACCGTTCGCTTTGTCTCACCCTGGGCACATGACTACACCGACAATATCGCCGTCCGCGAAGAGGCCGGTACTCCCAATGTCATCGGCGACATCCGGGCCGCGCTTGCGTTTCTGGTCAAGGAAGGTATCGGTCAGCGCCTGATGGATGAGCGCAATGCCGCCTGGCGCGCAAAGGCTCTTGCCGTGTGGCAGGCCAGTTCGGCCATTGAAATACTCGGCAATCCGAATGCCCGGCACGTCCTGCCCGTCTTTTCCTTCAGGGTGCGCGATCTGGAGCGGGGCGGCTACATCCATCAGCAACTGGTCACGCGCATGCTGTCGGATCTTTACGGCGTTCAGGCGCGCGGTGGCTGCGCCTGTGCAGGCCCTTATGCACACCGGCTTCTGGAGATCGACGAGACCCAGTCCGAAATGCTGCGCCAGGGCATTCTCTCTGGTGAAGAGCTGAAAAAACCGGGGTGGACCCGGCTCAATTTTTCCGTGCTGATGTCGACCGAAAAGGTGGACAGGATCATCGCCGCTGTCGAGGATCTGGCAAGCAATCCTTATCCGGTTGCGGATTATTATGATTGCGATGCCACGACCGCTCGTTTCAAGGCCGTCCGGGACGCAGCTTAGGGAAAAGTCAAAATGTGCCGTTGGGCTGCCTGGAGCGGGGCTCCGAAATATCTCGAAGAAATCATCTGCGACCCGGAACATTCGCTGATCGACCAAAGCCGCAATGCGCTTTCCTGCAAGACCTCGGTCAATGCCGACGGGTTCGGCGTTGCCTGGTATGGCGACCGGAAGACACCTTGCGTCTACAAGGACGTCAGACCCGCCTGGTCCGACCCCAATCTTCTGCAGATCGCAACGCATATTCGCTCCGGGCATTTCCTGGCCCATGTCCGGGCCTCCACCGGGACGGCGACCACCCGGGACAATTGCCACCCGTTCACCCATGACAACTGGACCTTCATGCACAATGGCCAGGTCGGCGGCTACGACAAGGTGCGCAGGCGGCTCGATAACATGATCCCGGATGACCTCTACAGGCACCGAATCGGCGCAACCGACAGCGAAAGCCTTTTTCTGGTTGCCCTTGCCTACGGCCTGAAACAACACCCAAGAGCCGCGATGGCGCGGGCGGTTTTCGAGGCAGAAGCCCTGTCACGATATGCAGGCAGCACGCCTCACATGCGGTTTGCCGCCGGCTGGTCGGACGGTGCGACGCTCTATGCGGCTCGCTACGCTTCCGACAGTTTTGCCCCGTCGCTCTATTACCGTGTCTATGAAGACGGAGTGATGGTGGTGTCCGAGCCACTCGATGAAGCGCGCGGCTGCTGGATGGAAGTGCCCCAGGGCCAGATGATCGAGGTTCGGCACGGAAAAGTGACCCAGACAGCTTTTCTCAGCGACGAGGAACTGGTTGAAGCGTGAGCCCTTTTGGAAGGGAACCCAGCCCTTGTCCCAAAACCCTGTCCTGCAAGGGTAACGTGGATTGCTCAGCAGGGCACGAGGCCGAAAAAGACCTGGTTTGTAGACATTAACTCTCGATCCAGTGCCAGGCTGTCTCGATCTCGGTCTGGTCGAAATGCTGTTCCTGGATGCCGACCATTTTGGCAAAGGTCGCGTCCACAGCCACAAGGGCAGCGAGCAGTTTGCTGTCGGTGACAATCGCGACCCTGTTCAAGTACTGCATGTTTGCCAGCACCCATTTGATGTCCGCGGCAGCGGCCTCGAAGGACACACCTGCATGTTCGCCAATCACCACCAGCACGCTGATCTTGCCATGATCCTCAATCAGTTCCTCGGCCTTGGCGATCAGCTCCTTTTCCTGGTCCAGCGTGATCTTCCCGGATATCTCGACGCCCAGAACGGCGTCCCGGCTGCGGGGCAGGATTGTGTACATGGCAGGTCCTCCGTCAGGTCGGTAAGCTATGCAACTTGAAGAAGGATAGGGGCATGCCAGAAGGGCAATCAAGGTCCGAGAGCCCTCTCAGGGTTACTGCTTAGAATGCCTGTCGGCATTACCCCAGCTTTCGGTCCATTGTGCCGAGGCGTTCGGATGTCCTGCCGTCGATGATCTCGCGGATCTGGCGCGTGAGGGGAGACCAATCGGTCCTGTCGCGGCCATAATGCAGGTTGAATTCGTAAAAGATCACGTCACCCTCCGGCATCAGAAGGTGCTGTAACATCGTTTCCAGCTTGTCGAAGGCCTTGGCAAGGCAGGCTTCAGCTGTCTCCGCCGCTGCATACTCATTCCAAAGCGCCAGCAATTCGGACGCGGTGTCCTGCGGGAGAGTTGCACACAGGGAGCGAAAGTCCCGACGTTCCCGTTCCTCACGATCATCTTCAGCCGTTTGCGAAGGGGCGGGGACGTCACCGGAGATAGCCTCGCCAAGGTCATGGACAAGGCACAGTTTCAACAGTCTGGGTATGTCGAGACCTGGCAGGTCCTTCTCAAAAACAAGCACCATCAGTGCGAGGCGCCAACTGTGCTCGGCCGTGCTTTCGGGCCGGCCGCTGCGTGTCGTCCCGGAGCGCAGCGTGTCTTTCAACTGCTCTGCAGCCTGGAGGAAGGCAAGAAGGCCGGTCAGTCTTTCGCAGGAGATAGCTGCGGGTTCATTTTGGTGAAGTGTTTTGTCCATACGCCAAAAATAGCGACCTGGCGGATCGGCAGCGAGCGTGTGAATAAATTATGCACCGCCCTCCCACGCACCTATGACATCGCAGATGTACGATCCGCACGCACCAGTCGTGCAAAGCTGCCGTCGGCGAGGGGAAGACGGGAGATACGGACAGAGCATTCCGGAATGGTCATCTCGGGAAACTCGACCCGCTCGGTTTTGTACAGGATGTCCGGACCGTCCGGCTCGTACCAGCCATTTTCTGCCAGCGATTGCTCGGCCGCCCGGATGCCGTCGGAGGCAAAGCGCCACAAAGGCCGATTCAAGTATTCCGACACCGGAGCGCGCCGTTCCTTCTCGCGGCCAGCTGACATTGCCAGCAGCCTGTGGGTCAGGTCACAGACGAGGTGGACGGAATCGGACGAGCGGCTCACAAGGTCAAGCAACGCCCGGTCCGCCGCAGTTGAGGGGCGTGCGCGCAGCAGCTGGGTGATTTTCAGAAGGTGCCGGCCGTCAGGCTGGGCATGGCCACTTTCCCATCTGGAGATCCGCGCCTGGGAGACGCCGAGCTCATGCGCCAGCACCTCTTGCTTGACGCGGTTCAGCGCCCGCCATCGCCGAAGAGATGGGCCGAGACTGGTCTGGAGAACGGCAGTTACAGTGGGCATACGCCAAGTCTAACGCGAATCGGCGGCGAAATCAGCTCACTCCGAGGCGCATGCCCGATCCGGGTCAGCGATACTTCTCGATAAAGGCATCGATGGACAAACTACGGAAATCCGGAAGCCGTTCCTTCAGCTGGTCGTGGTTCCAGTCCCACCAGGCAACATCCATCAGGCCCTGTTCCTGCTCGGCCGTGAAGCGTCGCTTGATTTCCTTCGCGGCGACACCGCCGACCACCGTATAGGGAGCAACATCCTTGGAAACGACCGCACCGGCCGCAACAATGGCGCCCGTGCCGATCGTGACACCGGCCAGCACCGTCACATTGTGGCCAATCCAGACATCGTGGCCGAGGGTGACCCAGTCGTCCTTGCGCCATTGGAAGAAGTCACCGTCATCCTCACCGAGTCCATAGGCGGCAGCGCGATAGGTAAAATGGTGCTGGGAGGCGCGCCAGGTGGCGTGATTGCCCGGATTGAGCCGCACACGGCGCGCAATCGAACAGAATTTGCCGATGGTCGACCAGACAACATCGCCGTCCTGGACGATGTAGGAATAGTCGCCCATCTGGCTTTCCCGCATATGCGTGTGGGCGCCGACTTCCGTCCAGATCCCAAGCTCGCAATTCATCACACTGGCATCGGGATGAACATTCGGGGCTTCGGTGAGGCTGGGCTTCTGGTGCGGCGCTGACATGGTGTTTCCGATGTTTGATGTGAGAGGCGGGACCGGTTTGTAGACGGTCGGCAGGCAAGATCAATGACAGTTTAATGACGGTCCTGTGACTGTTTTCAGTTTTTTCAACTTGTGAACAGCCGCCATTGGACGGCCCGGACATGTGAATATTTAGATTGGCGGCAAATCATTCTTGAAAAACTTTGATGGCCGAAGAGATGGTCACGATGGTCCGAAAGCCCTGAGCGCGTTGCGGAAATCCAGCCGTGTCACGGTCCGGAATCCGTTTAACGCAGCGGCATGTCATTGATCTGTCATAAATTTTTGACGTTTCAGTCAAGGGACTGTCATCCAAATGTAACGGTTCAATGGCTCTTGTCGCCCAGCAATACGAACAAACACGGACAGGGCTGGCGCGTGATTCAGTTTCAGGAAGTCACCAAGACCTTCGGGTCTCGGACCGCGGTCAACAAAGTAAGTTTTAATATCGACCAGCCACAGATGGTCGGCATTATTGGCCGCTCCGGCGCCGGCAAATCCACCTTGCTGCGCATGATCAACCGGCTGACGCCGGCGACCTCCGGTCAGATCCTGTTTGAGGGCCGCGACATTCTCGGCCTGCGCGGTGGCATGATGCGCCGCTGGCAGCGCGACTGCGCCATGGTGTTCCAGCAATTTAATCTGGTCCCGCGCCTCGATGTCTGCACCAATGTGATGCTCGGACGGCTGAATGGCCACGGCACCTTGAAAAGCCTCTTCAACGTTTTCAGTGCAGATGATGTGAACACGGCGCTTGCCGCGCTTGACCGCCTCGGCATTGCGCAGGAAGCGACCAAGAGGGCAGAAGAACTGTCCGGCGGTCAGCAACAGCGCGTCGCCATTGCACGGGCCCTGATGCAGGACCCGCATATGTTCCTGGCCGATGAGCCGATCGCCTCGCTCGATCCGATGAACGCTAAGATCGTCATGGATGCGCTGCGCGAAATTCATGAGCGCGACAACAAGATCGTGCTTTGCAACCTGCACACACTCGACACCGCCCGCAGCTATTGCGACCGCGTGATCGGCATGCGGGACGGTTTCATCGTTTTTGACGGCAAGCCCGAAGAACTTACCACGAATGTGGCACGTGAGATCTACGGCGCCGATGAAAGCTTCAACGAGGCAGCAACCTCAACTGCCATCGATGCCGGCAAGTCCGGCGCACAAGAATCCGCTGGTGCGATGACCCCGGCGGCAGCAGCGGTCTGATCCGGCTGCATACCTTATGACGTCATCAAGTTTGAGAACTCTCGGGGAGTGTCCCACATGAAAATCGTTGCTAAAGTTGCTGCGCTGGCCGCAGTCAGCATGATCGCTCTGAACGCCTCTGTTGCAGGTGCTTCTGAAATCACCGAATTCCGCATCGGCATCCTGGGCGGCGAAAACGCTTCCGACCGTCTGCGTGCCTATGAGTGCCTCGAGCAGAAAACCGCTGATCTTCTCGGCGTTCCGGTCAAGTTGTTCGCACCGGCCGACTACAACGGCGTGATCGAAGGCCTGCTCGGCGGCAACCTCGACCTGGCCTGGCTCGGCGCTTCCAGCTACGCGAAAGTCTACCTGACCGATCCGGAAGCTGTTGACCCGGTTCTGGTCAAGGTCAACGTTGACGGTGGCTACGGCTATTACTCCATCGGTTTTGCCCGCAACGACAGCGAGATCAACTCCCTGGAAGACATGAAGGGCAAGGTCTTCGGCTTTGGTGACCCGAACTCCACGTCCGGTTACCTGATCCCGTCCATCGCCATCCCGCAGGAAGGCTACTCCATGACCGCCGGCGAATATTTCGGTGACGTGGTCTTCACCGGTGGTCACGAGCAGACCATCGTTGCTGTTTCCAACGGCGACATCGATGCCGGCGTCACCTGGGCCGACGGCCTTGGTGAGTGGGAAGACGGCTACAACTCCGGTGCCCTGCGCAAGGCTTCTGATGCCGGTCTGGTCGACATGACCGAACTGCGCCAGATCTGGCAGTCCCCGGTGATCCCGGAAGGCCCGATCGTTCTGTCCAAGAAGCTGCCGGAAGACGTCAAGATCAAGATGACCGGCCTGATCGCTTCCCTGAACTCCATCGATCCGGATTGCGCCTACAACATCGCAGCCGGTGAGACCAAGGGTTTCATGCCGATCACCCACGAAGCTTACGTGAACATCGTCGAAGCCCGTAAGGCCAAGAACAAGAACTAAGCGGTTCGTCTGAACCCGAACGCGGGCCGGTTTCCGGCCCGCGTTTTCTATGACTTCCTCGAAGGATTCTGAAATGGCCGTTGCCGCACTCGAACAGGAAATCCTGACACTGCGCAAACGACGCCAGCTTTACTCCCTGATCGGGCTGCTGCTGGTCGTCGCCGTACTTATGTCCGGGTACTCTAAATCGAACGAGATGAATTCCGGCGGCTTCTTGCAGGGCCTGACAAAATTCTTTGATTATCCGGGCGAGATCGTTGTTGAAGCCTGGGAAGCCGGACCGGCCTTTTTCGGCCTGATCCTGCATTTTGTTCCCGCAATGCTGGAAACGCTCAACATTGCTGCCGTTGCCACACTGATCGGCGGCGCCATGGCCGTTGTCCTGGCGATGGCCTCAACCCGCAATGTGGACAGCTGGGGCCCGCTCATTCCGGTGGTGCGCCGCATGATGGACATCATGCGCGCCTTTCCCGAACTTATCATCGCGCTATTCCTGATCTTTGTTCTCGGCTCCAGCCCGGTGCCCGCAATGATCGCCGTCGCCTTTCATACGGCCGGCGCATTGGGCAAGCTTTTTTCCGAGGTCAACGAGAACATTGACCGCAAACCGATCGAGGGCCTGTCGGCCTGCGGCGCCAGCTGGCTGCAGCGCATCCGCTACGCGGTGATGCCGCAGGTCGCGCCCAACTATCTGAGCTATTTCCTGCTGCGACTTGAAATCAACGTGCGCGCCTCGGCCATTCTCGGCTTTGTCGGGGCCGGTGGCATCGGGCAGGAGCTGCGCCGTACCATTGGCTGGGGGCAGGGCGCAGGGGATGAGACCGCTGCAATCTTCGTTCTTCTGTTCCTGACCATCATGCTTATTGACCAGGCATCGTCCTACCTGCGCGGCAAACTCGTCGGCGCCGGCCGGGCTCATTGAGGAATTTCGAGATGGCTATCGACACACTCAATGATCCGGTTTTCGACCGCAATTCCGTTTTCAAGAACGTTCGCCGCAGGGCTTGGATCACCGTCGGGGTGCCGATCGCGATCCTGACCTACCTGATCTACACTTGGTTCGCTTTTGGTGTGCCGGACCTTCTGGCCAAGGCTCAGCCCGAGCGGGCGGCCATTCTGGCAACCGACTCTGTCGCCTACAAGGTTCACGTTACCAAGTTGCTGCGCCGCGACATCATGGAAGTCGCGATCGAAGGCGAGCGCCGGGCAACCTATGAGCCTGACCAGCTGCCTGATTGGGTTGAGGTCAACGGCACAGATGCCTTTGTTGACCTGGGCGAGGGCTACACGATCACGATCACCGGCAAGGTGATGGAGTTCGACGTCCCGGACTACGGACTTATCAAGGTCACGGCCACCAACAGCGGCGTCAACACGGAACTGCCGCCCGGTCCGGTGCCCGAATGGATCAAGGATGATCCCAGGAAGTTCAATGCCCGGCCGACGCTTGACCGGCGCGTTCAGGTGACAAAGACCAAGATCGAAGTGCACAATTACTTCGGCGGATGGGAGAATTTCTGGTTCCCGTTCGGCTCTCAATTGCACGGCATGTCCTTCAGCCAGCTGTGGGCGATTGCGCTCTCGAATGAGCGCATTGACCCCAGCCAGTCGAACATGTCCTTCATCCTGCACGAGTTCCTGGACAATCCGGACTGGCAGCACGGTGAAGTGTTTGTCGCCCTGCTTGAAACCATCATGATGGCTGTGCTTGGAACGATTACGGCTGCGATCTTTGGTTTGCCGCTCGCATTCCTGGCAGCACGTAACTTCACGCCCTCCAGGATCCTGCGTTTCGGAACCCGCCGCCTGTTCGACTTCCTGCGCGGCATCGACATGCTGATCTGGTCGCTGATCTTCATCCGGGCCTTCGGTCTCGGTCCGCTGACAGGCGCCCTGGCGATCGCATTCACGGACACCGGTTCGCTCGGCAAACTGTTCTCAGAAGCGCTGGAGAATATCGACAACAAGCAGGTGGAAGGTGTGCGGGCGACGGGCGCCAGCCAGATCCAGCGCTACCGGTTCGGCGTCATCCCGCAGATCCTGCCGGTGTTTGTCTCTCAGGTTCTTTACTACCTGGAATCGAACACACGCTCCGCAACGGTCATCGGTGCGCTGGGCGCCGGCGGCATCGGCCTGATGCTGGTGGAGACCATGAAGACCTCGCGCGACTGGGAAAACACCAGTTACATCATCATTCTGACGATCACCGTCGTCATCGCGATGGACCAGACCTCAGGCTGGCTGCGGCGCAAGCTGATCGAAGGGAAATAGGCCTCTGAACAGCGTCGGATTGAAGAACCCGGGCCGGTAATCGGTCCGGGTTTTTCTTGTTTAGCCTTTGATAACTGCGTCATGCTGCTTCTTGCCGCAATTCCGTCGCGCTAGCGTGGCAGCGTCTGAAGAGTGATTCCTTGCTGGAGGAGGGGGCTTTGCCTCAGCGGATCTTGAAACGTCTTCTGGGAAGCTTGTTGGCAACGGGCTTGGTCGGGCTGGTCTCGACGGGTTCTGCCCAGGCGATTGAAAGCTGTGTTGCTTCGCTCAAGAAGCAGGCGATTGCCGCCGGGGTGCGGCCAGAGGTCGCCGAACGCATGCTCAAGGGGGCCTCCTATGATGAAAAGGTCATCCGGTTCTCCACTTCCCAGCCGGAACACAAGACGGAAATCTGGGATTACATGGCCTTTCTTGTCGATGCGCAGCGCATTCAGGACGGTAAGAAACTGCTGAAAAAGCACAATCGCACCCTGTCGGCGGTTGAACAGCGCTATGGTGTCAACCGGCATGTGGTGCTGGCGGTCTGGGGCATCGAAAGCGATTACGGCAACTTCCGGGGCGATTTCTACACGCCGCATGCGCTTGCCAACCTGGCCTGTGCCGGCAAGAGGCGCCAGAAATACTTCCGCGGAGAGCTGATCAAGACCATGCAGATCGCCTCGCGTGGTGATGTGCCGGAAAAGGACTTTGTCGGCTCCTGGGCAGGGGCTTTCGGACAGACCCAGTTCATGCCGAGCACCTATAACAGTCTGGCGGTCGATTTTGACGGAGACGGGCGCAAGGATCTGGTCAATTCCGTGCCGGATGCCCTGGCCTCGACGGCGAACTTCCTGAAAAACGCCGGCTGGCGTGACAGCCGTCCCTGGGGTGTAGAGGTCAAGGTTCCCGGCGGCTATTCCGGGCCGTCCGGCCGCAAGAAATACGCTTCTCTGTCCACCTGGTCCAAGCGCGGGCTGAAGAAGGTTGACGGAGGAGCCCTCTCCGGCAAGCTCGAGGCGGCGCTGATCCGCCCGGCCGGTGTCAAGGGACCAGCCTTCCTCGTGACCCGGAACTTTCGCGCGCTCAGATCCTACAACGCGTCGACCTCTTATGGCCTTGCGATTGCCCTGTTGTCGGAACTGGTCGCAGGGCGCGAGCCTTTCAAGACACCCTGGCCGACCAACAATCCCGGCCTGTCACGGGCGCAGCGCTGGGAGCTGCAGAAACTCCTGAACAAGAACGGCTTCAACGTCGGCACACCCGACGGCAAGGTCGGACCGGCCACACGCGCCGGCATTCGCAAGGCGGAAGCCAAATACGGCATGCCGGTTACCGGCAGGCCGTCGTGGAACATCTACTATGCGCTCGGTGGCCGATAACGCGCGTCAGGAGGCGTCCTGGGTGATGGACCTGTAGACGCTGGAATGCAGGCAGTATCTGTTTCGGCCCGACTTCTTGGCCTCGTACATCGCCTCGTCCGCGGCCCTCAGGAGCTCGTATTCCAGGAGCGGCCCGATTTCCCAGACGGCCGCGCCTGCACTCGCCCCCACGGATTTCTGCTGAGCGCCCTTGAAGCTCATGGGCTCGTTGACGTCCCGGATGACCTCTTCCAGCAGGCATGTCAGGTCGTCCAGGCCGGTTCGGTCCGCTGACAGGATCAGGAATTCGTCGCCGCCCATGCGGATCAGGGCTTCGCTTTCATCCATCAGTGCCGACAGGCGCAAGGCGACGGTTCTGATCACGAGATCGCCGATCGAGTGCCCGTCCTGGTCGTTGATGCTTTTGAACCGGTCGAGATCGATCAGGATTGCCGAAATCCGGGTTCCGGGCGGAAATGTTTCCTGCACCATCTCGAAATACCGGTCCATCATGCGGCGGTTCCCGATACCCGTCAGCGCATCGTGAAGCGCATTATGTTCGATCTGGGCGTTGAGCGCACGCAAGGTCTCGTTGACTTCACGCAGTTCCTTGTTGAGCGCTTCCGTCTTGGTGCGCAATTCGCGCTCATAGTCGGCCTTGCTATGCGCCAGACGGAATTCCAGCCGGTTCCGGAAATCGTTGCTCGCCCGCTCGGTCTCTTCGGCGACCAGCTTCTTCTGCAGTTCAACATAGGCATTCAGATAGCCGAGCGCGGTTCTGTGCTCTTCAAGGGCCTCGTGCGTATGCGACAGTTTCAGATAGAAGTTTCGCGTCCAGTGATGGTAGTCGGCGCCGGCGGCGTTCAGAAGGCCGTTTTCGAGATCTGCGCGTGCTTCGTCAAAACGCTGTTCCTCGAAATAACTCAGTCCGAGCACGTAATAGAGGTGGCAGGCCACCCGGTGATCCTGGCTGAATTGCGCAGCCACGAGCCCTTTTTGTGCACATTCCCGGGCCTCCTGCAGGTGACCGGCCTCCACAAGCGCGGCGCCAAGCACTTCGTAGGCATAGGGAAGGTTCACGGCATTGCGGCTTGCCAGAGACTGTTGAAGGCAGGTCCGACCGGCCGCCACCGCTTTTTCGATCTTGTCGTTGCGCAGTTCGGCCCGCGACAGGGTCTGCAGAATGTGGCCCCGCTCAAACACCAGCCCAAGCTCATCGGCGATCGCCATGGCATCGTTCAGCTTGTCCTGCGCCTTGTCGTAGTCATTGTAATAGGCGCACATGTTGGCAAGCACGGTCAGAGGTTCGATGCCGGCCCTTGAATGAGCGGCGGGCCCCAGCACATCAAGGCTTTCTCCGAGGATTTCGTCCGCAAGGCTGAGTTCGCCCAGGCTGTAGGCACACACGGATTTGATGACCAGCAGTTCCGACCAGCCTTCCGGGTCCCGGTCGAGGTCCATCTTTTTCAGGGCGTCATCCGCCAGTCTCGATGCAGCATCGAATTGCCCGGACCAGCGTTCAAGCCAGGCCAGATTGAACTGCAACGGGCGATCACCTGGTGATTGGGAATCGGACAGATCAAGAGCGCGATAAAGCAGGCGCTTGCAAAAGGCCGGATGACGCCATCGAAGGGCCCAACTCCGCTCCTGCAATTGCTTCAGTTTCGCCTCCTTCAGATCGTCGGCCTAAAAAATATCATTGGTGATCATAGCGAGTTTTCCAATTCCGCAAGGGAATTTCATTGGGATAAGCCATAGATTTGTTGCGTTGCGAAAAGGTGCAGCGCAATATATTGGCGATTTTCAGGAGGAAATTGCATGTCCGGGCGGATCTTGACTGTTGCACAGCAAAAAGGCGGATCGGGGAAAACCACGCTTGCGGTTCATCTGGCTGTTGCACTCGCGGCACGATCAGGGGAGCCGGTCGCGATACTCGACGTGGATCCGCAAGGCTCGCTCGGCACATGGTACGAAGCCAGGGAAGACAGGCTCGGCGAAGACGAGACCGGCCTTGAGTTTCGGACGGCCTCGGGCTGGGGCGCGCGCCGTGAAGCCCGGTCCCTGGCCAGATCCCACGGATATGTGGTGGTCGACACACCGCCCAAGACCGACGTTGATGCCAAACCGGCCATCGACGCGGCCGACTATGTCGTGGTGCCGGTGCAACCGACGCCGGTCGATCTCTGGGCAACGGCGCAGACATTCGAAATGGCGGCGCGCGAAGACACGCCGGCGCTTCTGATTCTCAACCGCGTGCCACCCAGAGCTTCCCTGACGGGGGAAATGGCAGAGGCGATCGTTGAATCCGGCTATGACGCGCTTGCGGCCCGGCTTGGCAACCGCACCGTTTTTGCAGCTGCCATGGGGCAGGGGGCTGCTGTCACCGAAGCCGCGCCGACCAGCAAGGCGGCTCAGGAAGTTGCGGCGCTGGTCGACGAATTGATCGGACGCATCGATTAAGTCTCTATTCTCTCTACGTCAGGAGAAGTGCGGATCGCGGCAGATTTGCCTTGTCCTTGTCACGTTCCGGTGCCTTGATAGGGGAACGTCTGGGCCCAGGAGGACTGGCCATGTCCATTTTTGCTATTGTTTCAAACAACTTTGATCACAAAAACCGTTTTCGACTCAGGCCTCTTTTGAGAACCGCGAAGGTCTCTGCACTGGCGATAGGTGCAGCCGGGTTGATGACACTGTCGGCAGCCGCACAGGACAAGCGCATCGTCACCATTGATGATGCCGACTATTTCGGAAGCGACTATCGCACCGTCAAGGATGTCGACCTTGAAGGCTGCAAGGCTGTGTGTCTGGGCGATGATCAGTGTCAGGCTTTCACATTCAATACGTCCGCCGGCTGGTGTTTCCTGAAATCCGACTTTGGAGAATTGCAGAGCTTTGTCGGAGCCGTCGCCGGCAGGGTTGTCGAAGTGCAGAAGCCGCGGGCCGATCAGAGTGCGGACCGGAAGGCGGAACTGGTTTTTGTGCCGAAATCGCAACAGGAAAGCGCCGAGACCTATTCCCAGAGCGTCGCCAATTCCATACGTGCGGAAGGTCAGACAGCGTCGCAACTCCGTCAGAGCGGTCTTGTCGCGCTGAGCCAACGTCAGGGCGCACTTGCGGAAGCCGACTTCCTGCAGGTTCTGAAACTGGAGCCGGGTGACTTCAAGGCCTGGACACATCTGGCAACCGCGCTTCTTCTGCAGGATCCGGATGACTGGCAGGAGAAGGAGAGCAAGCGGAAAAATGCCATTTCTGCATCGATCAACGCCTATCTGAGAGCCGTCGGTACGGAAGAGCGCGCGCTGTCGCTGGAACTGCTTGCACGCGCGCTGGTCAATCGAAGCGAATACAGGACCGCGATCAAGGCCTACCGGGCCTCGCTGGCTTTGGAAGAAAACAGCAGCATCCGGTATCGCTACGACGAACTCGTGGCTGAACACGGTTTCCGCATCGTCGATCATGAAGTGGATTCCGACAGCGCATCGCCGCGCGTTTGCCTGGTCTTTTCCCAGAAACTGCCGGTCGGCGAGGACATGACACCCTATGTGACCGTCAGTGGAGAAGGCACCTTTGCCGTCGAGGCGGAGGAAAACCAGATCTGTGCGGATGGTCTGAAGCACGGCGCACGCTACAAGATCACGGCACGCAGCGGCCTGCCGTCTGCCGACGGTGAAACGCTGAACAAGTCCGCCGACGTCTCCTTCTATGTCAAGGACCGGTCACCTTCCGTCAATTTCCTGAGCCGGTCCTATGTGCTGCCCTCTGGCGGCAACCCGACCATCCCGATCGTTTCGGTGAATACGAGCGAAGTGGAGGCGGCAATCTACCGGGTCGGTAACCGGTCAATTGCCGACATTCTGCGTGACAACCGCTTCCTGCGTCAGCTCGACAACTGGCAGGCGGAGCAGATCGAGGACGAACTTGGCGAAAAGGTCTGGTCCGGCATCGTGGAGACCGGCAACGAGCTGAACCGCGACATGACAACGGCGATCCCCGTGTCTGAGACCGGTGTCGACCTGAAACCCGGTGTCTATGCCCTGACGGCGCGATCCAGGCTGGACCAGGAGAACCGTTACGGAGCCCTGGCAACACAATGGTTCCTGGTGTCCGATCTGGGACTGACCGCATTGGAGGGCGATACCGGCATTGCCGCGAATATTCGATCGCTCTCGAGCGCGGCAGCGCTGGAAGGCGTGAATGTTCGCCTGCTGGCTATTAACAACGAGATCCTCGGTGAAACGGTAACCAACGCAGACGGGTTTGCCGAATTTGCTGCTGGTCTGACGCGCGGAAGAGGTGGCCGGGCCCCTGGCGTCCTGGTCGCTGAAACCGCGGAAGGCGACTATTCCTTCCTCGACTTGCGCAAACCTGCCTTTGATCTCTCAGATCGTGGGGTCGAGGGACGCCCGGCGCCCGGCCCGCTCGACGTCTTCGCCTGGACTGATCGTGGCATCTACAAGGCCGGGGAAACGGTGCATGCGCAGGCGCTTCTGCGCAATGCGGCCGCAGTGGCCCAGGAAGATTTCCCGCTGACCTTCATCTTCACAAGGCCCGACGGCGTTGAACACGCCCGCTTCACGGTGGCTGATGGCGGTCTGGGCGGCCACTTGCAGGACCTGACACTGGCTAGCTCCGCGCAGCAGGGCATCTGGTCCTGGCGGGTCTTTGCCGACCCAAAAAGCCGGGCCTTGTCGGAAGAAACCTTCCTGGTCGAGGACTATCAGCCCGAGCGGGTCGACTTCGACCTTGAAACGGCGGCCCGCACCTTCAACCGGACGGCACCGACCGAAGTGTCGTTGGAAGCCCGGTTCCTCTATGGTTCGCCTGCCAGCGGTCAGACGCTGGAAGGCGACGTGATCGTGCGTCCCGTACGCTCCTTGAAAGCCTATCCGGGCTACAGGTTCGGGGTGCCGGATGCTGACGCCTATTCTCAGCGTGGCTCCATCACGTCCGGTCTGAAGACGGACGAGGATGGCAAGCTGACCTTCGAAGTCTTTATGCCGGACCTGCCGGAAACGTCCATGGTCTATGACGCGTCCGTCATTTCCCGCCTTGTGGAAGCAGGCGGCCGGTATGTTGAGCGCGATCTTGATCTTCCCGTTGCCCTGGATGGGTCGCGCATTGGCATCAAGCCGGCCTTTGAAGACGGCGTCGATGAGGGTGGCCCGGCTGATTTTTCTGTCATTGTCGTCGGACCGGACGGCAAGGAAGCCGACGCTAAGGGTCTGGTCTGGACCCTGTCGAAGGTCGACCGCCGGTACCAGTGGTACCGCTATGACGGCCGCTGGTCCTATGAACCGATCACGACAACCCGCCGTCTCGACACCGGTGAATTCGACGTCAAGGCCGGCCAGCCTGCGCAATTGTCCCTGCCGGTGGACTGGGGTGAATACCGGCTGGATGTGGCTGGAAATGGCGCCGTTCTGACGACGACTCGGGTCACCTTCAATGCCGGCTGGTACACGGCGGACGCGTCGTCGGAAACCCCGGACTACCTGGATGTCGGTCTCGACAAGACCAGCTACCGGCCGGGCGACATTGCCAAACTGCGCCTGAAGCCGCAAATGGCTGGCATTGCCGTCGTCAATGTCGTGTCCGGTGGCCTTCTGGCCAGCCAGACTGTGGAAGTCAGCGGTGAAGAGACCGAGGTCGAGATCCCGGTCAGCGACGACTGGGGAGCCGGGGCCTATATCACCGCGAGCCTCTACCGGCCGATGGATCTGGACGAGAAACGCATGCCGTCGCGGTCCATGGGGCTGTCCTGGCTGCAGGTGGATCCCGGTGAACGCGCATTGAGCGTGGAGCTTTCCCCGCCGGACAGGATCCTGCCGGAAACAACGCTGGATGTTCCCGTCAAGCTGGCGAATCTCGAGGCGGGCACCAAGGCCTATCTCACCGTGGCTGCCGTCGACGTCGGTATCCTGAACCTGACCGGGTTCAAGACGCCGGACCCGGAGGGCTGGTATTTCGGCCAGCGCCGGTTGGGTACGGATGTTCGGGATCTTTACGGCCAGTTGATCGACCGGACAGCCGGCGCGCTTGGCAGGGTCCGTTCTGGCGGCGATGCGGCCGGGATGCGACTTGAAGCGCCGCCACCGGATGAAGAGCCCGTTGCTCTGTTCTCCGGACTTGTCGAAGTCGGCCCCAACGGAGAAGCAACGGTCTCGTTCGACGTTCCCGCCTTCAACGGAGCCCTGAAACTGATGGCGGTCGCCTGGACGAGGGACGGGGTCGGCCACGCGGACAAGGAAGTCGAAGTGCGCTCGCCCGTTGTGATGACGGCCAGTGCGCCTGCATTCCTTGCGCCCGGGGACAGTTCACGATTGGCACTGGAGATAGACAATGTCGACGGTGCTGCCGGAGCCTATGAGTTGGAGTTGACCGTCTCGGACGGCGTGACCCTGGAGGAAGGCTCCGCCAGCCTGTCCCGCTCAATCGAGTTGGGGGCTGGAAAGAAGGAACTCGTTCTCACGCGGATTGGTGCCGGAAATGTCCTCACCACCGCCGAAATCGTGGCGTCCCTGACAGGGCCGGACGGAAAGATCTACGTCAAGCGCTTCGGACTGGACATCATGGACACCCAGCCGGAAGTCGTGCGCCGGTCGGTGTTTGCCCTGGCGGCCGGCGACAGTCTCAGCCTGACCGCCGACAGTTTTGACGGACTGCGGGCGGACACGGTTGACATCACGCTCACGGCTGGTGGTGCGGCCAGCATCGATGTGGCCGGATTGTTGGCAGCGCTTGACCGCTACCCCTATGGCTGTACCGAACAGACCACCAGCCGCGCGCTGCCCTTGCTCTACTTGAGCGAAGTTGCCGAGGCTGCAGGTCTCGGCGGTGATAGCGCCATTCGCGAACGGGTCGTCAAGGCGATCGGGCGCGTGTTGTCGAACCAGTCGTCTTCCGGTGATTTTGGTCTTTGGTCGAGTTACGGCGACGGCGACACCTGGCTCGACGCCTACGTGACGGACTTCCTGACACGTGCCCGTGAAAAGGGCTACAAGGTTCCGGATATCGCTTTCACGTCTGCCCTGGACAATCTGGAAGGCCGGGTGGCCTATGCGTCCGACTTCCAGGACGGCGGTGAGGGCGTGGCCTATGCGCTTTATGTTCTGGCCCGCAATGGTCGTGCCTCCATGGGCGACCTCAGATACTATCTCGACGCCAAGCTGCAGAATTTTGCCACTCCGATGGCAAAGGCGCAGGTTGCGGCCGCACTCGGTCTTTATGGAGAAACGACCCGGGCAGAGACCGGTTTCAAGGCGGCAATCGCAGCGCTCCCGCGCAAAACGGTGTGGGGCTATCGCAGCGACTACGGGTCCAGGCTGCGCGACACTGCGGCTGTGACGGACTATGTCGCTTCGGCTTCTCTGGCAGGTGACCTCAAGGACGAGGCTATCGACCTTCTCAAGGTGGCGCAGGCAAACGCCTCCGGCCGCTCGACCCAGGACATGGCCTGGCTGCTTCTGGCGGCCAACGCGCTCAACGAATCTGCGGCTGAAGCCAAGCTGTCAGTACGTGGTGAAGAAACACCAGGCCGTCTGGCGTGGTCAATGGAGGGCAGCGAAGTCAGCCAGTTCCCGGCCGACATCACCAACAATGGCAAGGTGTCGACCGAACTGCTGGTGTCGGTAGCCGGCCAGCCTCTCGTGCCGGAACCGGCAGGCGGCAAGGACTATGCAGTTGAGCGGAGCGTTTACGACCTGGACGGCAATCCGGTCGATCCGACGGCTGTTCCCGTCAACACACGGCTCGCGGTCGTTGTCACGGTGCGGGCTCTGAGCGATCAGCCGGGCCGCCTGATGGTGGTCGACCGGCTGCCTGCCGGACTTGTCATCGACAATCCCCGGCTGGTTCGGTCCGGAGATCTGGGAGGGCTGTCCTTCCTGAATACCGTGGATCAACCCGAGCATTCGGCCTTTTACAGGGACCGGTTCGAAGTTGCGGTCGATCAGACGCGGTGGAGCGGCAAGGAACTGTCCTTTGCGTATCTCGCCCGGGCGGCCACACCAGGGGAATATGCGCATCCACCGGCCTCTGTTGAAGACATGTATCGCCCGGACCGTCGAGCAATCACCGCGACAGGACGCTTTACCGTCCTTGGCCCGACGCGGTAAGGGCGCAGGTTGGTCTTGTGACGGTCGCCCGACAAACAGTCTGGCAGAGATTGAGACGGTGGTCGGCCGCGGCCATGTTGGCCGCGGCAGCCTTGAGCGCTTGCGGGCTGCTCAAGGTCAGTCACGACTATCACTCGCTTCCGGCCCTGCCGCGTGTCTCGGACCTGTCTCTCTCTTCGGTGGTGCTTGACCGGGAGGACCGTCTGTTGCGGGCCTTTACCAGTCATGACGACAAGTGGCGCCTGCCGGCGGAACTGGAGGCCGTTGATCCGCTCTATTTCCGGATGCTGCTCGCCTTTGAGGACAAGCGGTTCTACCAGCATGGCGGTATCGACATTCGCGCCATGGTCCGGTCGGTGTATTACAGCCTGCGCCATGGCCGGATCATTTCCGGCGGCTCCACCTTGACCATGCAGGTGGCCCGGCTTCTGGATGAGCGGCCGACAAAGTCGGTTACACGCAAATACGAGCAATTGCTCAGAGCCGTTCAGCTGGAACAGACCTATTCCAAGAAGGACATTCTGCGCTTCTATATGCTGCGCGCGCCTTTTGGTGGCAATCTGGAAGGTGTCCGGGCGGCAAGTCTCACATGGTTCGGCAAGGAGCCGTCCCGGCTCACGCCCGCTGAAGCAGCGCTCCTGGTGGCACTGCCGCAAAGTCCTGAAGCGCGGCGTCCGGACCGGTCTCCGGATCGAGCCAGGACGGCGCGCAACCGCGTGCTGCAGGTTGCCGCAAGGGAGGGCGTGCTCAGCCCGGAGGCTGCTTCATCGGCTTCAGCTGAACCGTTGCGGGCCAAGCGTTTTGCCATGCCGTTGCTTGCGGCCCACGAAAGCCGGCATGCGCGCCTGGAAGCGCCAACCAGACCTGTCCATCGTCTGACGCTGGATCGGGACCTGCAATCCTCGCTTGAGGCCCTGGCGAAGAGGAAGGCGAGCGTGATGCCACGGCCCGTATCGCTAGCCATCCTTGTCGCCGACCATCAGGCCGGTGAAATTCTGGCCAGCATTGGTGCGCCGGACCTGCTTGATACGGCGCGAGAAGGGCATGTCGACATGACACGCGCGGTGCGTTCGCCCGGGTCGACACTGAAACCCTTTATCTATGGGCTGGCTTTCGAGGAGGGGGTCGGACTGCCGGAAAGCTTCATCGTCGACAGAGCTACGGACATCGCCGGTTATCAGCCAACAAATTTCGATCAGGCCTACCAGGGGACAGTCACCTTGCGCGAGGCCTTGCAACTTTCCCTGAACACGCCGGCGGTGAAACTGCTGGAAGCGGTCGGGCCGTCCAGGCTGATCGCACGGCTGAAGCGGGCAGGGGCAGAGCCGGTCCTGGAAAAGGGAATCGCTCCCGGTCTTGCCATCAGTCTCGGCGGGCTGGGGCTTTCGTTGAGAGACCTGACACAGTCCTATGCCGCTCTGGCAAGAGGGGGCGAGCCGGTCTCTCTGCGAATCTGCCGAAGGGATTGTGCAGTAGCCCTGGCCGATCCATCGCAAAACAGGATGTTAAGCGAAAAGGCGGCCTGGCTTGTTGGCGACATTCTCTCAGGACTGCCGCAGGCGCATAGCGCCGAAACCCGCCAGATCGCCTACAAGACCGGCACCGCATACGGCTATCGGGACGCCTGGGCAGTCGGATTTGACGGCAAACACGTCGTTGCCATCTGGTCGGGCAGGGCAGATGGCACGCCGGTGCCGGGAAAGACCGGGGCAACGGTGGCTGTTCCGATTCTCTTCGAAGTGTTCCAGGCGCTTGGTCCCGCGCGCGTTCCACTGCCCAAGGGTCCGGAAGAAGCGCTTGACGTGCTCAATCAGGAAATCCCTGCCCCCCTGCGCTATGCCAGGTTGCCGCGGCGCCAGGGCAATGTAGCCTCTGCGGAGGGCCTGACGATAGCTTATCCTCCAAATGGTGCAGAGCTCGACCTGGGGATCGTTCCAGGCCGGCAAGGGCAGGGGCAACCGCTTGTTGTGAAGTTCAAGGGCGGAACAGGACCCTTTTCCTTTCTTGTCAACGGCAGCCCGCTCAAGGGGCAGCATCAGGACCGCCAGCTCATCTGGCATCCGGAAACCTCCGGCTTCACTGATGTCACGATATTGGATTCACGCGGGCGGAGTGCCGGCATTACGGTTTTCCTTCAGTGACGTTTGCATTCAGTGCTTTCGTCCGATCTTTTCTTCTCGAACATTTCAGCGTTGGGTCGGATTGGACGCCTTTGCGAGGCGTGTGACACACCTGAAATGGCAGTCAGGAAACCTCGATCAATTCCAGACCAACGGTCACCGCCCGTGTTGAATGGGCGCGCATCGCTTCCGATTCAGTTTGAAGAGCTGATTTCCAAGCGCTGATCACGTGCGTGGACAATCAGCCCGGCGAAGTGGTGGCAGTCGTCGAATCTGCATTTCCATGTGTCAAAGGCGGCTGAATTGCTCGATTCGACTCGCCGAGGCAACCGGGACGCACCCTCGCAAGCGGTTCGAGGTATGTAGTGAAATTCCCGAGAGTAAGTAAAAAATGACCCTGAGTAAATTAACTAGATATGTGCGTATTAAGTGCTCATAAATAAATAATCTACAAATTTTAATTTGAAATACGTCGCGATTAACATTCTAATTTACGCATAGGAATTTCTTCCCTTTTAATAAATGGGAATGCTTGCAAGATTTTGTTGTTTTTCTCAGAAGCGGGCTAAGTGTTGATGCGGAGGAAATTGGCGAAATTCAGCCGATGGTCGGAGGTTTGATTCCGTAGGGTAAGGAAAAAATGAAGTGGGAACAGTATGTTGCAGAAAAAGCACACCGTATTGTGTGCGTGTTTGGGGGTGTCACTTTGGGCTTGCTGCACGGCGCCGAGTTTGGTTCTTAGGCTCTGCGACGGCGAGTAATCGCCAGTAAAGACGGTTCTTCGGAATTGTTTTTCGACGAAATCGCGGGGATGGAATCGCGTTGAAGAACGTTTTGGCGCTGGTTCCAATGAAAATTGACTTTTGGAGGTCAGATATGAAACTCAAGAGCTTGATGCTCGGCGCGGCAGCAGTTGCTACCGCCACCACCGCCCAGGCAGCCGATCTTCCGGTTGCTCCGGAGCCGGTTGACTACGTTCGCGTCTGTGACGCTTACGGCGCACGCTTCTACTACATCCCGGGCACCGAAACCTGCCTCCGCGTTGGCGGCCGCGTTCGTACCCAGATTATCGCCAACAACGTTCTGGAAGACGGCAACTGGTCTTCCCGTGACAGCGACGGTTACTCCTGGCTGGCTCGTGGTTACGTCTACCTCGACGCTCGCACGGCTACCGAATTCGGCACCCTGCGCTCCTACGTGTCCATCTATGCTTCCAACAGCAACGGCACCAACAGCGTCAACCTCGACAACGCCTACATCCAGTGGGGCGGTCTGACGGCTGGTCGTCTGGGTTCTAACTTCGACATCTTCACCGGTCAGACTTTCATGGGTGTTGTCACCCGTGACTGGTCCGATAGCACTCTGAACCAGCTGGCTTACACCGCTGCTTTCGGCAACGGCCTGTCCGCAACCATCGCTCTCGAAGACCGCTCTGGTCGTGAGTCCGGTTCCTACGGCGGCACGCGTGCTCCGGACCTGGTCGCCGCTCTCGGCATCTCCCAGGGTTGGGGTTCTGCACAGCTGTCCGGTGCTCTGCACCAGGTTTACCCGAACGTTGCCAACAACCGTGCAACCGGTGGTGAAGACAAGCTCGGCTGGGCAATCGGCGCTGGTGCCAGCATCAACCTGCCGTTCGCTAACTCCGGTTCGAACATCTTCTTCCAGGGTTTCTATGCTGACGGCGCTCTGTCCTACACCGGTAACGCTGCTGGCGTGAACGACTACGACGGAACTGGCGGAACCAACTCCGGTTACTCCCTGTCCGCTGGTGCCTACATCCAGGCAACCTCCACCATCGGTCTGGCGCTCGACGGCTCTTATGCCGACTACGACGTCACCAACGGTTCGGACGTTTCCCGCTGGGCCATCGACGGTTCCGTACAGTGGGAGCCGGTCTCCGGCTTCGCAATGGGTGCAGACGTTGGTTACTCCAACACCGACACCGGCGGCACCGACACCGACGAACTGCTCTTCGGTGTTCGTATGCAGCGCACTTTCTAATCATCTGATTAGAAACTGACTGTGATGTTCTGAACTCCAGTCAGTCATTCGGCCCGGCAGGCTCCAATCTGCCGGGCCGTCCCCTTTTAGGGGGATGATTCCCTGCCTTCGAGGGATCGGGGACTGGGAAAAACAGTTCTGATGGGCCCTGGAATGGGCGTGGCGCTGCAAGTTTCCTAACGAAGTCTAAATTTCCAATCCGTTTTTGTGACATTCGCGCAACACCGGTTTTTGAAAACAGCCCCAGCGGAAGGTGGAGGCTGTATTCTGTATTGAACCGGGCAACCGGATGCGTATGGTCACTCTTGCGAGCGGCTTCGCGCCGCACTGATTTGTCTGCCTCGGACGTCCAACCTCCGGTCGGTGGCAAACTCAGAAACAATTCGCGGGGACAATGGCACAGATTTTGGTGCCAATTGATATGACTGATTGGAGGTCAGATATGAAACTCAAGAGCTTGATGCTCGGCGCGGCAGCAGTTGCTACCGCCACCACCGCCCAGGCAGCCGATCTTCCGGTTGCTCCGGAGCCGGTTGACTACGTTCGCGTCTGTGACGCTTACGGCGCACGCTTCTACTACATCCCGGGCACCGAAACCTGCCTCCGCGTTGGCGGCCGTGTTCGTACCCAGTTTGTCGTGAACAACGTTCTGGAAGACGGCAACTGGTCTGCTCGTGACAGCGACGGTTACTCCTGGCTGGCTCGTGGTTACCTGTACCTCGACGCTCGCACGGCGACCGAATTCGGCACACTGCGCGCTTATGTGTCGATCTACGCTTCCAACCAGAACGGCGTGAACAGCACGACGCTCGACAACGCCTACATCCAGTGGGGCGGTCTGACGGCTGGTCGTCTGGGTTCTAACTTCGACATCTTCACCGGTCAGGTGTTCATGGGTGTTGTCACTCGTGACTGGTCCGATAGCACTCTGAACCAGCTGGCTTACACCGCTGCTTTCGGCAACGGCCTGTCCGCAACCATCGCTCTCGAAGACCGCTCTGGTCGTGAGTCCGGCACCTACGGCGGCACCCGCATGCCTGATGTTGTTGCCGCTCTCGGCATCTCCCAGGGTTGGGGTTCTGCTCAGATCTCCGGTGCTCTTCACCAGGTTTACCCGAGCGCTGCCTTCAACGGCATCAACCCGGGTAACGGCGAAGACGAACTCGGCTGGGCAATCGGCGCTGGTGCCAGCATCAACCTGCCGTTCGCCAACTCCGGTTCGAACATCTTCTTCCAGGGTTTCTATGCTGACGGCGCTCTGTCCTACACCGGTAACGCTGCTGGTGTGACCGACTTCGTGATCAGCGCGAATTCCGGTAACGCCACCACCAACTCTGGTTACTCCCTGTCCGCTGGTGCCTACATCCAGGCTACCTCGACCATCGGTCTGGCACTCGACGGCTCCTACGCCGCTTACGACAATGCCGGTACTGCTGGTGACGTGACCCGCTGGGCCATCGACGGTTCCGTACAGTGGGAGCCGGTCTCCGGTTTCGTCATGGGTGCTGACGTTGGTTACGCTGACACCGACTGGGACAACACCACCGATACAGAAGAACTGCTCTTCGGTGTTCGTCTGCAGCGCACTTTCTAATCAATCCTCAATCGAGGTTTGATGGAAAACCCGGCGGAAACGCCGGGTTTTCTTTTTGTCTGACGTCGGCAAATGAACGGGCAAGGTCCTGGCGCTGAAATTGACCAATGCTTTGGTGCAGGCGTCATGGGGCCTTTTTCGGTTGAACCGTGTGTCAGGCCTTCTGCAGGAACTCGGCGATCGTTTTGTGTGTGGCCTCGTCCCACAAAACAGGAGCATGTCCCTGTCCTGGAATCGTCCTGACCGAAGCGTCTGGATGTAAATCTGTCATGCGCTGGCAGGTCTCCGTGCTCAGCAGGTCGGAATGTTCACCATGCAGGATCAGAACGGGGCGGTCGAGCAGGGTTTCGTAGAGAGGCCAGAGGTCTGGCGCCGGCGCTGCATCGTCCAGGCTTGCCAATTGATGAGCCAGCGCCGGATCATAGTCCATTCCGAACCCGCTTTCGCGTTCTGAGGCCAGCTGACCGGCGAGTTTCAGCCAATCTGCCGTATCAAACGCCGGAAACTGCCTGCCGAGCGTGCGGTGCAGATTATCCGCGACATCCTGAAGCGAGCGGGTCTCCATGTGGTGGCCAAGCGTTGCAGCGATCCGGTGGATCGCTCTCATCTCGATATGAGGCCCGACATCATTGAAGATCACCGCGGCCATGCGAGTTGCAGGGTAGCGGGCCCCCATCACAAGGGCATGCAGTCCACCCCGTGAGGTGCCAAGCAGCGCGAACCTTTCCAGCCCGAGCATCTCGATCGCGGCGTCAATATCCTTTTCCTCAACCGGAAGGGCGTAGTTCCGCCAGTCTTCGTCCCAATCGCTGGCGCCCCGTCCGCGATAGTCCAGGGCGATAACACGATGCCCGCGGGACTGCAGGTAGCGGGCAACATCCTCGAAATCACGTGTGTTGCGCGACAGTCCGGGAAGACACAGCACCGGTATTCTGGAATTATCGCTGCCTTCGCGCGCAGGCCACTCCTTTCCGGCAAGTGTCAGCCCATCAGGGCTTTGCCATGTGAAGTCGTTTCTTGTTTCGATTGGGCCTTTTGAAGGGGGGGTGGGCGCTTCTAGTGGCGCAGTTGTCATTCGTGTCTCCCTGAGCGTTTCCATCCAGTGGTTGTTTTTTCTGAATGTAGTGGCCTTTGAGGCGCTCTGCCAATAGGAAGAGTCCCTACGGAAAGTTGGCGTTCCTGCCTGCGGACACTGGTTTTATGCAACGCCTAAAAGAAAAGTCCAAAAGCGGTCGCTGAATGCCCTTGCAAGCATTGCCCAGGGACTTGCAGATGAGTATGTTGCGCCTCCGTAAATCACCACGATCCGTTTCGCTGTCAAAGCAATACGTCCACCATGAGGAAACCGAGATGTTCAAGGGTTCAATTCCAGCGCTGATTACCCCGTTCAAGGACGGAGCGCTTGATGAGAAACGGTTTCAGGAATTTGTGGACTGGCAGATCGCGGAAGGCTCTTCCGGTCTGGTTCCGGTTGGCACAACGGGAGAGAGCCCGACCCTGACCCATGGCGAGCACAAGCGGGTGGTCGAACTCTGTGTGGAGGCGTCAGCCGGACGCGTTCCTGTGATTGCCGGTGCCGGGTCCAACAACACGATTGAAGCCATTGATTTTGCTCAGCATGCCGAAAAAGCCGGTGCCGATGCGCTTCTTGTCGTGACGCCCTATTACAACAAGCCCAATCAGGCAGGCCTCAAGGCGCATTTCAAGGCGGTCAATGACGCGGTCGGCATTCCGATCCTCATCTATAACATTCCAGGCCGGTCGATTATCGACATGACGCCGGAAACCATGGCCGAGCTCTTCGAAACCTGCGAGAACATTGTGGGTGTCAAGGATGCGACCGCCGACATGGCCAAGGCGAGCCGTCAGCGCCATTTGTGTGGACCCGAATTCGTTCAGCTGTCTGGTGAAGACATTTCCGCGCTTGCCTTCAATGCCCATGGCGGAACCGGCTGCATTTCAGTGACTGCGAATGTCGCACCGCGCCTGTGCGCGGAGTTCCAGGCGGCGACGCTGGCCGGGGACTTCAAGAAGGCGTTGGACTATCAGGATCGGCTGGCACCGCTTCATCGGGCACTGTTCCTTGAACCGAGCCCGGGCGGTTCCAAATATGCACTGTCCCTGCTCGGCAAGATCGACGGGGAACTGCGTTTGCCACTGGTGCCGATTTCCGAAAGCGCGCAAGAGGAAGTGCGCGCGGCAATGGCCCATGCGGGCCTGATCAACTGAGTGAGAAAGAAGTCTGGTGAGCGACCGGTGAAGGGCGCTTCCGGAAAGGACAAAAATGGCTCCGAAAAAAGGGGGCGTTCCGGGACGGACCATCATTTCCGACAACCGGAAGGCCCGGTTCAATTTTGAAATCGAAGATACGCTGGAAGCGGGAATCGAGCTGAAGGGCACGGAAGTCAAATCCCTGCGCAACGGCAAGGCAAACATTGCCGAATCCTATGCGGCCGAATATGGCGGCGAGATCTGGATCTACAACGTCTATATCCCGGAATACCTGCAGGCCAACCGGTTCAACCATGAGCCGCGCAGACCGCGCAAACTTCTGCTGCACAAGCGGGAAATCGGCAAACTGGCCGGCGCGGTTCAAAAGGAAGGCAAGACGATTGTTCCCCTCAAGCTCTATTTCAACGAGCAGGGGCGGGCAAAGCTGGAACTGGCGCTGGCACGCGGCAAGAAGCTGCATGACAAGCGCGAGACCGAGAAGAAACGGGACTGGCAGCGCGAAAAGTCGCGCATCATGAAGAACTTCTCGTAAGTCCGGTTATCCACCGGGTGTCTTTGTAACAGTTTGATGACTGTGGGTAATTTGTGCGCAAGAAGCGCATAAGTTGTGGATTGCCTGTGCGCATGCTGTGGACACAGCTTCGCGTTTTTCACATCCAAACCTGTGCACACTCTGTGCCCGACCCGGACATCCTGCCGGATCGCAAAACGGCCGGTTATTGATCCGTCAAACTTTCCAGGAGAAGCCGCTTTTCGTTCGAAATCGGCGTTGGCCGGCGGCTGTCACGGTCGACATGTACATGAACGAAACGTCCGTGTGCCGCCGTCATACTGTCTTCACCGGCGAACAATCCAACCCGGAAAACCACTGAGGTTGAGCCGAGTTTCTCGACCCTGAGACCTGCCGTAATGATTGACGGAAAAACCAGTTCGGCGAAGTAGTGGCAGCCCGTCTCGACGACCAGGAATATTTCGCGGCTATGCACCGGATCGAGCAAGTTGTTCTCGACATACCAGCCGTTTACGGCAGTATCGAAGAAGCTCAGATACTGAACGTTGTTGACATGGCCATAGATGTCCACATCCATCCACCTGGTGGGGATATGTTGAAAGGTCTTGAATTCGGAGCGTTTTATCGGCTGCGGTCGGGCAGGCTGTGGAAGAGCTGTTGAATTCATAGGGCCGCCCGATAGATCTCAAGGGCATGAACCTCCTGCATATCGCGCGGATTGTTCACCAGAAGGCGGGTCTGTTTCATGGCGTCCCTGGCGAGCTTCGGCAGATGTTCTTCATTGATGCCGACATCCCGAAGCCGCGTCTGCAGTCCCAGGGTTGCCGCAAGATCTGCCAGCTTGCCGGCGAAACTGTCCGCTCTTTCAATCAGGTCCGTGATGTTGCCCAGTTCGGGAAAGGGGGCGACCGCGATCTCGGCATAGGTTTCCGCTGCCACGCAGTTGTTGAACCTCAGGACGTGTGGCAGCACAAGGGCGTTGGACAGGCCGTGCGGCACATGGAAGGTGCCGCCAAGCGGGTAGGCGAGGGCATGCACGGCAGCCACCGGCGAATTGGCAAATGCCATGCCAGCCAACATGGAGCCCAGCAGCATGGCGCCGCGTGCGTCCTGGTCCTTTGGTGTGAAGACTGCCTTTTCGATATTGGCCCCGAGTAGCCGGAGGGCTTCGACCGCCAGCGCCCTTGAAACCGGGTTGTTGTTGGTGGAAGTCGAGGCATAGCCTTCAATCGCATGCACCATGGCGTCAATGCCGGTGGCTGCGGTAACCGGGCCGGGCAGTCCTAGGGTCAGAAGCGGGTCGAGCACAGCCAGATCGGGCAACAGGAACGGAGAAACGACACCTCGCTTTTCCTCCTCGCCAACCGTGATGATCGAGATCGGCGTGACTTCAGACCCCGTGCCGGCCGTGGTTGGCACGAGAATGAGAGGAAGGCGCGGTCCCTTGGCCTGACCGACTCCCCAGGCCTCATCGAGGTCTTCCTGGCTTCCCAGGAGCAAGGCAACAAGTTTCGCGACGTCGAGCGAAGACCCGCCGCCGAAACCGATGACCGAGGTTGCCCCGTGAGCTTTTGCAGCCTCGACCGCTGCCTCAACCAGGGCTCTTGGCGGATCCGCAACCACATCGGCGTATCGCGCCAGTTGGTACCCGGCCTGCCGCAAGGCCGTTTCGCAAGGACCTTGCAGGTCCAGCGAGAGAATGCCCGGGTCGGTCACAAGAAAGGGACGGGGCCCGAGAAAGGGGGCGGCATGGTCGGCGAGTTTGGCCGCAGATCCGTTTTCGAACACGATCCGCTGACTGGTGTTGAAGGTAAAGGCGCCGAACATTGATCCCCCCGATTTGCTTTTTGCAGATTGCCTGCAAAAAGCATGGCCCGTCGAGGGAAAAACTTTCAGACTTTGGTGGTGCCTGTCAGGTGTGCATTTTTGCGCCCTTGGAAATCTTGTCGGCGACCTTCCTGTCCGTGTGAAAAGCCAGGCCCACCACCTTTGCGTCGTCCGGAGTGAATTTGCCGAAGACTTCGCGATTGGCAGCATCGTGTCCCGTGGCGAACATTTCTTCGATGTAAAGGCTGGCCGCGACGCCGCGTTGGAGTGCGCGCTGGTGGATCCTGGCAATCGTATCCTGATCTGCGCTCAAGACGATGATCGGCTGCACGCTCATCGCATGATAGACATGCCCGGCGGCATCGCGATAAGGCTCGCCGATGAGATCAGGCTTGGCGGCTGCGACGCCGGTGGACAGAAAAGCTGTTACATTGAGTTTCTGCCAGGCGGCGAGATCGTCGCGAACCACGATGACAAACTTGGTATCGAACATGAGCGGCAACTCCACACTGGGGTTTGAAAGAAATCAGGGTGGCGACGAACTAGCCTCGACGGAAACCGAGCGTCTTGAACGTTTGTGCAAATCGTCGGGCGACGGCATTCTGGTTGCGCCGGCGGAGAAGGGCATCGAGCGGATCGAGGCCCGGTTTCAGGGCAACGGCTTCAGTCCCCACAGACACGACACCTACGCCATTGGCCTCACCATGGCCGGCGTTCAGACCTTCACGTATCGAGGCGAAAAGCGGGCATCGATGCCGGGGCAGGTGATCGTCATCCACCCGGACGAAGAACATGACGGCGGCGCCGGTACCAGGGAAGGGCTGCGCTATCGTATGCTGTATGTTACCCCTGAACGGATTTCGGAGATCCTGTCTGCCGCTGGTCACGCAGAATTGCCCTATGTGCCGGCTCCGGTTGTTTCCGATCTCCGGTTCCGCAGGGATCTTGCGGATGCGTTGTCAGATATTGATCAGCAGCTAGGCAATCTGAAACGGGAATGCCTGATCGCGGATCTGGCGGACTGCCTGACCCGGCACTCGGATCGCGGCAAACGCCCGTCCAGAATGCTGGATTGGCCAAGCCTGAAACGCTGCGCCGAATTTCTCCGGGAAAACTGTTCCGAACAGATCCGCATCGAAGCTCTGGAAAGTCTGACGGACATGGACAGGTTCACCTTGTCTCGCCAGTTCCGGAAGATCTACGGAACCAGCCCGCACCGCTTTCTAATCATGCGCCGGCTGGACGGCGCGAAAGCGAAACTTGCCGAGGGTGCCCAGCTTGCAGAGGTCGCGATCGACAGCGGTTTTGCCGATCAGGGCCACATGACCAGGCACTTCAGGAAGGCTTACGGCATGACACCGGGCCAGTGGCGGCAGCTGGCAGGTCAACCTGCCGGCCAAGTTTGAGGCCTACGCCAAGCCCTCCGCCTCTATCCTGAGGCGCCGCCGTCGCGCTGCCTCAGGGAAGAGCTGTGTGAAGCGAATTCACAAGCCACCCAGCCAGGTCGGTCAGAGAGTATTCGGCCCGAACTTGTTGGAGCGTGGGAAACCTGTCGGTGGCAACCGCCCTGCCTGGCCGCGCTCGCCGCGCCAGTCGGCGAGGTCTTCGAGCGTACGGGTGAAACTGCGGCCGGAACTGTCGGTCCAGGTCAGCCCTTCCTCGCCCTTGAAGACGCGAATGTCCGAAATCAGGCCATCCCGATAGCGCTGCAGGCGCACGCCGCGGCCGCGGCCCATCTGCGGGATCTGCGTCAGCGGGAAGACCAGCAGCTTCCGGTTCTCGCCGATGATGGCCACCTGATCCCCCAGTGCTTCGACGCAGATCGAGGCCTCGGCGGGCATCGTCAGGTTCAGCACCTGCTTGCCCTTGCGCGTATTGGCGATGACATCGTCCTCATTGACGACAAATCCGCGCGCTTCGGTGCTGGCGAGCAGCAGGACACGGCCGGGTTTGTAGACAAAGGCGTTGACCACATCCTGGGCCTCGTCCATTTCCACCATCAGGCGGATAGGCTCGCCATGACCGCGGCCGCCTGGCAGCCTGTCCGCACCAAAGGTGAAGAACTTGCCGCCGGAGGAGAATAGCAGGATCTTGTCCGTCGTTTCTGCGTGGAACGAAAGTTTCAGCTTGTCGCCCTGCTTGAAGGACAGGCTCGACAGGTCAGCCTGATGGCCCTTGAGCGCCCGGATCCAGCCTTTTTCGGAGATGATGACGGTGATCGGCTCTTTTTCGATCATCGCCTGCTGGATGTCGACCAGATCAGCCTCCGGCGCTTCGGATTTGTCCGTGCGGCGCCGGCCGATGTCGGTTTCGGGACCGTAGACCTTGGAAATCTCGGTGATCTCCTTGGAAATCTTGGTCCATTGGCGCGCATCGGAGCCAAGCAGCTTGGTCAGGTCATCCTTTTCAGCCGTCAGCTTCTCGTGTTCCTTGCGGATTTCCATCTCTTCCAGCTTGCGCAGGGAGCGCAGGCGCATGTTCAAGATGGCTTCCGCCTGGACATCGGTCAGCTCGAAGGTCCTGATCAGCTCGGCCTTGGCATCGTCTTCCTCGCGGATGATGCGGATTACCTCGTCGAGGTTCAGATAGGCAATCAGATAGCCTTCCAGAACCTCCAGCCGGTGGTTGATCTGGCCGAGACGATATTCGGACCGACGGATCAACACTTCCTTGCGGTGATCAAGCCACTCGCGCAGGACCTGTTTCAGGCCCATCACCATCGGCACCTTGCCCATGGACAGCACGTTCATGTTGAGCGAGAACCGGTTCTCCAGATCCGTCAGCTTGAACAGGGATTCCATCAGCAGGTTGGCATCGACATTGCGCGACCGTGGAACGAGGACGATACGGATGTCCTCTGCCGACTCGTCGCGAATGTCATCGAGTAGCGGCAGTTTGCGCGCCGTCAGAAGTTCGGCAATCTTCTCGATCAGGCGGGATTTCTGAACCTGGTAGGGGATCTCCGTGACGACGATTGCCCATTGACCCCGGCCAAGGTCTTCCACTTCCCAACGCGCACGAACGCGGAAGCTGCCGCGTCCGGTGGCATAAGCTTCGCGGATCGAACCCTGGTCGGAGACCAGCAGGCCGCCGGTGGGAAAATCCGGGCCCTTGATATGCTCCAGCAACTCGTCGACTTCCGCCTTCGGGTTCTTGATCAGGTGCTGGCAGGCCTGGCAAAGCTCGTAGGCATTGTGCGGCGGGATCGAAGTGGCCATGCCGACAGCGATTCCGGAGGAGCCGTTGCCGAGCAGGTTGGGAAAGCCGCCCGGCAGGACAATCGGTTCCTTGTCCTCGCCGTCATACGTTTCGCGAAAATCGACGGCGTTTTCGTCGAGACCATCCAGCAGGCGCTTGGCCGTGTCGGTCATGCGCGCTTCGGTGTAGCGCATCGCGGCAGCGTTATCGCCGTCGACATTGCCGAAATTGCCCTGACCGTCGATCAGCGGATAGCGTTGTGCAAAATCCTGGGCAAGACGCACGAGGGCGTCATAGACCGCCTGATCGCCGTGAGGGTGGTATTTACCGATGACGTCACCGACCACGCGGGCACATTTCTTGAAACCTGCGCCCGGATCGAGTTTCAAAAGACGCATCGCGTAAAGCAGGCGCCGATGAACCGGTTTCAAACCATCGCGTACGTCGGGCAGCGCCCGGTGCATGATGGTCGACAATGCGTAGGCCAGATAGCGCTCTTCAAGCGCTTCCTTGAGGTTGATGCCCTCAATGCCGCTTGGCGGCGGTGTTGTCTCTTTTCCCATAGTTGCTTGCTAACGGGTTCGGCTTGCGGGCGCAATTCGCAATGGCCGTTTTGTGGCCGAAACCAGCCGATTTTCAACCGATTTCACAACGCTTGTGGGCAAGCACTTCCACGGGTCGCAACCGTCGGTTTTCAAGCTGGGCAAAAAACGTCCGCATCGACATCATGACCTGTCGGATTTTCGCATGGTTCCTTAAGGTCATATCAAGAAGAGGCAGGTAACTAGGAAGACATCCCGTCGCATTTGTCGGCAAAAGATCACGGTCCGGATCACGCATGAATGGGTAAGACACGAAAGACATCTGTAGCTTCGGCTCTGCTGAACTGGATCGTCGGTGAAGGCCGCGACCTGGATGTCGCGCGCGCGCAGTATCGCTTTATCCAGCGCCAGACGCCGTTTCTTTATCTCATGAGTCTTGCCGGTGGCTGGGGGCTGGTGGTGACACACTGGTCCGTTGCGCCGCTCGTGTTGACGCTCGGTCTGCCGTTGGCAGTCACGGCATTTGCCCTGTTCCGCGTTTCCGCGCTTCGGAGAAGTCGAGACAAGGTGCCGACGCCTGACGAAATAAGGTCCTGGCAGAAACAGGCCATGGTCCTGTCCATCGTCTCTCCAGCTGTGTTTTCGGTCTGGGGGCTGGCGTTGTTTCCCTATGGTGGACCTTACCTGCAGCTCCAGGTGGTCTTCACAATCGCAGTCGTCAATTTTGTCGTTCTGTTCTGCCTGATCCATTTCCGCGCGGTCGCTATCATCAACGCCATCTGCGCCAACTCGTTGTATTTCCTGTATTTTGCGATCAAGGGACATCAGGTCTTTACCTTCTTTGCGCTCTACGGAATTGCAGCAAGCATTGGCGCGTTCCTTGTTCTCAACAATCACTATCGTGACTTTCTGAGGCTCATTCGGGTTGGCCGTGACCTGAAGCGTCATGCAGCTGAACTGGAGCAGAAGCAGGATGAAACCCAAAAGCTGAGCGATCTGAATTATCATATTGCCAATTACGATCACCTGACCGGACTGCCCAACCGGCGATGCTTTCTCGCCGAACTGGAAACCTGCTTTGCAAGGGTTCAGAGCAGCGAGGAAAAGTTGTCCCTGTGTGTGTTCGACCTGGGCGGGCTGCGCTCGATCAACAACATCTATGGCGTCAAGACGGGTGATGACATCTTGCTGGAGGTGGCAAGGCGGCTCCGCGCAGGGATGAGCCCGGCCATGTTTGCTGCACGAATTGCAGGCGATGAGTTTGCCGTTCTGTCGATGGGTGACGATTTGGAGATCAACCGGGCGGCGGATCTTCTCAGAGATCTCTTCAGCGACGCCTGCTTGTTGCCGGAAAGCCAGATACAGCTCGTCTATCGCGCAGGTCTCGTTCAGGCCTATCACACCGTGGGCTCCGCAACGGAATTGCTTGAACGGGCGGTTTACGCGATGCAGGACGCCAAGCAGAACGGCAACAACCCGCTGGTCGCTTTCGGGCCCAGGCATCTTGAAAAGATGAGCCTCAATGCACGCATTACCCAGGCGCTTGCGTCAGCGGATATCGATGCGGAATTTTCCGTTGCCTTTCAGCCCATTGTCGATGTCTCAAGCAACCGGATCACGGCGGTTGAGTGTCTGGCACGTTGGAACAGTCCAGTTTTGGGGCAGGTGTCACCGGGCGACTTCATTCCCATCGCCGAACGCGCAGGCTTCATCAACACGCTGACACTGTCCCTGATGGAAAAGGCACTTCTGGCAGCCCACAGCTGGCCGGAAGACCTGAAGCTGTCCTTCAACCTGTCTGCCAGCAATCTGTCGTCCCGCGGATTTGTTCAGGACTTCCTGAAACTCCTTGAGGTTCATTCCTTCGATCCGAAGCGGTTGAATTGCGAAGTTACGGAAACCACGGTCATGTGGGATTTCGCCGAAGCCTGTCGGGCAATAAACGTGCTGAAAGAAGCAGGGATCCGGTTGTCCCTTGATGATTTTGGAACCGGCTATTCCAGCCTGAGCCATGTGCACCGCCTGCCGCTTGACTGCATCAAGGTGGACCGCAGCTTCGTACGCGGGATCAGCCCCGATACGGCAGGCTATGGCATCGTCAAATCTCTGTTGGCTCTGAGCCGGGACATGGGAATTTCCTGCGTCGTGGAAGGGGTCGAGACCGAAGAGGAATTGTCTGTGCTCAGAACACTCGGCACCAGCGAGGTTCAGGGATACCTGTTTTCCAGGCCGATCAGTGCGGGGGATCTTGAAGCGCTCCTTCAGGGAGGTGCGACGCTTGGCGGTCAGACCGGTCGGAGCCCCTCTGCAGCATCGGCCTGACAACCAGTCGCAACCGTCGATCTAATCGACTATTTTACCGATGGCGGTGGTTGTCTGCGATCCAGAAAGCGCCTGCTGCTGGCGCTCGTCGAGCGAAAGCCGGATCGCAGGAGAATAGTCGTGGCACGCAAGCTGAAACCGTTTCTGGTTGCCGGATTGATAGGCGCGGCCATGCTCGTGCTCGGCTTCCTTTTGTCCTGGAATGATTTCCTGCTGTTGCAGGCCAGGACCTACAGCACTCCTTCCGGCAGCATGTTGCCCACCCTCCAGAGAGGAGATCACGTCGTCGCACGTCAGATTTCTGCAAGTTCGGAAGAAGGTACCCAGCCTAGACGCGGTGACATCGTCATTTTTAATCTCCCGGGCGAACCACAAACGGCTTACTTGAAGCGAGTCGTTGGTTTGCCGGGCGAGACGCTGCAGGTTCGGGAGGGGACTGTTTACCTAAATGGTCGACCGCTAGCCCGGGACAAGGACAGCGACTATGTCGAGGTAAATGAATCCGGCAAAAGACATAGCATTCCGCGCTTTCGCGAAACGCTGCCGGGCGGGCGAAGCTATGAGACGCTTGATGTCACACCCCAAGGCGTGAGGGACAACACGCCCGTCTACGAAGTGCCGGAAGGGCACGTGTTTGTGCTCGGTGACAATCGTGACAATTCGATCGACAGCCGGTTTCCCCGGGTAGGATTTGTACCTCTTCAGAACATCACGGGCGTTGCCGAGGGCGTCTATTTTTCCGGGCCCGAGGGCGGCTTCGTCTGGCGCCCCTTGACTGCGCCTGAAGCAACATCTGCACCTGTCGAGTGAGCCTGCGTTTGAGGCCGTCAGTATGACGCCTGGAACGCCTTCGAGGCCGGCAAGGCCTCGATCGTCAGAGCAAGCGTTTCCGTCACGTCCGTCATCAAGTTCGACCAGTGGCCAAACCTCTTGGTTCTGACGACCTGAACGCTGGGATACCAGGTCGACCGGCCATTGTTTGCATGCCAGTACCAGGGATGGGCAGGCTGCGTCAGAAGCACTGTCGGCCGTCCCATGGCGCCTGCAACATGCGTTGGCAGCCCGTCCGGGCCGACCAGAAGATCCACTTGTGACAAGACGGCACTGAGGTCGGTCAGGCTGTCGAATTGCCGGCCGCAGTCGACGACCCGGGGCAAGTCCGTCAGTTGATGGCGTGAATTGTCCCGGACCACGCTCAAGAATGTGCCGCCGAACCCGTGCAACCTCTCCAGCAGGTGGCGATAGTCATCCGGCATCAGGCCCGCCCGTGTCTCATTCCAGGCGAGTGCGACCAGAGGACGGGGAAGGTCGCGCAGGGCGGCTTGCCACCTGGTCACGTGTCTCGTGTCTGCGTGAAAATAGGCACCGGTCTGACGGACCTGTTTCAGGACAGGTGCCGGCATGGCAAGCGCACTGGAGAGCGAGGCCTGGTCCCCGGGGCCTGTCTGGCTTGCAAGCTCCTTGAACGTGAAGCCTTGCAGGAGGTCTGCCAGCGGCTTCATGTGAACCGGTCCCAAAAGGGTTCGCTGCACGGCTGGGCACGGGGGGCTTGCCGAAAATCGAAGAAGTACCAACGCTTCAAGGCTGGAAAGCGAGGGGTCCACGACAACATCCTTCGTGGTCAGGGCCCGAAGATGATCCATGGGACAGCCAGTGATCGACCGGTCGCAAGACAGTTCAGTTCTGGTCTCGGCAGACCAGGACTGTACGGTTTTTTGAAGATCTTCGAGGCTGTCGGATGCCAGCATGCAATCCCTCAAAACGGTGATTGCCTGACTTCGGTGTTTCAAGCAGCTTTCGGAGGACACCTCCAGAAACGGCTGCAGCAATCGGATTGGTTTGGAGAGATACCCAAGAACCCGGTAGGCCCTGGCCAGGGCAACCAGGGCGGCTTTTTGGTCAGGATGGCGTTTGAGCTGCCTGAGAAACGCGGCGAAGGTCTTTCTGGTATCGCCGCGCACCGCCTCGAGCCGGATCAGCAACAGCCAGCCGTCAAGCAGGTCCGGGAAATGCTGTGTCAGCCAGACGGCCAGGTTGCGGGCATCCTCTGTCAGCCCTTTTGTGGCCTGCCTTTCAGCTGTTTGCAGCATGACGTCGGGTGCGACCGGAGACTGGGGACGGGCTGCTGACTTCAGACGGCATTCGAATGACATCTTGTGTGTGTCTCGCATTTGGGAATCTGGCGGTCACTCTGACCGAGATCTGGGGTCAGGGCGTGTGGTGACCGATCAGGTCCTGCAGCGGAGGCATCAGGTCCTCAATCAGCCTGGTCCATTGACCAGGCTTGTCCCCTTTGAAAACACGGACGGAAGGATACCAGGTCGACTGGCTTTTCCTTGCATGCCAGTACCAGGGAAAGGCTGGCTGGGTCAGGACAGCAGCAGGGCGGCCCATGGCACCGGCGACGTGGGTCGGCAGTCCGTCCGGGCCGAGCAGCAGGTCGACTTCGGCAAGGAGCGCGGCAAGGTCGGCCAGGGATTGGAAATGCACGCCGGCATCGATGATATCGGGCCGGTTGGCGAGCTGGTGGCGTGCGTCGTCCCACATGACGCTGACAAAGGTTCCGGGAAACTCAGGAGAACCGTCCAGCAAGGGGCCGTAGTCGTTGAGGAGAAGGCCGGGCCGGCTGGTGTTCCAGGCAAGGGCCACAATCGGGCGTGGCAGGGCTGACAGAGAGGCCTGCCAGATCTGGCGCCGGTCGTCACGTGCCACGAGATAGGGACCCGTTGCACGTCGGTCGCGCAGGTCGTCCGGGGGGAGGGAAAAGGCGCCGCACAGCGATGCCACCTTGTTCGGTCTTTCGACTGCGCGCATCCATTCCTGCGTGTCGGTGCCGAGGAAGGTGCAGTCGGCGAAGAGGTCGGACAGCGGTGCAAGATAGGTTGGGCCAAACACCTGCTTGCGCTGGCGACCGGGTGGCAACGTCACACCAAAACGCAGAAGGACAAGTGTTTCCAGGCTGGTAAGACCTGGTTCGACGAGCAGATTCTCTGTGTCTCGATCCAACAATCCGGGAGCGTCCGTGGCCTTCGGGGAGGGGGCGCTGCCATATCCGGTCGAAGTCTCCTGGTGAGCCAGACCATCCTGTCCTGCTGCGGGAAGGGCTTCCAAGGCGTCCGACGCAAGGGCACATTCGCGGAAGAGACCAAGGGCTTCATTGCAGCGGTGCCGTTCGATCTTGCCTGCGGCCTCCACCAGGGGTTTCAGCAATTGCATCGGCTTTTCGACGTCGCCGCGTTGCCGGTAGGCGGTTGCAAGCGCAATCAGGGCGGCGGATTTGTCCTTGTGCTGTTTTACCTGCTTCAGAAAATCCGCAAACGTCTTGTCGGCCTTTCCCAGGAGAGCCTCGATCCGCAGCAGCAGAAGCCAGGCAGGAAGCAGATCTGGAAACTGGAGCGTGAGGCGTTTGGCCAGCATTCTGGCCTCGCCGACATGCCCGATCGCGGTTTGGCAATCGGCAAGGTGCAACATCACGAGAGGGTCCGTTGGCAGCTTGAGATGCGCTTCCTCCAGCACGGGCAGAGCCTTCGCGTGATTGCCGGTTTCGGCCAGGATGCAGCCGAGCCTTGCCAGGTGTCTCGGGTCATCGGGGGCGTTGTCGACCGCTTTTTGGGCAAGGTCCAGCGCGGCCGCATTGTGTTTCACCCCGGCATAAAGAGCAGCCAGAGACGACAGCAGCACGGCATCCTCCGGCTTCTGGTCGACGGCTTCGCGAAGAAGCCGTTCTGCCTCTTCGAGCAGACCTTTATTTGCGAGCATGTCCGCGTGGAGCACACTGGCGGCGGAATGAAGCGGGTCCAGAACAAGGGTTTCTTCAATCAGTGTGTCGGCTTGTTGCCGGTCGCCCTTTGCCAGCAACAGCGAGGCCATGGACACGCGTGCATCGCAATCCGCTGGATCTCTTGCCAGTGCTTGTTGAAGCAGTTCGCCGGCCGCGGCAAAATTGCCGTCTTCGATCTGGATTTCCGCGAGCGCCTTGAGGGCTGTTCCATGGCTTGGGGTCATGAACAAAACCGCTTCATAAAGCGCTGCCGCGCTCACCCTGTCGCCCGCCGCCTTGTGCTGCGCCGCCGCCTTGAGGCGGTCTTCGACTGACATCATCGGTCAGCATTCCTTCAGTTATTCATCCAACCTGCCAGGACCGGTTGACCCGGATATCAGCCGAGGCTGATCCGTTCTCCATCGACACGTACATCCTGTTTGGCATTGATCAGCGTGATCTCGCTGTTTTGCAGGGCAACGCCTTCCACTTTCTGGACAAGGGTTCCGGCGGAGACCGTATCGGTTTTTTCGATCGTGGCCGACCGGTGTTCTGCCTTCACCGTGAGCGTGCGTGTCGAGCTGATTTTCTCGGCGATCGTTTCGACGACGCTTTTGGCGTGCAACGTCACGGCACTCGCACTTTGGGCCAGCACATCCGTGAGCATGGCCAGTTTGCCGGCCCTGAACCGCATGGTCTTTCCGGAGAGCTCCAGTTCGTCCCGCGCGGAGATCTTGAGCGAGGACGCACCCGGTACAGCGACCTCTGGTGTCCGGCTTTCCTCGGCACGGACCAGAACGGCCAGGACAAAGGCATCTTCGCCGGCCGCATAGACAAGAACCTTGTCTCCGACAGCAGGCGAAAGCAGGCAGCTCCCCGCCTGACGGGCAAAGATCTCTTCGCCGTCCGCTGTCTTCAGGGCGAGGTCCGTGTCGGACAGGGTGAGCGTGACCAAGGCTGTTTTCAAGCTATCTGTCATCGTGGGAGCGGCGGCGAAGTCTTTATCGCTTTTTGCCTGGGACTGATTTTTCTGGTGCATTTCGAGTTCCTAGCCTGCAATTCGTTTCGCCTAGAAAATCAGATGCATAAGATCTGTCTTGTTCACGCTGATCTGTTCGGAGTTTAAGCCGATGTTTCTCCTGTTCACGTCAATCTGGGTTTGAAGGAGATCGAAGTTTCTTCTGGCAAGGTTCAGGTTTTCGTTCGCCAGTTTTACGCTGTTGTTTTCCAGCTTCGTCAGCGCATTGGTCAGATCCAGGATGTTCTGATCGACTTCCACAGCCGTCTTGTCCACCTTGACTTCATCCTTTGAGAACTTGAACAAGGTGAAATCGCAACTGACTGCCGCCAGGCTGAGAGTAAGGGCTGCGGAGCACTTGAAGTTGAGCCCAAGCGAGAGGGTTACCGTTGCTGCTGCGTTAACGTCGAATCCGGCGCCGAAATACATGCTGTTGCTGCTGCCGAAGGTGACAAAGGTTTTCGATCCCTCGGTAAAGCCGACGGTGTTTCCCTTGTTGTAAGTCAGGGAGTCTTTTTCAGTATATTCAAGTTTGGTGCCTGCCTTGTATTTCGTTTCTGTTTTTGGTGTCTTGATCGTCAGGCCTCCATCATCATCGTCCATGACGATTTCGTTTACTTCGCCGCTGTTTTGGTTGGAGCGGATGGTAATCGCTTCGCCGCCTTCGATGTTGATGTCGTTCTCGGAGCGTATGAAGGTCTTTTCGCAGGCCTTGATCAGCAGATGGCCATCACAGGACAGAAGGATGCCGCCCTTGTCGGTGCTTCCCGAGGCTTCCGTATAGGCTTTTGACTTGTCACTTGCCGCCGAAACGAACTCTTCCGGATACAGCACCTTGGCCTTGTCTTCGCTGTCTGCTTCGGCTTCGATTTCGCAATAGCTGCCAAGGCGGAGCAGAACCCCGGGTGTTTTGCTGGCGCTGTTGCCGTTTTCCGGAACAAACAGAAAGGCGCTGTAGTCCGACGGGTCGATGTCGACATTGCTGTCGCCAGTGACTGAGTCGGGGTCGATACCCGTTATGTCGACAGAGACCGTGCCCGTGCCGCCGCATGTCGTGCAGGTAACGGCGTTCAAAAGGCCGGTGCCGCTGCAGACCGTACATGTAATTGTTGCCATTTCCAGGTCCCTCTTGTTCTTGAATGCCTACGTCCCGGCATTGACCTTGTTCCGACCGGCTTGGCCTGCTTTTCCCGCTGCAGGCGCCGGCTGACCGCTGAGAGCCGAAACTTCAGGCGCTTGGGTTCATCACCTTGATTTGCGACGGACTGATCGTGTTGCCGACCGAATTGGGGAGCTTTCCGTTTTGCACGGTTGGGTCCATCAGGGCGCGCGTAGACGGCGCATTTTGAAGGACCAGCTTGGTCGAACATTTGACGTTTTTCGATGACGAGCAAACTTCGCTTGAGATCATTCCGCGACCAGGACCGCTGATCGTGACCGGAGCTTCGTCCATGATCGTGTGTGCCGTGGTGCCCTGCACGATGACACGGGTGCATTTGGGGACCTCGGTTGCCCGCATTCCCGTGCTTGGAAAGACCAGCGGGATTTCTCCGGCGGGTGTGACTTGCATGTAGGGGTCCACGGGTGCCAGATCGATGCCGGGCAGGGGACCTTGAGAGTTGATGAATGGCATTGTCCTTGATCCTTTTTCTTCGTTTACCTGTTGCCCCTGAATTCCTTCCTTTTCCTCACTGCTTTCCTGCAACATCTGGCCTTGCCGTCAGATGCGTCTATCCCGTCGACTGCATCGGCGTCTGGTGCGAGCCGTAAGCTGCCTCGTGATCGAGAACGACGATCTTGGGGGTATAGACCTCGGCGATCCTGCGTTCCTGATCGGTGCCCAGCACCTTGCCCCGCGCACCGTCAAAGAGCGTGCCGTCGATCTCTGCGCCGTGGAACTTGGTGTTGAAGAATTCCGCCACCGAAAAGTTGGCGGCGCTGACATCGGCATGGGTCAGATCCGCCTGGCGCAGATCGGCGCGTTCGAACCGGGCGGCCTGGCAATTCGTGCCTTGCAGCACGGCGGACCACATGACGGATGCGGTGAAGTTGACGGCGCGCAGGCTGGACCCTGAAAATCCTGCCATCAGCAGATTGCTGTCGCTGAGATCCGCGCCATCAAGCGTGCAGGTCATGAAAGACGAGAGTTTTGCCCTGCTGCCGGACAGCACGGCTCTGCTCAGATCGCACGAGACAAACATCGATTGCTTGAGAGTTGCATTTGCGAAACTGGTTCCGATGAAGTGTCCGTCGGAGAACCTGCAGCGCTCCAGAGTTTGACCGGAGAGGTCCTTGCCCGACAGGTTAGCCTCCGAGAACACGGCGGTGTCGATCTGCACGCCCTTGAGTTCAACACTCCTGAGATCGGCCTTTGTCAGGACGAAATTGGTGAGGGCCGCACTCGTCAGCGACACGTTCTCGATCACGCAGTCCAGGATCTGGCTCTGGTCAAGGCGGGACGCCTCGAAGTCTGCCCCGGAAAGTCCGGTCTGCGCCATGACGGCCTTGTCGAGTTGCGCCTCCCGCAACTGCAGGCGGTCAGCTGCGCAGGAAATCAGCTGCGTCTGCGAAAGGTTGCAGCCAGCAAGGTCCGCTGAGGTCAAGTCACAGGAAACAAAGGCCGTTTGGCGCAGCTTCGCTTCGGAAAACGCCGCGCCGGCCAGATTGCACGAGACGAATTGCGCATCTGTCAGGTCGGCACCTGAAAAGTCGCAAGAGGCCAGGTCGCACTCGAGCCAGACCGAGTTTTTGAGGTCGAGCCCGCTCAGGGACGTATTCGGCAACTGCTTGAAGGTGATGGCCTGGTCATGAGCAACATATTCCAGCGCGTCTCTCACGGAAATCGGCAGAAGATCCGGTTTGCGTTCTGTCAATGCGGGCACCTCCTCTTGGTTTCCTTGGCCAGATCCTGCTCTACTGGACCAGCTGGCCATGTGGGCGCGCGATATTGCTGTTGGCCATGTTGGCGTTGGTCAGGTCGCAACTGGTCAGCTTTGCGTCCATGAAATCCGCGGCATACAGGTTGGAGTGCCTCAAAGAGGCGAGCCTGACGTCGCATTGGGTGAGAGAGGCCGCAAAGAAATCGGCCGCACAAAAGTCGCTGTATTTGAGATCGGACAGCAGAAAGCGAGCCTGTTTGAAAGACGCCGCTCTGCCGTCTACGGACTGCATGTTGCATTTGTTGAAGAGGCAGTTGTTGCAATCAGCTCTTAGGAACAGGGCCTCTTCCAGCAGGACGTCGTTCCAGCTCGCGTCGGCCGCCTTGACGGCCTCAAAGCGTGCGCCCGTCAGATTGCATTGACCGTGAAAACCGGCCTCCGTGAGATAGGCCCGGGAGAAGTCCGCATCGATTGCCTGGACCTTGGTAAAGGCAGCCCGGTTCAGTCTGGCGCAGGAAAAATCGGCTTCACTCAAATTGAGGTCAAGGAAGACAACCTGATCGAGCTGCGCATTACAGAACCGCAGGCAAAGACCGGCCCCTTTGATCACGGTGAGGCCGTTTATATGGGCGCCACTGAAATCAGCGAAATCCAGTTTGCAGTCGAGGAGCGTCAGTTGACTGAGGATTGCTCCATGAGCGGTGACGCCCGAAAGGTCCGCCTGTGTGATCATGCAATCTGCCAGCCGCGCCGCGGAAAAGCGCGCGGAGCGCAGATATGCGCCGCTGAAATTCGTTCCCGTGAGCGCACAGCCGGAAAAATCGGCTTCTTCCAGCCTGGCGGATGTGAAAACGGCACCGTCCAGCCGGCAGTCGGTGAACAATGCGCCCCTCAAGTCAGCCTGTTCGAAAAAGGTGCCGGAAAGGTCCTTGCCGGAAAAATCCAGGCCGCGCAGATCAAGGCCGGCCAGATCCGCTCCCTTGAAGTCATGTCCGCCAGCCAGCTTTTCGCCGACCATGGTGCCGATTTGCCGGGCAGCTTCTGGCAGATAGGGTTCCAGCGGGAACATCGCTTCGGGTGACTTCTGACGGCCAGCTGAGAGGATTGTCTCAAGATCTTCCTCGCTCTCCTCCAGGGACGACATCAGGTCCTGGCATCCTCGCCTGACGGTTTCCTCCATGGAAAGATCGGTTTCGTCCGGCCCAACGGATGGCACGTTTTCAAGAGAACTTATGAGGTTCAGGAGAGGGTCGCCCGGATCTGCATCGACAAGGCTTGGATTGAGCTTTGCGATAAGGCCGGAAGCCGACTTCATGGCATGCGCGGTTTGGGACGCGAGCAGTGTCTTGTCCACTTTCTGCGGGCCGAAACTGTCGGGCATTTGCGCTGGAAGGTCCAAATCCAGATCCGCATCGTTAGCATTCACGGGCAAGTCGCTGACATCGATATCAGTTATTTGACGCAGATCGTCAGGCAGCGCGGAGCCGACATCTTCGGCAAAGTCCGGCAGGCTCAAGTCCGCGAGGTTGTTTTGTTCCAACTCCAGTCGGATCGGATAAAGGAGCGAGCCTTCAGGCAAACGCAATGCCCGCGCCCGGCCAAGTGCACATTGTTTCGCTAGGGTCTCGTCGGGTTTGGTTTCCGGATTGAACGCGGCGTCCAGTGCTTCGCTTACCCTGGTGTCGATGTCCGATGTATCCCCGAGGGTCTCCAGTTCAGCGAGCGCTTCGTTGACGGCGTGCTTCAAGTCGCCGGGCACAGGGATATCTCCCTCCAGAGCGGCCTGTATATCGGGATCCAACTCGAAGTCAGGATAGTCGGCCAGGCTCTTGTTGTTTGTCAGCCGTTGTTCCGGCAGCAAACCTCGGACCTCGTCTGGCAACTTGTCCTCCAGCGCCTGCATAGTCAGCTCGGCCCGGGTGAACTCGTCTTCAGCCCTTTGGGTCAAACTGCTTTCAACCCGCTCGATGTCATCGATCAGTTCGGCGAGGTCGAAATCTCCACTTGCCAGTTCCTCGGCCGTTGGCAATCCGACAAGTGGAATGTCGTCAGCAGCACCGGCCGCCGTCGGCGGTAGCAATTCCGCAGGCAGTCCCTGGTCCTGAAGCGTCTTCGCCGTCAGCCAGTTCGCGTTTTCGATAAACGTCTCGCGCTCGGCACGCGCCTGTGCCAGACGCGCCTGGCGCCTTGCTTGTCTCTGTTCCGGATCGGTGTCCGGCATGAGCTGAAAGTCTGAAAGGGCGTGTTTGTAGCCGTCTTCCGGATCGGAGCGCAGTTGAAAGACCCGATGGTAGTATTCGGGTGGGCGTGCTTCAACGGAACCGTGCTCCACCGCCAGAAGGATCGACCCGATGTCGTCGCCGAACCGATCCTTGCACTTGGTGATGCCGCGGAAGGTAAGAACGGCCTTCTCGACATTCGGAAACAAGGTGACGGTGTCGCAGACCATTGCCATTTCCGTGAGACCATCCTCGTCAGGCCGATGAATGAAGCCACGCATTCTGAAGGAGGGGAGTGTTCCTTCCACGGGCCGTCCCGTGCGGGACATTCCGGTTACTGAAAAAGGCTCGCCACCGGAAAGATACGATGCAAACCGCTGGTCTTCGGGCGCGTCAAAATGAAAGAGCGGATTGTAGTCGTCGGGCCTGCGCGGCGACACATGGTCCCGCCAATGCATGTCATAGGTTCCGGCAAGCTTAAGGCGTTGAGGATTGTCCTGGCCCAATGGACCGAAATGGGTGGGAGGCGGGATATCCTCCGGGGTAAGGATCAGGCGGTTTGCGTCTTCTATGTTCGGCAGCGGCGCATCCAGACCGGCCTCGATCAGATGTCGGGTCTTGTGACCTTTGCCCTTGGGATTGAGGCCGTGGCCCTGGCCGCCGAAGGCGCGCAACTCGCTGATCGGCATCTTGTCAAACGGTTCCGGAGCGCTGATTTCCACACCCCTGTCGGTCGATTGCCAGAAGCGGTTTCCGAAAACGGCCAGGCGTTTCACCCTGTCTCCGAAGCGGGCCGTCACCTTCAGGCCTGTGACCGGTTGATGGTTCGGTGCGAGCGCGTGTCCGGCAATGATCATTTCAGCCCGGGGCTTGAGCTGGCCCTTGTCGAAGATGCCGCCGTCCGGCATCTGCTCGGCCACCATCGGCCACAGCGCCTGTTCCGTCAGAAGATTGTAAGGGGTGGAAATATCAAAAAGCAGATATGACGAAACCGTCAGGATATTCCCGCCCTCAATGGCATGAGGTTGAAAGGTCGCGGAAATTTTCGACGGCTTCACAATCGCGGGCATTTAAGCACCCCGTTTCATATCGCCCCTGATATCCTTCGGTTGATGTTCTGGCCCTGCAAAGCCAAGCGTGTCCCACCAGTGGGAGGGTTTCTCGTTCCTGCCCGGTTAGCTGGCTCATCGAGAAACTTAACGATTTCTTAATCTTGTATTTAAGGTTGTATACTTTCCAATGCAAGTCAGAAATTGCTGACTGCGACAGAATATGTGCCGAAACCGACATTGGGGCCGAATAAGGACCGAAATGAACAATTTGTAGGTCAAATTTGGTCTAATTGTACGATTTTGACCTGTTTTGTTTCCATGTATGAACCGATCTCAAGGCTTTGGTTGTGCGAGTTTGAGACCGGAGGGGAAGGGGAGGTCAGCCTTAAAAAACGGCTATGCAATTTTAAATTGAATACCAGGTTGGCGTTGTGAAACATGCCAATCACCAGCTGTTGTCAGCGGTAACCAGTTCAGAAATTCCATGGAAATTCGGCGCGATATCTTTTTTCAAGGGCTCCAAGCAGCAATTCGCGGCTGCCACCTTGCACCAGACCGTTTTCAGCCAGATGCCGGTCGAGGAAAAACCCGGTGAGACCAAACCCTTCCGTGACATCTCTCCACGTCAGTTCACTGCCTGCCTGGCGTTGACCGTCCAGAAGAAAGGAGGGAAGCGGCAGCAATTTGTCATGATAGGGCCGGCCGGCGTCTCGGCTGACGGCTCGCGCCGATTTGGGCGAAACGTAAATCAGGTCTTCCTGCTCGCCTGTCGCTGCACAGCGAGTGAGGTCGAGCCCCAGACCGAGCACTTTCAGCAACTCCAGTTCAAAGCGGATGAGCAGTGCTCCGGCCGCATCTGCCGTTTCCAGATGGTCTAGAACCACGCCAAGCGCGTCGAACAGGCCGGGATAGGGATGACGTTCTGGCAAGAGGCGAAGCAGAACGGCAAGGTGCTGGATACCGGCAAGTCCAAGCCCGCTGGTCATCAGGTCGCCGGCTCTCAAGGTCTCCGGTTCGACCTGAAACTGCCCCAGATGGTCTGAAAGACGTGCCTTCCAGGTAAGCGCGAGCGCGTTGCCTGGCTGGAGCACCGGTCGATGGCGCCGCGACCGGCCACCGCGGACGAGCCCGAGATGGCGGCCATGATCTTCGGTCATGGCCTCCAGGATGACGTCATTTTCACCATGTTTGCGGGTGGTCAGCACCACGCCGCGTCCAATCCACTCCATGGGCGGTTCCACGTCAGGTCCGCGGCAACAGGCGGCGGATTCGCGGCAGTGTACCTGTTATTTCGGGAATTCCAGACCCATTTCGCGGTAGCGTTCCGGATCATCGGCCCAGTTTTCCCGGACCTTCACGAACAGGAACAGATGCACCGGCGCTTCGATGATCTCGGACAATTCTTCCCGGGCCGCCTGCGAGATCTGCTTGATGGTCTGACCGCGTTTGCCGAGCACAATGCTCTTCTGGCTGTCCCGCTCCACATAGATGGTCTGCTCGATGCGCGCAGACCCGTCCTTGCGGCTCTGCCACTGTTCGGTTTCCACCGTCGAGATATAGGGCAGTTCCTGGTGCAGCCGCTCAAACAGTTTTTCACGGGTGATCTCGGCGGCCAGAATGCGCAGCGGCAGGTCGGAGGGCTGGTCTTCAGGAAAGAGCCACGGCCCCTCGGGCACCTTTGAGGCAAAGTGTTCAAGGATTGCCTGCGTGCCGTCGCCGGTCAGCGCAGAGATCATGAAAGTTTCCTCGAACTCGATGTATTCATTGGCCTTTTGCGCCAGCTGCAGCAGCTTTTCGCGCTTGGCGACATCGGTCTTGTTCAGGATCAGAACCTTGGGGGCAGACTGGTTCTGCAGCCTCTTGAGAATGTTCTCGACCTCTTCGTCGATGCCCTTTCTGGAGTCGATCAGAAGCGCGATCACGTCGGCGTCGCGAGCACCGCCCCAGGCTGTGTCGACCATGGCCCGGTCCAGCCGGCGTTTCGGCTTGAATATGCCCGGCGTGTCGATGAACACGAGCTGGGCAGCGCCGTGCATGGCAACACCACGCACGATGGTGCGGGTGGTCTGCACCTTGTGGGTGACAATCGATACCTTGGTGCCGACGAGCTGGTTGATCAGCGTCGATTTGCCGGCGTTGGGAGCACCGATCAGGGCCACGAAGCCCGCGCGCGTGCCCTCCGGCATCTCCGGCAGCGGCTCTGGAAGCGGCATGTCGAAGCGGGCCGCAGGTGGCTGAAAACCTGTGTCGTCTTCGCGGTCGTTGTTGTTGTCGTTGTCGTCGCTCAAGGTGGTTCTATTCCTTCCACACGCCTTCCCGGCGCAAGACGGCTTCCGCCGCGCTTTGTTCGGCAATCCGCTTCGAGCCACCTTTGCCCTGGCCGGCGGGCAGGCCCTGGACTGTCACCGACACGGTGAAACTCGGGGCGTGATCGGGCCCTTCTCGGCCGGTGACGTCATAGCGTGGCGTCGGCAGGCTTTTGGACTGGGCCCATTCCTGCAACGTGGTCTTGGCGTCCCGCAGCGGACCTGACCAGGATAACATACGCGGTTCCCACAGGCGCCTGACAAAGGACTCGGCCGCCTCAAAGCCGCCATCCAGGTAGATCGCCGCGATGATGCTCTCACAGATATCGGCGAGCAGGGCGGTTTTCTTGCGTCCGCCTGTCTGCGCTTCGGCGAGCCCAATGCGCATGGCATCGCCAACGCCCAGTTCCTGGGCGATTTCCGCGCAGGTTTCCCGTTTGACCATGTGATTGAAGCGACGGGCGAGCTCGCCTTCATCGGCCTTGGGAAAATGCTTGTGCAGCATGGAGGCGATCACCAGGCCCAGCACGCGGTCCCCCAGAAACTCCAGGCGCTGGTAGCTGCCGGTGACGGTTTCACTCGGCGCCAGGGCGCTCGCATGGGTAAGCGCGACCCGCAACAGCTCCAGATCCCTGAAATCGTGCTGCAAGGCGTCCTTGAGGGCCGAAACCGGACTTCTTTGTGGTTGTTTGCTCATGCAATTGCTTTGCAGTTTTGGCGGAGCCCTGAAACCGCGCTGTTACAGCGTTCGGCCGATCCGGTCCCAGCGCACGCTCCACGGCCAGGTCCAGACCTGCCAGGCAGGTGTCTTGTCCTTGATGGAGAAGAACAGGATTTCAGCGCGGCCCATGAAGTTTTCAAATGGCACGAAACCGACCTGCGGATAACGGCTGTCGACCGAATTGTCCCGGTTGTCACCCATCATGAAGTAGTGGCCTTCGGGGACCTTGTACTTCCGGGTGTTGTCCCGGTTGCCGCGTTGCGTGATGTCGAGCGTCTCGTAGCTGACGCCATTCGGCAGGGTTTCCCGATAGCGCGGAACCCGGTCGACAACGCCGGACGGGCTCTGTTCGATAAAGTCGTCGATACGTTCGCGCTTGACCGGTTCGTCGTTGATGTGAACGACGCCGTCAATCACCTGGATTGTGTCACCCGGCAGGCCAATCACCCGCTTGATGTAATCGGTCGACGTATCCGTCGGCAGCTTGAACACGGCAATGTCACCGCGTTCTGGTTCTGCCGACCAGACTCGGCCCGAAAACGGAGCCAGACCGAAGGGGAAGGAGTAGCGTGAATAGCCGTAGCTGTATTTGGAGACGAAAAGATAGTCGCCGATCAGCAGCGTGTCCTTCATCGAGCCGGACGGGATATTGAAGGGCTGGAACAGGAAAGTCCGGACAACCAGCGCAAGCAGCAACGCCTGGACAATGATCTTGACCGTCTCGCCAAGTCCGCCGTCCTTCTCCTTCTTGTTTTCCGTCACGCTCATCTTATCCCTTAAACACCTGTTCGCGGTTTCAGTTCAGCCGCTGTCATCCAGCGGGACTTTTAGCCGGTCGCGTGACCGGAAGCAATGCAGCGGTTCGCTCTCAATCAAGGCTTTCCGGGGGAAACCGGCGAAACCGGGTCCGGCCAGTCCAAAGGCCAGGCGGAGATCACGACAAAGGCCTGCGCCAACGGAAAGTCGTCGGTGATTGTCAGGTCGATCGTCGTCTTGAACCCTGCCGGGGTCATGGCGGCCAACCGGTCAGCAGCGCCGCCTGCCAGAGCGATGGTGGGTTTGCCGGATGGCAGGTTGACAACGCCCATTTCCCGCCAGGCAACTCCCATGCGGATGCCGCTGCCGAGCGCCTTGGAGCAGGCCTCCTTGGCGGCGAAGCGTTTGGCGTAGGAGGCGGCACGTTCGGCCCTACGGTCAGATTTCGCCCGCTCAATCTCCGTGAACACACGGTTGGTGAACCGATCACCAAATCTGTCGAGGGTTTTCTCGATTCTCCGGATGTCGATCAGGTCGCTGCCGATCCCTAAAATCATGATATTGCTCTCATGTTTTTCGAAGCTCTAGGTGGGCTCCGGCGGCTGCAAATTCAAGCGCTGCCGTCTTCTTCCATCGGCGAGCGGGGAGAGGGGAAGAGCTGATCGCCCTTTTCGGCCAGCTTCATGCGGCGGCGGCGCTGATAGACCTCAACGCTCTTGTAGACGATCACGTAGGAGATGATGGCGACGGTCAGGCCAAGCGGCACGGCGCCGACAAACATCGGTTTGAGCATCGGCCACAGGCTGTCATAGGACTTTTCCAGAAGACCTTCCTGGAATTGCTGATGGACCTTGTGCGGATCGGCTTTTGGCGCCCGGCCATGAAGGATCCATTGCCCGACCTTGAAGGTGGACGCCCAGATGAACGGAAAGGTCAGCGGATTGCCGACGGAAGTGCCAAGTGCGGAAGCGATCAGGTTGCCCCGGATCACGTAGGCAAGCGCAAAGGCGGTAAGGAAGTGAAACCCGACCAGCGGTGTAAAGGAGGCAAAGGCGCCGGCGGCAAATCCAAGTGCAATCGCATTGGGCGTTGCGGTCAGCCGCAGCACCCGTTTGCTGAAATAGCGTGTCGACCGGGACCAGCTGTTTCGCGGCCAGACGGCGACGCGCAGTCGCTCGATCCTCGTTGGCCTATTTCTTCGGCGAAACAGCATGTTTTCAAGTCGATCCCGTCGTTGGTGTCTCAGCTCAGTCCGCGGCTGCCCGGCTTGACGGCTGGAATGGCAGCCAATTCGGGCGGAAGCTTGTCGGCTTCGTAGGCCGGGACCTTGTAGTCTGCCAAAGCGACCAGCGGCACCGAGACATCGGCCTCGCCACCGGACCGGTCGATCAGACAGGCAACAGCCAGAACTTCAGCACCAAGAGCTTTCAACGAGGTTACCGTTTCCCGGCTCGACAGGCCGGTTGTGACAATATCTTCAACAATGATGACCCTGGCTCCCTTCGGCAGGTCGAAGCGGCGCAGGCGGAATTCGCCGTCTTCACGCTCCACCCACATGGCCGGAATGCCGAGATGGCGGGCGGTCTCGTAGCCGGGGATAAGTCCGCCGAGCGCAGGGGAAACGATGTAGTCGATGTCTCCGAGGCCGGCGGAAGCAATTTTTTCCGCAAGCGCCTTGCAGAGCTTCTCTGTCTTGTCCGGGTACATGAAGACCCGTGCCTTTTGAAGGAACACCGGGCTGCGCAGGCCGGATGTGAGGATGAAATGGCCTTCCAGAATGGCGCCCGCCTCGCGGAACAAGGACAACACTTCGTCTCGGTTCATTTCCAAAATCCTCTAATCAATTGGAGCGGTCAGCCATTCACCCGGTTGACGCTCGATACATTCGACTTCGTCCGCAATTGGTTGATGATCCGGTTCAGGTGCTTCAGGTCCCACACTTCCAGATCGATCATCATCTGGTGAAAATCAGGTGCCCGCTGCACCATTTTCACGTTGTCGATATTGCCGCTGTTTTCACCGATCACCTGGGCGATCGTTGCGAGGGATCCCGGTTCATTGGCGGCGGATATGTCAAGCCGGGCCGGAAACCGCTCCGGATTGTTGACGTCGATGTCCCAGCGCACGTCCACCCAACGCTCGGTCTGGTCGTCGAATTCCTTCAGCGCCGGCGATTGTATCGGATAGATGGTCAATCCCTCGGAAGGGGTCAAGATGCCTACGATCCGATCTCCGGGCACTGCGCCACCGTCAGGGGCAAAGGTGACCGGGATGTCTCCGGACAACCCGCGGATCGGCAGGGCCGGCCCTTCGCCGCCGTCCTCGCTGTCGAGCGGCGATTTGCTGTCTTCGAGCTCGCCCGGCGGAATGCGGAACTTCAGGCCATGCCCCTGTTTCAGGCCGAACCAGCCTTCCTCCATCGGAGGACCGGACAAGGCGACGCGTTCGTCCTGGTAATCGGGATGAGCGGATTTCAACACGATCTGGGCGCCCAGGTCTCCCCGACCGACGGCGGCCAGAAGGTCGGCAACGCTCGACTGGTGGTGCGTGTCGAGAACGGCTTCCAGAAGATCTTCCGAATAGGCCTTGTCTGCGCGGGCGAAAGCGCGTTTCAGGATGTGCTCGCCGAGCGCACCATACTGCTGGCGCACGGATTCGCGTGTAGCCCGCCGGATGGCGGCCCGGGCCTTCCCGGTCACCGCAATGGCTTCCCAGGCCGGGGGAGGGGTCTGCGCCGGCGAGCGGATAATCTCCACTTCGTCTCCGTTATGCAGTTCGGTCACCAGCGGCATGATCTTGCCGTTGATCTTGCAGCCAACGCAGGTGTTGCCGATGCCCGTATGAACGGCATAGGCGAAGTCGATCGGCGTCGCACCGCGCGGCAGTGCAATCAGCCGTCCCTTGGGCGAGAAGCAGAACACCTGGTCGTGGAACAGTTCCAGCTTTGTGTTCTCCAGGAACTCCTCCGGCGTGTCGCCCTGGGCGAGGAGTTCAGTGGTCCGGCGCAGCCACTCAAAGGCCCTGCAATCTTCGGTATGCCGGGCAATGTTGCGTCCACCCAGTTCGCCGTCCTTGTAGAGCGCATGCGCGGCAATGCCGTATTCCGCGACCCTGTTCATGGACACGGTGCGGATCTGCAGTTCCACGCGCTGGCGGGAGGGGCCGACAATGGTGGTGTGGATCGACTTGTAGTCGTTCTGCTTCGGTGTGGAGATATAGTCCTTGAACCGGCCGGGCACGGTCGGCCAGGTGGTGTGAATGACGCCAAGGACACGGTAACAGGCCTCGACGGTGGCGACCGTCACGCGGAAGCCGTAGATGTCCGAGAGCTGCTCGAAGCCAATCGCCTTGCGCTGCATCTTGCGGAAGATCGAATACGGACGCTTTTCGCGGCCCTTCACGACCGCGGCCATACCGCGTTCGCTCAGCCGTTCGGTCAGGGTCGTTTCAATGTCCAGGATGAGGTCGCGGTTGCGCTCGCGCAAGTCCGCCAGCCGGTCTGTGATGGTCTCGTAGGCTTCCGGGTTGAGCGTCTGGAAGGAAATGTCCTCCAGTTCCTCGCGCAGGTCGTGCATGCCCATGCGCCCGGCCAGCGGCGCATAGATTTCCATCGTTTCTTCAGCAATCCGGCCGCGCTTGTGCTCCGGCATGTGATGGAGCGTGCGCATGTTGTGCAAGCGGTCTGCCAGCTTGACCAGAAGCACGCGCACATCATCGGCGATTGCCAGCAGCAGCTTTCGGAAATTCTCCGCCTGCTTCGCCTTGCGGGACACCAGGTCAAGCCGCGAGATCTTGGTCAGGCCATCGACTAGCTTGCCGATCTCTTCGCCGAAAAGGGAATCGATCTCCGCCCTGGTGGCGTCGGTATCCTCGATCGTGTCGTGGAGAAGAGCCACGGCAATGGTGGCATCGTCCAGACGCAGATCGGTCAGGATCGCGGCAACTTCAAGCGGATGAGAAAAATAGGGGTCGCCAGATGCACGCATCTGGGAACCATGCTTCTGCATGGCATAGACGTAAGCCTTGTTGAGCAAGGCTTCGTCGGCGTCCGGATTGTATCGCGTAACCCGTTCGACGAGTTCGTATTGACGCATCATGGCCGCAACCGACCCTGGCAACCGGCTGAGACATCAGCGGTGAATACAAAAAACGCCTGAAGCGCCGGACCGGATCGGCCGCGTTTCAGGCGCGCTTGTGACGTAGAATCAGACGTCGTCGGTCCGCTCCGGCGGCACCAGACCTTCCAAGCCGCGCAGGAGGTCTTCTTCAGACATGCGATCAAACTCGACCGCGCTGTCGTCAACCTGTTTCACCTGCGTCATCTGCTGCTGACCCGGGGCGGGCACCAGCGGCACGGCTTCGGCTTCCGGCTCATCCACTTCCACAAACTTCTGCAGGGAATGGATCAGGTCTTCTTTCATGTCTTCCGGGCTGACGGTCTGCTCGGCGATCTCCCGCAGTGCAACAACAGGGTTCTTGTCGTTGTCACGGTCAATCGTCAGCGGCGAACCGCTCGAGATCATACGAGCGCGATGCGCAGCAAGCAGCACCAGCTCAAACCGGTTTTCGACCTTGTCGATGCAGTCCTCGACGGTCACGCGCGCCATTCGACGTCTCCATAGGTTTTGGAACTTGAAGAACCAGCGTATAGTGTTGACGTTTCAAAAAAGCAACCCCTTGTCGCTTTTGCGAGGCAAACCGTGACAACCGAACGCAGGAAGGCAAAAATGCAGGTTTTTTTGCCCGATTTTCATTTCGTGTCTCGCTTTTGCATTGCGAGCGTCCAATATTATGGTGTACGCCACTAACGACAGCCTCTGCCAGAATCAGAAGGCTGTTGCGAAACAAAACAATAAGCTGACTGAAACTGTGGCACGCACGGTATCTTCACAGCACTATATGCGTTGTCTGAACGAACGCGGTATCTGACTTGGCAGCGGGAAGTCGAGTTTTTTAAAGCGGTTTTTGTGCGACGCATATAACTCGGAAAGGTTTCAAATAAGATGTTTGACGCTCGAGAAAAGGTTGCTTTGTTCATTGATGGAGCCAACTTGTATTCAACGGCCAAAGCCATCGGTTTTGACATTGACTACAAGAGATTGCTGAAAGAGTTCCAGGGACAGGCCTACCTCCTACGCGCGTACTACTACACCGCGTTGATAGAAGATCAGGAGTATTCCTCGATCCGTCCGCTGATCGACTGGCTGGATTACAACGGCTACAAGGTGATCACGAAACCGGTGAAGGAGTTTGTGGACAGTGCCGGGCGCCGCAAGGTGAAGGGCAACATGGACATCGAACTTGCCGTGGATGCCATGGAGCTGGTTGAGTCCGTTGATCACATCGTTCTGTTTTCCGGCGATGGCGACTTCCGCTCCCTGGTGGAAGCGCTGCAGCGCAAGGGCCGCAAGGTGAGCGTTGTCTCGACCCTGAAAACCCAGCCGCCGATGATTGCTGACGACCTGCGCCGGCAGGCGGACCACTTCATCGATCTGGCAAGCCTTGCCAACAAGATCGGCCGCGACCCTTCCGAACGTCCCCAGCGCCCGCAAACGCCCGCGCATCATGATGATGACGACGAGGACGACGATTACTAAGGTGTCCTGATGGCCGCTGTGCAAGATAGCCTCGGTCCGGTTGATCCTCCTCTGGATTGTCCGGATTGCCCGAGGCTCGTGGCTTTGCGCGATGAACTGAAGTCTGTTCATCCGGACTGGCACAACGCGCCGGTACCTTCCTTTGGTGCCAGCACGCCCAGGCTTCTGGTCATTGGCCTGGCGCCGGGCATGAAGGGGGCGAATTGCACCGGCCGGCCCTTTACCGGGGATTACGCCGGCGATCTGCTCTACAAGACGATGATCGATTTCGGCTTTGCCAGGGGAACCTATCTGGCGCGGCCGGATGATGGTTTGCAGCTGGTCGATGCCATGATCACCAATGCCGTACGCTGCCTGCCGCCGCAAAACAAACCGACAGGCGCTGAAATCAAGACCTGCCGGCCCTATCTCCTGTCCACGCTGTCGGCCAATCCGTCGATCAAGGCTGTGCTGGCGCTCGGGCGGATCGCGCATGAGACCTTCCTGACCGCGCTCGGCCAGCGCCGCGCCGCGTTTCCTTTCGCGCATTGCGCGGAACACGCGCTCCCCGGCACCGGGCTCACGCTGTTCGACAGCTATCACTGCTCAAGATACAACACCAACACGGGACGGCTGACGGAAGAGATGTTCCGCGACGTGTTTGAGAAAATTCGGGCTCACATCCCCTAAGGAAACGGTTGAGGTCCTACTCTTCCGAATGCGGCTCTTTCTGATAGGCCTCGGCGTCAACAACCATCCAACCGTTTGGACCAAGATGCTCCTGCGGCCGGAACCGGGCCTTGTAGGCCATCTTCTGTGAGCCTTCGACCCAGTAGCCCAGATAGACGTAAGGCAGGTTCATTTTGCGGGCCCGGTCGATGTGATCCAGGATCATGTAGGTGCCGAGCGCGGTGGCGTCGTAAGCGGGATCGTAAAAGGAATAGACCATCGACAGGCCGTCAGAGAGCTGATCGCTGAGCGCCACGCCAAGGAGCGGGCCGTCGCCGGTGCCGGTGATGAAGCTGTTCGGACCTCTCTGGCGGTACTCCAGCACCATCGTCTCCACGTGCGTGTCTTCGACCATCATGGCGTAATCCAGAACGCTCATTTCGGTCATGCCGCCGTTTTCATGACGGGCTTCGAGATAATCGCGGAAGAGATCATATTGTTCTGAAGAGGGGCTGGGCGGGAGACGCGCGCCCACGATGTCGGCGCCGGACTTCCAGACCCGCTTGAAGGACTTGGTCCACTTGAAGTCATCCACACGCACACGCACGGAAATGCAGGCCTGGCACCGTTCGCAGGCCGGCCGATAGGCAATGTTCTGGCTGCGGCGGAAACCGCCTTGTGTCAGGACTTCGTTCAATGCGGGGGCGCCATGGCCGACAAGATGCGTGAAAACCTTGCGCTCCTGTTTGCCGTCCAGATACGGACAGGGTGCGGGGGCCGTAAGATAGAACTGGGGATGATCTGTGGCGTGCCGTGTCACCGTTTTGTCCCGCGAATCCCTTAGCGTCTGTGTTCCGTTCCTGATCTCATAATCCATAATACCATGGCGCGACCAAAGAGAAGGTCAACCATAGAATAATGGCCAGGGGCGTGCCAGCCCGTACAAAGTCATTGAACTTGTAGTGCCCCGGCCCCATGACGATCAGGTTCGTCTGATAGCCGATCGGCGTGGCGAACGAGGTGTTTGCCGCAATGATCAGGCAGACCACAAAGGCTTCCGGTTTTTCACCGATCTGTTCGGCAAGATTGATCGCAATGGGTGTGAACAAGACGGCGGCGGCATTGTTCGACAGGAAGTTGGTCAGGATCATCACGATGAAGAACAGTGCCGACAGCATGACGGCGGCCGATGCGCCATGCAGGATGTCCGCGAGCCCCGTCGCAATGGCTGTGGCGCCACCGGTGCCTTCAAGCGCAACGGCTCCAGCCAGCGAGGCACCAACCAGCATGAAGATCCGGCTGTCGATGGCCCGCATCGCCTGCCGGATGTTGAGGCACCCGGACGCAATCATGGCAAAGGTGCCGGCGACGGCAGCGGAAACGATCGGCAGCAAACCGCTGGCGGCAAGGGCAACCACACAGGCAAAGATCGCCAGGGCCCGCGGCGCGTAGCGTTTGCGCGGCACTTCCGTTGTCGACCAGTCGAGAAGAAGGACATCGCGATTGCCGCGCAGCCGCGCAATTTCGTCTTCGTTGCCGGCGACCAGCAACACGTCACCGGCTTCCAGGCGAATGTCATTCATGGCCATCCGCGGCATGCGGCTGCGCCGCTGGATCCCCATGACCAGACAGCCGGTGTCCGTGTAGAAACCGGACTGCGGCAAGGTGCGTCCCATCAGGCGCGAAGCAGGGGCGACCACGGCTTCGGCAAGACTGATCGATCCATCCTGGACAGTCTGTGTTTCGCGGTTCGATGTGCCGCTTTCCGCCTCCGCTTCCATCAAAGGTTGGCGGCGGGCCAGTGCGTTTGCAAGCGCGGTCCGTGTCGCTGCGACGATCACGGTGTCACCCGGTGTCAGAACGACATTTTCAAAGGGCGGCAGGATCGGCTTCTGGCCCCGTTGCACCAGGCGCACCGTCATGTCCTTCAGTTTCGGAAACATGCCGGAAACCGATTCCACGCCGACCAGCGGGTGGCCATAGGTGATCTCGATTTGCGCGATGAACTGTTTGCCCGACGTTGCCTGAAACTCTTCGGCCATGGTTTTGCGCTCCTGCAGCAGCCGGGGCATGAGGAAGAGCACATAAAGAAGGCCCACGCCGGCAATGATCAGGCCGATCGGCGTGAAGCTGAAGAACGTCAGTTTGAGGTCCGAGGTCTGTGCCGCGTAATTTGCGACCAGCAGGTTGGTGGAGGAACCGATCAGGGTGGTCATGCCGCCCAGGATGGCCACGAAGGACAGCGGCATCAGAACCCGGGCCGCGGACTGGCCGGCGGTCGCCGCAACCGCGGTCAGGATTGGCAGGAACATGACCACGACAGGCGTGTTGTTCAGGAACGCGCTGAGGACGGTTACGGTGAGCAGGACCGGAATGGCGGCATAAAGCGACCGGCCGCGCGTGAGCCGCACGATGGCCTTGGCCGGGCCTTCCAGCGCGTCGGTCTGAAACAGGCCCTGGCCAATGATCAAGAGACAGATCACCGTGATGAGCGCCGGGTTGGCAAATCCCATCAGAAAATCGCCGGTGGTAATGACTGACCCACTCGGAGCCGTGACCGGAAAAATCGAGAATATGAGGATGAATGCGGAAACGGAGCCAAGAGCGACTGTCTCGATCGGGTAGCGCTCCAGGGCGTACAAGACGACAGTTGACGCGATCACCAAGAAGGTCAGCGCCATGGCAATATCAACTGAGTGCATTCACCTGCCCAAGGCCACCATGGCCATTCACCAGGGGGCACTTTAGATCAGGCGATCCCCGGATTGGAAGAGGAAACAGCACAGATTGCCGTTGATATCAGCTGGCCAGCTCTCTCTAAACTGTTGCAACTGCGCCTATATCCCGGTTGCAGGACGTCTGGTCGCAGCATAGGAGGCACACCGTTCGAAATCGTTGCTCTGCAACGGGCATCGACAACAGAGCGGCCCAAAAGCATGCGCTCGGATCAGCGCAGCGCGGCTTCGTTGCGATGCTGACGAAGTTGTTCGCGGCGGCGTTTCGACAGGTTTCGTCGCTTGATGTAAGCAAGGGCGGCAACGGCAGACACAAGCGCACCGACGCTGGAAGTGGCGGCAATCTTGACGAACAGCGGTGCGCCGACCGCCCAGACCAGGGCCAATCCCAGAACACATACGGCGCCCACGGAGCCAATTGTTCTTTCCTGCAAATCCGACAACAGCGCCAATCCCTTCCTGCTGCCATACCCCGACGGGGTCGGCTTGCCTTCGATCAATGCGGTTCGGGAAAACTACAATCCGGCCGCTGGTGAGTGGTGCCGATGTTTTGGATTTCTAGCGAGGTTTTGGTAGGCTTGACCGGACTTGAGCAAAAAAATGAATTGGAATTCCAAAACAGTGGCTGAATTGACAAATCAGGACCGCGCGCTGGTGCGTCTTCTTCAGGAAGACTGCCGGTTGACCAATCAGGAACTGGCGGATCGCACCGGCATGTCCGCCTCAGTCTGTTGGCGGCGGGTGCGGGCACTGGAAGAGACCGGTGTGATCTCAAGATATGCCGCGATCGTGGACCCGGACGCGGCCGGTCTGAAATTCCGAGCCATGGTACATGTCAGTCTGGCCCGAACGGATGCCGCCACGGTGCACAGTTTTCTGGAGGAGGTCGGTCGGCGCCCGGAGGTGCTGCAATGTTATGCGACCTCCGGATCGCCCGATTACCATATGCTGGTCATGTGCCGGGACCTGGACGACTATAATCGCTTCTACGACGAGTTTTTGTTCGAGCGGTCCTGTGTCGGGCAGGTGTCGATGCATCTCATCGTCAAGACGGTGAAGTCGGACGTGAAGCTACCGGTTTGATGCAGAGATGAAGCGAGGGATCCCGGCGCCGGGCTTTGCTGCTGGCTGGGGTTATACCATCTGGGAGGGGGCATGACATCATCCAACCCTGTTGACCTGCAAAGCCGGCACGCACGCAAGATCCTGGCTCTTTTTGTCATGACCGTTCTGGGTGTGGGGGTTCTGATCGGTTCGACGACGGAGACAGGCGGCTGGTACGAGAACCTTCAAAAGCCGGTGTTCAATCCGCCGAACTGGATCTTTGGACCGGTCTGGTCATGTCTATACGTGCTGATCGCAGTTGCCGGTTGGAGAACATATCAGCATTGCCCGCGAGGCCGCTTGTGGCAGGTCTGGTGTGTGCAGATGGTTCTGAACTTTGCCTGGACACCGATCTTCTTCCGGCTGCACCTGATCTGGCCGGCCTTTCTGGTACTGGCGATTTTGTTGTGTCTTGTCTCGGTTTTCATTGTCAGCGCCTGGCAAAGGGATCGAACCGCGGCATGGCTCTTCATGCCTTATGCGGTCTGGGTCGGCTTTGCCGGGCTGCTCAACCTGACAATAGCAATCCTGAACTAGGATCCTGACTTGAAGACGGGCTGCCTTTAGCCATGCTCGTTCAGATACGACCGGTGATAGGCTGAGTTGATCACGACCGTGCCCAGGATGAGGTCATGCAGCAGGCGTTTGCGGTCGGAAAACAGCGACACGAGCAGAATGAACGGTGTCAGCAGCGAGATCGAGAACCAGAACAGCAACGCATGAACGGCGGCCAGCAGTGGATAGGGCTTTGCCCCGTACCAGAGCCGCATTTCAAGCCCCATGGCGCGCATGCCGAGCGTTGAGGCCTGAGGACCGCCAAGGGTGAAGGCAACGTAAAGCAGGGCGACTGCTGTCGGCAGGATGCCATAGAGCAAAAAGCCGAGGCCAAGGGTGAAGAGCCCAAGGATGAAAACCAGAACACCGGCGCCGAAAGTCAGGAGCGCGATCACCACCACGTCGATGAAAAACGCAAAGATCCGCCGGCTGCGCACGCCCGAAAACAGCTCCGGATTGCGCACAGGATCAAAGACATCCTGACGGGCATGGTCGGAGGTGGTTTCAGCGGTCATTGTCGGGCTCCCTTTGTGCATGATGGTCTTCATGTGGGGAGTGTTGGGCGGATTCGCAAACAGTCTCAGGATTTCTGACGGCCGTAACGTCACTCTGGCCGTCCTGGAACGCGAAACGGAAGCTGCCCAAACTCACCGAACAATGCAGCGCACTGGGCGTTCAGCCTGGAAAGGGTGCACGCGCTACCGGGCAGCATCAATCCATGCGTTCGCCGATTTCCAGATAGCGCACCACGAAGCCGCGTTCGCGCAGGGCCGCGACGATGCGTTCGCCATGGGGCCGGTCGAACGCCTCGAAGGTCACGTCCAGCGTCGCGCCCTTGGCCGGAACGTTGAGGAACAGCCGGTGATGTTCGACATCGACCACGTTGCCCTGCATGTCACCAATCACCGTCGCGATTTCGCCAAGCGTGCCCGGCCGGTCTGGCGTGTCGATGCGGATGGAGACAAGACGGCCATCGCGGGCCAGCTCACGCACCACGATCTTGGAGAGAAGGCGCGGGTCGATATTGCCGCCGCACAGGACCAGGCCGACTTTCTTGTCAGCAAACCGGTCCGGTTCGGTCAGCAAGGCCGCAAGACCAGCAGCTCCGGCCCCTTCCGCGATGGTTCGCTGCAAGGTGAGATAGGCATTGATCGCCCGTTCAATGCTGCTTTCGGACACCAGCAACAGATCGTCGACCCGTTCCTTGATGACCTCGGTGGTCAGAAGGCCGATGTCGCGCACCGCAATGCCTTCCGCGATGGTTGCGCCTTCGCAGATGACCTCCTTGCCGTAAAAGGCACCCCACATGCCCGGATAGAGCGTGGTCTCGACGCCGACCACTTCGATCGACGGCTTGAGGACCTTGGCGGCCGTCGCGATACCCGCGATCAGCCCGCCGCCGCCGACCGGCACCACCAGGACATCGAGATCCGGCTGCTGGGCGAGCATCTCGATGGCGATGGTGCCCTGGCCATGGATGACATGGGCATCGTCATAAGGATGGACCCAGACATAGTCATGTTGCGCGGCCAAACGGTCTGCCTCGGCCTTGGCCTCGGCCAGCGTGTTGCCGGCCAGGACAACCTCGGCGCCATAGCCACGCGTGGCGGAAATTTTCACAAAAGGCGTGAGCACCGGCATCACGATCGTGGCCGGAATGCCAAGGCGGCCCGCGTGATAGGCGACACCCTGCGCGTGGTTGCCGGCCGAAACGGCGATCACGCCGCGCGCTTTTTCGTCGTCCGTCAGGCTGCTGAGCTTGACCAGGGCACCACGCTCCTTGAAGGCGCCGGTGACCTGCATGTTCTCGTATTTGACGAAGACATCCGCACCGGTCAGCTGCGACAGGCGCGGGGCGGGCAGGCAGGGCGTTTCCAGCACGGCGCCCTTGATCAGCGCAGCGGTCGCTTCAATCTTCTCGAAGGTGACCTGGGCCGGGTCGCTAAGGGCGTCGGTGGTCATTTTCCGTCCGCCAGCATTTCAGCCACCTTGGGGGCGAAATAGGTCAGGATGCCGTCGGTCCCCGCGCGCTTGAAGGCAAGCAGGCTTTCCAGCATAGCCTTGTCGCCGTCGAGCCAGCCATTGGCGGCTGCCGCCTTGATCATGGCGTATTCTCCGGACACCTGATAGGCGTAGGTCGGTACCTGGAACTCGTCCTTGAGCCGGCGGACGATATCGAGATAGGGCATGCCCGGCTTGACCATGATCATGTCGGCGCCCTCGGTTATGTCGAGCTCGGCCTCACGCAGGGCCTCGTCGGTGTTGGCCGGGTCCATCTGATAGGTGCGCTTGTCGCCCTTCAACGTGCCGGACGACCCGACTGCATCGCGAAACGGACCGTAGAAGGCGGAGGCATATTTCGCTGAATAGGCCATGATCTGTGTGCCGCGATGTCCCTGGCTGTCCAGTGCCTGGCGGATCGCGCCGATGCGGCCGTCCATCATGTCGGACGGGGCGATCACATCCGATCCCGCTTCGGCCTGGACCAGAGCCTGGCGGCAGAGCTGGTCGACGGTCTCGTCGTTCAGGATCGTATCACCTGCCATGAGCCCGTCATGGCCGTGGCTTGTATAGGGATCGAGCGCGACGTCCGTCATCAGGCCGAGGTTGAAGCCTTCCGCCTTGATTGCCCTTAGCGCCCGGCAGGTCAGGTTGTCCGCGTTGAGCGCCTCAGAACCGGTCTCGTCTCTGAGGTCCGGATCCGTATAGGGAAACAGGGCCAGAGCGGGGATGCCGAGTCTTGCCGCCTTTTCGGCGTCGCGTACTGCCTCGTCGACCGAAAGCCGGACGACGTCCGGCATGGACGGAACCGGTTGGCGGACCTTCTCGCCATCCACGATGAAGACCGGCCAGATCAGGTCGTCGACGGTCAGCGTGTTCTCGCGCACAAGGCGGCGCGACCAGTCGGTCTGACGGTTGCGGCGCATGCGCGTGCCGGCCAGGAGCGTGTCCATATGGTCGGATGTGATCGGCGGAAGAGAGGATTTGGACGTCATGGGCCCCGACTATTCGCTGAGCAGAAGAAAAAATGCATTCTCGCGGAGAAGAGACGCCAATCTATCACGCAGATTGACGCAGTCCAACATTCTGTAAAATAACTGAAATTAAAAACAAAAAAGAGATTGTTTGACGTTTGCGTCAAATGTGCTTTAGTGCGCGCCGACAGACCGAGGAACCAGCACGGCAGCGAGTCATAGGCTTCAGCGCCGCTTGTGGGAGGACAAACCGTGGACTTTTCACTCAACGAAGATCAGCGCGCCTTTCAGGACATGGCTGCCAGCTTTTCGCGTGACGAACTGGCGCCCCATGCCAAGGACTGGGACGAAGACAGCCATTTTCCGATCCCGACCCTGCGCAAGGCGGCCGAACTGGGGTTCGGAGGCATCTATGTGAAGGAAGATGTCGGCGGTTCCGCCCTGAGCCGGCTGGATGCGGCCTTGATTTTCGAGGAACTCTCCCAGGGCTGCACCTCGACGGCCGCCTATCTCTCGATCCACAACATGGTGGCCTGGATCATCGATACTTACGGGTCTGAGGACCTTCGCCAGAAGTTCTTGCCAAAGCTCTGCACGATGGAGCTTCTGACGAGCTATTGCCTGACCGAGCCGGGCTCCGGATCGGATGCAGCCAGCTTGAGAACTTCGGCAAAGGACGATGGCGACCATTATGTTCTGAACGGGTCGAAGGCCTTCATATCCGGTGGCGGCGTCAGCGATCTTTATGCGGTCATGGTGCGCACAGGCGGCGAGGGACCGTCCGGTGTTTCCTGCCTTCTGGTGGAAAAGGGGACACCCGGCCTGAGTTTCGGTGCCAACGAGGTCAAGCTGGGCTGGAAGAGCCAGCCGACCGCACAGGTCAATTTCCAGGACTGCCGCGTGCCGAAGTCCAATCTGGTCGGAACGGAAGGCCAGGGGTTCAAGATCGCCATGGCCGCGCTTGACGGCGGTCGGCTCAATATTGGCGCCTGTTCCATGGGGGCGGCGCAGGCCTGTCTCGATCATGCGCTCGCCTATGTGAAGGAGCGCAAGCAGTTCGGCCGGCCGATCGCCGATTTCCAGGCGCTGCAGTTCCGTCTTGCAGATATGGCGACCGAACTCGAAGCTGCGCGGCTGCTCCTGCACAAGGCCGCCGCAGCCGTTGATGCCAAGGCCCATGACGCCACCAAGCTGGCAGCCATGGCCAAACGTCTTGCAACAGATACAGGCTTCAAGGTCGTCAACGAAGCGCTGCAGCTTCATGGTGGCTACGGCTATCTGCGCGATTATCCGATCGAGCGTTATTTCCGGGATGTGCGTGTGCACCAGATCCTGGAAGGCACCAACGAGATCATGCGCCTGATCATCGCGCGTCAGATTTTGAAAGACTGATAGAAGTCGGTCAGATTACTCCTTGAAACGACTCACTCTTTTATGAGGCGCCTCCGTGAGCGACGACATTCTTTTTGAAAAACGCGGCCATGCCGGTTTTGTCACCCTGAACCGGCCGAAGGCTCTCAACGCGTTGAGTTTCGACATGGTCCGGGCCTTGGCCCGGCAACTCACCGAATGGGAAAGCGATCCTCAGATTGCCCACATCGTCGTCACCGGCGCCGGTGACAAGGCCTTTTGCGCCGGCGGCGACATTCGCAGCATCTATGACGCGCGGCAGGCCGGCGAGACCGAAGGGCTCAGCGCCTTCTTCCGGGACGAGTATCTGCTGAATGCCCAGATCAAGGCCTATCCCAAACCCTATATCGCCCTGATCAACGGGATCGTCATGGGCGGCGGCGTGGGTGTTTCCGTTCATGGAACGCACAGGATTGGAACGGAAAAGACCATGTTCGCCATGCCGGAGACCGGTATCGGCTTTTTCCCGGATGTCGGCGGGACCTATTTTCTGCCGCGCATGCCGAAAAAGAGCGGCGTTTATTGCGCGCTCAGCGCGGGCCGTCTCAAACAGGGGGATGCGCTCGCCACGGGTGTGCTAACCCATGCGGTCTCCGCAGACAGCCTGGCCGATCTTGAAGCGAGCCTGGAGACCGCCACAGACATCGGCGCGGCGCTTGCACCTTTCCTGGTGACACCGGAAAGAGGACCGGTCTCGGAGCATCTGGAGGAGATCGGGAAGGCGTTCTCCGCCGAAAGCGTCGAAGAGGTCCTGAACCGCCTGGATGCCTCAGACACCGAATTTGCCCAAAAGGCGGCTGCCGCCATCCGGGGAAAATCTCCCACCAGCGTGCTGATCGCGTTTGAGCAGATGAAGCGTGGTGGCGATCTTTCCTTCAACGAATGCATGAAGCTGGAATACCGGATCGTCTCGCGTATTCTGCAAGGCACGGAGTTTTATGAAGGCATTCGCGCGGTGCTGGTCGACAAGGACCAGAACCCGAATTGGACACCTTCTCAGTTTGGCCAAGTGGACAGCGCCGATCTGGCGTCGTATTTCGAGGAACCTCAGGGCGGAGACCTGCCGCTCGCCTAAACTTCATCCGGACCCGGACCACACATGATCACCAGCTTTCAGGACCTTATCGAATCCCGCCCGCCGTGGAGCACCGTCCTGATCTGGTATCTGCGCCTGATCGCGATCATCCTGATCGGCGGTGGTGTCATCTATTGGGCGCGCATCGTCGGCATTGTCGAGTGGCGTGGTCTCTGGTTCTGGGACATGCCGATTTCCATGCAGGGCGCGATCGTCTTTTTTGCCGTGCTCGACCTGGTGGCGGCCACCGGTCTCTGGCTGACCGTGTCCTGGGGCACGGTTATGTGGATTTTTCGCTGCTTCTGCCAGATCGTCATGCACACGGCTTTTTCCGATCTGTACGGCCGGCGCCCCTATGAAATCAGCTTCTATCTTCTGACGATCGCGATCTACGGACTTCTTGTCTATCTGATGGACAGGGAAAACAAGGCCGAAGCCGGCTGAGCGGACTTGAATCACTTTCTGAGATTGCTGGGGTCACGGTTCAGGGCATCCGCATAACAGATTCAAAAAACAACGAAATTTACCGGGAGAAAATCATGTCGAACACAATCGGATTCATCGGTCTTGGTAATATGGGCGGTCCGATGGCGATCAACCTCGTCAAGGCGGGCCACAAGGTGCTGGGCTTTGATCTTTCCGAGACAGCGCTTGCAATGCATGCCGACGCCGGCGGCGAGAAAGCGGCCGGTGTCGCAGAGCTGGCAGCGGCTGCCGACGTCATCGTGACCATGCTGCCGGCCGGCAAACATGTCCGTCAGATCTACATGGGCGAGGGTGGCATTCTCGAGCATGCCAAGCCGGGTACGCTCCTCATCGATTCCTCCACGATCGATGTCGACAGCGCCCGGGCCGTGATCGAGGCAGCAACAGAAAAAGGCATGCCGATGGTCGATGCGCCGGTATCCGGCGGCGTGGCCGGCGCGGCCGGCGGCACCCTGACCTTCATGGTCGGCGGCGCCGATGAGGCCTTCGAAGCGGCTAAGCCCTATCTCGACATCATGGGCAAGACGATTGTGCATGCGGGGGGAGCAGGGACCGGCCAGGCGGCCAAGATCTGTAACAACATGCTGCTTGGCATTTCCATGATTGGAGTATCGGAGGCGTTCGTTCTTGCCGAGCGGCTCGGACTGGACAAGCAGAAGTTGTTCGACATTTCCTCCACGGCGTCCGGCCAGTGCTGGTCGCTGACCTCCTATTGCCCGGTGCCGGGTCCATTGCCGTCTTCCCCGGCCAATCGCGATTACCAGCCGGGGTTTGCCGCGGAAATGATGCTCAAGGATCTGAAGCTCGCCCAGGAAGCAGCCCAGTCTTCCGGGGCTGCAACGCCGATGGGCGCTGAAGCGGCAGCACTCTATACGCTCTTCTGCAACTCAGGTGGCGAAGGACAGGACTTTTCCGGCATCGTGAAATTCCTGCGCGGATCATCATGAATGAAAAGTGAATCGCACCGTTAAAACACAGGCCAAAAGTTAACGGATGATTCAGCGTGTCTCTTAAGCGGATTTTAGAATCGCTCGGTTAGATTGCGTAACAAGGCGGGAAAATATCCGTCGAACGACAGGTACTATAAGAGGCGCAATCACATGATCACCGCAAGTAGGGCAGTCGACGCTGTTGCACAGAGTGAAGGGGAAGAGCTGGAAATCAAGCCGCTCTATCTTGAGGCTCTGACGCTCGTTGAGCGGCTGCATCGGCGTCTTCTCGACGTCATCAAGGACGAATTCGACCGTATGGGCCGGTCCGATGTCAACAGCGTGCAGGCGCTGTTGCTGTTCAACATCGGCGATGCTGAACTGACGGCCGGCGAGCTTCGGACACGCGGCTACTATCTCGGGTCGAATGTCTCCTACAATCTGAAGAAGCTGGTCGAGACCGGCTATATTCACCACCAGCGTTCGCGCATGGACCGCCGGTCCGTCCGCGTGAGCCTGACCGACAAGGGCCAGGAAGTGGCGAAAATCGTCAACGACCTCTATGAGCGCCACATTCTGTCGGTTGAGCAGGTCGGGGAAATCGGCCCGAAGGACTTTGTTGCTCTCAACAAGTCCCTGCGCCGTCTGGAACGGTTCTGGACCGACCAGATCCTCTACCGCCTCTAAGAAATTCGCGGCACATTCAGATGACAAGGCACCGCCCCAGGGGCGGTGCCTTTCTTTTTTGCACTTCACGCAAATTTGCATGATGTGAATTTCATTCGCAGTCCAAACATGCCTATAAGGAAGAAGTTTCGCGTTTCCGGCGGAAACTGACATCTTGTGGTCACAAAGGAATGCCTCTTAGCGGAAGTCCCTGATGACAGGATGGTTAAGGAATCGAGCGATTTGTTAAGACCCGTTCGTTAGGACTGGGTGCTGGAACAGGCGAGGCCGATATTATCGACATCGGCCATGCCGCGCGTATCTGAACAGAACTTGCGTTATCGACGCTGCAACATGAGGTCTGCAATGAACCTTTTATCCGGACCGGACGGGTTAAAGCTTCAACGGAAATCGAAGACAAGGCGCGACTTTCTGCGTCTTTGCGCTATCGGATGCGGATTGCCGCTCCTGGCAGGTACTGCAGCCCAGGCCCAGAACCAGCAGGTCGAGTGGGTCGACAATTTCGACATTGCCACGGACAACATCACGGAAGTGAAGTCGTCGGCTCCGACACTGTCGCCCGAGACCGCCGATTACATCGCAGCGGCGATGAACCGGTATCAGCTGATCGTTCAGCAGGGTGGCTGGGGCACCGTGTCACAAGGCGGCAAGGCCCTGCGGATCGGCATGAAGGATCCGCGGGTTGTCGAATTGCGCCACCGCCTGATCATGTCCGGAGATCTGGAGCAGCAGGCCGGCCTGTCCGACACGTTCGATTCCTATGTTGATGCTGCGCTGCGCCGCTTCCAGTTGCGTCACGGTCTGATCCCGGACGGGGTGATGGGCGAAGGCACCGTTGCTGCGCTCAACATTCCGGCACATGTCCGCCTGCGCCAGCTGGAAACCAACATGATCCGCCTCAGGTCCATGTCCGGTTTCAAGGGCGATCGCTACGTGATGGTCAACATTCCGGCTGCCGAGATCGAAGCGGTCGAGAACGGTTACGTCCGCTCCCGCCACACGGCCGTTGTCGGCAAGATCGACCGTCAGACACCGATCCTGAACAGCAAGATCTACGAACTGAATTTCAACCCCTACTGGACGGTTCCGAAATCCATCATCCGCAAGGATCTGATCCCGAAGATGAAGGAAGATCCGGAATACCTGGCGAAGAACAACATCCGTATCTTCGACTGGAGCAACAACGAGCTCAACTGGCAGCAGATCGACTGGAACACGGACGAGGCGACACAGTATCGTTTCACCCAGGATCCGGGCGCGGAAAACTCCCTCGGATCGGTGCGCATCAACTTTCACAACAAGCACCAGGTCTATCTGCACGACACGCCGTCCAAGACCCTGTTCGGCGAAGCCAACCGGTTCCATTCTTCGGGGTGTGTGCGCGTGCAGAATGTGCGCGAACTGGTGACCTGGTTGCTGCAGTCCACGACCCCCGACTGGAACCGGAGCCGCGTGGACGGCGTAATCCGGACAGGCGACCGGGAAGACGTCAAGCTGAAAAGGTCGATCCCGCTCTATCTGACTTATGTGACGGCCTGGGCAAATGCCGATGGCGTGGTGCATTTCCGCGATGATATCTACAACCGTGACGATCTTTACGGCACGGGCGAACAGGCACGGCTCTGATCGTTTGCACGGTTGATTAACGGCATCCAGCGTTTGGGAGACGCCAGTCTTGATCAGACTGGCGTTTCATGCGTTTTAGAACAACGTCCACACTCGGGAGCAGTGCATGAGTCGCGATCCGCGACCCGGGGAAATCTATATCGAGTTTCGTCAGGTCGGGCAGCAGGTACAGGTCATAGCCATCGACGCCGCAACAGGTGTCGAGGTTTCGGCTTTTGGTCCAGTATCGACAAGACAGCAGGACTTGCAAAATCTGGCTGTACGCAAGCTGAAACGCCGGATCGAGCAAATGAAAGCTATGCAGGGCGGCTCGAAGGATCCAACGCTCTATTAGGTCAGGCTTTGGCAGGGACCAGTATTCCGAGAGCGATACTAGCCCTGGGCACGTGCTGCAGCCGCGGGTCTTTCCTTTGTGCTGCTGCGCCGGAACGTCGTCGAAACAACACGATTGCGGCCATCTGATTTGGCCTGATAGAGCGCCCGGTCCGCGTGATGAAACAGCGTGTCGATCGGGTCGCGGCGACTGTTGTCCGCAGGGTTCGGTCCTTCCAGCGTACACAGGCCGAAGCTGGCCGTGATCGAGAAGGAACAGCGCCCGTCCGAGATGGTGCACTTTGCAATCTCCTGCCGCAGTCTTTCAGACAGATTGACCGCTTGCTCGCTGGTCGTTCGCGGCATCATGATGGCAAATTCCTCGCCACCCCACCGGGCAATGACATCGCTCTGGCGCAAGTTGTCCTTCAGGATGTTGCACAGGGTTGTCAGTGCCTGGTCACCTGCTGCGTGTCCGTAGGTATCGTTGACATTCTTGAACTTGTCGACATCCAGCAAGGCCATGGTGAGCGGATCTTCGGTCCGGCTGCGCGATTTGAGTTCGTGATTGCAAAGCTCCAGGAAATGTCCGCGCAGATAGGTTTCCGTCAGCGTGTCGGTGATCGCAAGAATGCGAAACTGCTCGACCAGTTCGGCGCGCGCCTTGACTTCCCCCTCAAGACGTTCCTTGACCGCCATCAGTTCCTCCTGATTTCGGTCGCTGAGGCGCACCATGCGCTTCTGTTCGCGCACGGCCCTCTTGTAGGCCATGGTCAGGGAACGGATCAGCCGGGTGGTCTCATCCAGTCCGCCAAGAATTGTTTCGGCATATTGGAGGACGCGGTCTTCGTCCTCAAACAGTGTGAACTCACCGTCTTTTTTGTTCGACTGGGTCATGCCACTTCGGTGTCCGGTTTCAGATAAAACGAGGCGTGCCGAAAGTCTTCCGCAAAATCCTCGCCCATTTCGGCCATCAGGTCGTCATCGGGGTCATAGAACCAGTTCACGGTGACGGACCGGCCGCCTTCAGCATTTTCCTCAAGCATCTGAAACAGGTTCATGATTGCCTTGGCGCTCGAGGAATTGAAATAGATAAAGCGCATGTCCACGGTCAGGGGGGCGTCGATTGTGGTTGCAAGGTAGCTTGCGACATTCTGCAGGATCGGGCCGTAGAAGGCGCTGGCGTCTTCCGGGTAGCTCTCGCCGGTCAGCGCAAGATGTCCCGTGTCCGGATCCAGTTCGACCCGTGGTGAGCGGGGCGTTTCGTCGATGTAAAGCGGGTTGGGTGTCATGGCCGTTGTCTCCGCTTTCAAATATAGGCTTTGAGGACAAAGAAACTGCGGTTCTCGTCCAGCTCCAGGAAATCATATTCAAGGGGCTGTGTAACGCGCCGGGCAATTTCCAGAAGGCCGATTGTGGCGCCTTCACTGTGAGGATCGGGATCTTCCCGGAGTTTGGTGCGATAGTGTTTGCGCAAGGCCTCTCCATCCATTCCTGAAATCGATTCCAGCCGTGTCTTGAGCCCGTCGGCCTCTTCATTCGTGACCGCGTTGCCGCAGATGACGAAGAAGCGGTTGTCGTCCTGCCCCAGGACGATGACACCGGCGGAAAGCCGGGCGGTCTTGGGTTCGGTCAACCATTCCTGTTCGCCCGAATACCGAATGACGTTCTGAACCTGCTCGACGAAGACAGAGAAGACCCGGCGGACCACCTTGCCCTCGGTCTTCTTCAGTTCAAGCTGCTGCTTGACCGCCGTTCCGAGCGCATAAAGGAGGTCTTCCGAAACGAAGCCGGTATAGGCAAACAGCGCATCGCGCTTCTGCAGCTCGGATCGAAAGGCGTAGATGTCTTCTCCCAGCATTCCGTCCTCCTATTCGGCCGCGTTGCGCACGGCCATTTCGCCGGCGACGGGGGTGAAAGCGAGAATCGTGTAATCGTCCCGAACCGGTTCAAGTCCGCGGAAATCCGTCAGCCTGTCCTGCAGGTGGTTCAACTGTGCTTCGAGATTCTCATCGCCAACCGTCGCCAGAACTTCATAGAGCCGCTTGCGGCCGAAGGTGCGTTTCGGACTGCCTCCGACATGATCGGTGATGCCGTCGGTGGCCAGATAGAAACTGTCGCCAGGTTCCACGTTCAGCGAATGGACCTCAATGCGGGTCGGGCCGGGCAGGCTGCGATAGGCCAGGGCGGCCTTGTCGCCGGCAATCTTGTTGAACCCGTCTGCGGAGCTGATGATCAGGGGGATGCCGGCACCCGCGTAGCGCAGGACCCGGTTCTCGTGATTGTAGAGCGCAAGAGCGGCGACAAATCCGTCATCGGATGACGTATCCTCGTAGCCGTCGGAGGGTTTGTCCTGACCGAGCCTGCGCCGCACGGTCCGGTCGAGCGTCAAGAGGGTGTATTCCGGGTCCTTGAAGGAATTGTCCTCCAACAGCTTTTCAAAAACCGACGCGACAACCATGGTGAGGAGGGCGCCCGGGACGCCGTGTCCGGTGCAGTCGGCCACGAAGAAGACGGACGTGTTGCCTTTTCGGCAGGCCCAGACATAGTCGCCGCTGACCACCTGCATCGGCTGCCAGATAAGTGCGATATCCGCCATGTTGTCGCGCAGGTCTGCCAGGTCGGGAAGAATGCCTTTCTGGATGTTTCTTGCGTAATACATGCTCTGGAAGAGCTGCTCGTTGACCTCCTGCATGGCCTGCTTCTGGGCGTGATAGCGGGCAATGGAATGATCATATTCGTTGGCCCTGGCCTTCATGGAACTCGACAGACGCGCGAACACAAGAACAGCCACAATGATGATCAAGACGATCATCACCGCCCAGGCGGCTATGCCAAACCGTTCCATCCACAGCAACGATTTCGCCGAATTCTGCTGAAAAGTCCGCGCTGCTGCATCAAATTTCGCAGGCAAATCCCGAAAGGCCAATTGTGCGAACCGGAAACGTTCCTGCTCGGTAAGTTTCTGCGCCGACCCGACCCGCCGGGCCAGATGCAGGAATTCGCTGAGCACCAGTTGATGGGAGGTTTCGCCCTCAAACAGCACAGCTGCAATATCAGAACTGATCTGGTCGACGGGCGGGTAATCGGCCTTTCCCAGGCGACAGGACAGGCCATCGGATACGATCTGCTGCATCCTCTTGCGGTCTCCCGACAGGAGGGCGGCCTGAGCGCGTTCCATGTGATCGGCGCAACTGATGACAAGAATACGAGACCCGTAGGTGCTGGCCCTTGCGAATTCCTCATTGTCCAGCGCCGCAAGCGCAATGCGCTGTGACAGGAGTTGCAGGAGGTTGGCAATCTTCGCTTCATCCACCTGGATCCGGTGTTGATCCAGCAGATAGCGACCGCCAAATAGTAGAGAAGTAAAAACCAGGGCAACCAGAGAAAATCCGACACAATAGGAGATTGTTTGCAGATTGAGATGGATCCGCAAACTGGTCATCAACCTTTTCGTGAGGCCCCTGAACATACAAGCGTGCTTCTTGGTACTTGTTTGAATGGCAAATGATAGTCCGTCAAATGAAAATAAAGAATAAATACAATTGTCGATTTACGCATGTTGAATAATTCGCAAAAATTACACTGTAAATAATTTGGTTAAATACTTTGAGTTTTCGGTTGGAAAGTAACCTGGGAGCACACGCGGCGCTGTTTTTGCTCCGCAAAAGAAACTGATTTGATTTTGCGGAACATTGGTGTCGTTTTCCAATCTGACCGCGTCGGTATGGCCCTTGGTTTGACCCAAGGGACGTGTTAATTGCTCGCCTCACATTGGCTCGACGGCAAACAAAGTCCCTGGACGAAGCCGCCGCTGCCGACCAAATCCTGGAACACATGATAAGGATGGTGCGATGTCTTTGATGGAAAGCTCCGGTCAGTCCCTGCAATCCGGTTTCTTCACCCGCGGTCTTGCCGACGCGGATCCGGACATTTTCGGCACCATTGAGAAGGAGCTCGGTCGCCAGCAGCACGAGATCGAACTGATCGCGTCGGAAAACATCGTTTCTCGCGCCGTTCTCGAAGCGCAGGGCTCGATCTTCACGAACAAATACGCCGAAGGTTATCCGGGCAAGCGTTACTATGGCGGCTGTGAATTCGCAGATGTCGCCGAAACCCTTGCCATCGAACGCGCCAAGGAACTGTTCGGCGCCGGCTTTGCCAACGTGCAGCCGAATTCCGGCAGCCAGATGAACCAGGCCGTGTTCCTGGCCCTGCTGCAGCCGGGCGACACCTTCATGGGTCTGGATCTGAATTCCGGTGGCCACCTGACCCACGGATCTCCGGTCAACATGTCCGGCAAGTGGTTCAACGTTGTCTCCTACGGTGTGCGCCAGGACGATCACCTGCTCGACATGGACGAAGTCGAGCGCCTCGCCAATGAGCACAAGCCGAAGCTGATCCTGGCCGGCGGCACGGCCTATTCCCGCGTCTGGGACTGGAAGCGTTTCCGTGAGATCGCCGACAGCATCGGCGCCTATCTGATGGTCGATATGGCTCACATCGCCGGCCTTGTCGCCGGTGGCGTACACCCGTCCCCGGTGCCGCATGCCCATGTCTGCACCACCACCACACACAAATCCCTGCGTGGCCCGCGCGGCGGCATGATCCTGACCAACGACGAAGCGATCGCCAAGAAGATCAATTCGGCCGTTTTCCCGGGTCTCCAGGGCGGTCCGCTGATGCATGTGATCGCTGCCAAGGCCGTCGCCTTCAAGGAAGCCCTTCAGCCGGAATTCAAGGCCTATGCACGTGCGGTCACCGACAACGCCAAGGCGCTGGCCGAATCCCTGAAGGAACAGGGGCTCGACATCGTCTCCGGCGGCACCGACAACCATCTGATGCTGGTTGACCTGCGTCCGAAAAACGCCACCGGCAAGGTTGCCGAGAAGGCGCTCGGCCGCGCCAACATCACCTGCAACAAGAACGGCATCCCGTTCGATCCGGAAAAGCCCTTCGTGACCTCCGGCATTCGTCTGGGCACGCCGGCCGCCACCACCCGCGGCTTTGGTGTCGCGGAATTCCGCGAAGTCGGTCTCCTGATCACGGAAGTGTTGGATGGTTTGAAGGCCGCAAACAGTGAAGAGGGCAACGCAGCGGTTGAAGCCGCGGTCAAAGCCAAGGTAGAAGCACTGACGGCCCGCTTCCCGATCTACGGGGGCTGACAGCGGGCTCTGTCAGGAGCTTTGAAACATGAGATGTCCGTTTTGCGGGGGTGAGGAGACCCAGGTCAAGGATTCCCGCCCGACCGAGGACAACACCGCCATTCGCCGCCGCAGGATATGCAACACCTGCGGCGGCCGCTTCACCACTTTCGAACGGGTTCAGCTGCGCGAGCTGATGGTGCTGAAACGCTCCGGCCGCAGGGTGCCCTTCGATCGCGAGAAGCTGGCCCGGTCCGTGCAGATTGCCGTGCGCAAACGCCCGGTCGACCCGGATCGCATCGAACGCATGATCAGCGGCATCGTGCGGCAGCTGGAGAGTTCCGGCGAAAGCGAAATCACGGCAGAAACGATCGGCAACCACGTCATGGAAGGCCTGAAGGGCATCGATGACGTCGCCTATGTGCGCTTTGCGTCCGTCTATCGGAACTTCCGCGAGGCCAAGGATTTCGAAGCCCTTCTGGACGAGCTCAGCGACTCGGATGTCGAGACGCTCAAGGACAGCTGATTTCGCGCTTCATGAGTTCATTTTCTGAAATCGATATGCGGTTTATGGCGGCCGCCGAACGCCTGGCGCGTCGCGGGCTTGGGCGTGTCTGGCCCAACCCGTCCGTTGCGGCGCTGATTGTCCGCTTCGAGAATAGCGGCCCAACGGTGGTGGGACGTGGCGTCACGTCGCGTCCGGGGATGGCCCATGCGGAGGTCAACGCTCTTGCTCAGGCCGGCGATAGGGCGCGGGGAGCCACCTGCTACGTCACGCTCGAACCTTGTTCCCACTATGGACGTACGCCACCCTGTTCCAGCGCCCTGATTGAAGCGGGGGTGAAGAGGGTCGTTGTTGGCATGGCCGACCCAAATCCCCGGGTCTCGGGTCGCGGGATCAACATGTTGCGCGAGGCGGGTGTTGAAGTCGCGGTCGGGCTCCGAGAAAAGGCCATGAAAGCGCTCTACAAGGGCTTCACGCTGCGCCAGATGAAGAACCGGCCACAGGTCTTCTTCAAGCTTGCCGTTTCAAGGGATGGATTTATCGGCCGGTCCGGCGAAGGCCAGGTCAAGATTTCCGGCCCCCTGTCGATGCGCAAGGTCCACGGGTTTCGAGCCATGTGCGACGCCATTCTGGTCGGGTCCGGAACGGCGCTTGCCGATGATCCCCTGTTGACCTGCCGTCTGCCGGGCCTTGCCGAGCGGTCTCCGGTGCGGGTCATCATCGATCGCCGTGCGCGCCTGCCGCTGGAATCTCAGCTGGTGCGCACCTGTGTCGACGTGCCGGTCTGGCTGGTATGCGGAAACGATGCCGATCAGGACAAGATCGACCTGTTGGCTGCGGCCGGCGTGAACATCATCAGGGTGCCGGCCGAGACAACCGGTATCAAGCCATCCGTGATCCTGAGCGCGCTGGCAACGCGCGGCATCACGCGTGTGATGGTGGAAGGAGGCGCCCGGCTGGCCACCTCGTTCTTGAACGCGGACCTGGTCGACGACCTCTGTGTGGTCACCGGCAATCTGGAGATCGGCGAGGGGGGCATACCTGCCCTGAACGGTCTCGACCTTGCGGATGTGCTGAAAGACCCCAAATTCGAACGGATCGGATCCGGCAGATTCGATCAGGACAGATATATCTACCTCAGACGGCGGGAAGCCTGACATGTTCACCGGTATTGTGACCGACCTCGGCGAAATTCACTCAATTGACGACATTCCGGCGGGAAAGCGCACCCGGATCCGGACGGCCTACGACACGGACAGTTTCGACATCGGGGCTTCCATCTCCTGTGCCGGCGTCTGTCACACAGTGACGGCCAAGGACAATGGCTCCAATGGCAATTGGTTCGAAGTGGAATCGGCAGCCGAAACCCTGGCCCTGACCAATGTGTCGGACTGGAAGGTTGGCCAGAAACTCAATCTGGAGCGGTCCCTGACCATGGGCGCGGAACTCGGTGGGCACCTTGTGCTGGGCCATGTGGATGGTCTGGCCCGGATCACCAAGCGCGAAGACCACCCGGATTCGGTCTATTTCCAGTTCGAGGCGCCGGAAGAGGCGGCGCCGTTCATCGCCAAGAAAGGGTCCGTTGCCCTGGATGGAACCTCCCTGACGGTGAACGAAGTGGATGGTCTGCTGTTTTCCGTGTTCCTCATTCCTCACACGCTCGAGGTGACAACCTGGTCCGACAAGAAGGTCGGGGATGCGATCAATCTTGAGGTGGATATGATGGCCCGCTACGCCGCGCGTCTTGCGGAATTCTCCAAGACCGGGTAGGGACCCGCCCAACACCTTCGCAAACGAGCTATTCCCGACCGTGTTTACCAGGCAACAAATTAGTTGCCCGGATTCGCGGTTCTGCACGAATGACACTGGACAAACCGGGGCAGACATGGTTCCTGTCGCGGCCTTACAAGGGATTTGACACCGATGAGCGCTGCACCGAAACTTCTGATCATCGAAGCTCGTTTTTATGACGATCTTGCGGACTCGCTCGCCGAAGGCGCGGTCAAGACGATTGAGGCCGCCGGTGCCAGCTACGACCGCATCGCTGTTCCCGGCGTTCTGGAAATCCCGGCCGCTCTCTCCATGGCGCTGACGGCCATGGAAGGCGAGGGAACGTTTTACGACGGGTTTGTGCTGCTCGGTGTGGTGATCCGCGGCGAGACCACCCATTACGACATTGTCGCCAATGAATCGAACCGGGTGATCATGGACCTGATCGTCGATGCGGATCTGGCCGTCGGAAACGGCATCCTGACCGTTGAAAACAGCGAACAGGCTTGGGCCCGCGCGAAGGTGGACGACAAGGACAAAGGCGGGGCGGCAGCACGTGCGGCCCTTGACATGATCGCTCTGCGCGAGCGGCTTGGAGTATAAAGAGAATGACCGGAAAGGCCGACCCGGAAAAACCGGCTGGAAAAACCGTGCGACCCGCGAACAAGCGCGGCGTTGCCCGCCTCGCAGCTGTGCAGGCTCTCTACCAGATGGATGTCGGCGGTGCGCCGCTGACCAGTGTGGTCAGCGAATTCACCGCGTTCCGACTTGGCAAGGAAATCGACGGCGAGCAGTACCGCGATGCCGATGAGCAATGGTTCAAGCAGATCGTTGCCGGCGTGGTCGAGGATCAGAAATTTCTCGATCCCTATATCCATACGGCGCTGACCGAAGACTGGCCGTTGAAGCGGATCGACAGCCTGCTGCGCGCCATCCTGCGCAGCGGCTCCTATGAGCTGCTGCGCCGCAAGGACGTGCCGCCGAAAGTGATCATTTCCGAATATATCGATGTCGCCAAGGCGTTTTTCGAAGATGACGAGCCCGGTCTCGTCAACGGTGTGCTGGACCGGCTGGCACATGAGTTGCGCGACGCGGAACTGGACGCCAAGAAAGCTGACGGCGCCTCCTGATCATGGCGGACGAGAGGCCAGGCGAATTTGAGCTGATCCGGCGGTTTTTTTCCCCCCTTGCAAAGGATCCCGGCAGCCTGGGTCTCACCGATGATGCCGCTGTTCTGAGGGCGGCGGAGGGCTGTGATCTCGTTCTGACCAAGGACGTGCTGGCAGCCGACATACATTTTTTCGCGGACGATGCGCCGGAAGCGATCGCCGCCAAGGCGCTGCGCGTCAACCTCTCCGATCTCGCCGCAAAAGGTGCCAGGCCACGCGGTTACCTGCTGGGTCTTGCCCTGCCGTCCGACTGGTCGACAGGGTGGCTGGAGCGGTTTTGCCGCGGACTGGGTGCGGACCAGTGTGTCTATGACATCCAGCTTCTGGGTGGCGACACCATAAAATCGGGCAACGGACTTCAGGTCTCGATCACCGCCATCGGTGAAGTGGCGCAGGGTAAGGCTGTTCGCCGTGTGGGCGCCCGGCCAGGAGACAGGCTCTTCGTGACGGGAACCATCGGCGATGCGGCTGCGGGGCTTCTGGCCCGCCTTGAGCCGGAGTTTTGCCGATCCCATGACCTTACCGAGGAAGAAGAAACGCGGATCCTGGACCGCTATCTGCTGCCGCGCCCGCGGACCGGACTTGCGCCCTGCCTTGTCGAATATGCCAGCGCGGCGATGGATGTCTCTGACGGATTGTTTGCCGATTGTGCACATCTGGCCACGGCATCCGGGGTCGACATCACCCTGGAAATGACGGAAATCCCGTTGTCCGGCGCCCTTCAGCATCTGAAGGTCAAGGCACCGGAGGTCTATGGACGCTGTCTGAACGGCGGTGATGACTACGAAATCCTCGCCGCTGTGCCGGAAACATCCGCTGAAGCCTTTGCAAAGGCAGCTGTGGATTGCGGCTGTCCTGTCACGGAGATCGGCGTTCTGCGTGAAGGCAGCGGGCGGGTCCATCTTGTCGAGGCAGGCAAGGCTCCGGCTCTCCAGGCAGCTGGCGGCTTCCGGCATTTCTGATTTCGTTCCCAGCCGGACTTGAGCTTACAGTGACGGTCGGGTTTATAGGAGGGTGCCCCGCCTGTTTGTCGGACACCTTCCGACCACGCCAGCATCAAGCAAATCGAGAAATAATATGACCGCCCACGCAACGGCCCCCTTTGTCGACGACCATCTTGCCAAACGCAATGCGCTGCTGCTGGCCCTTGCGCAGGCACTGGGCGGGGCGTCGGCCTCCATCGTCATCGCGACCGGGCCGCTGGTCGGCTACATGATGCTGGACGAGGACAAGGCCCTGGCGACACTGCCGGTCTCCGCAATGGTTCTGGGCACGGCCTTCGGAACCATTCCGGCCGGAATGATCATGCGCCGCTATGGCCGCAGGGCCGGGTTTACCGGTGCCTCCCTGCTTGGTGCGGCTTCCGGTGTGCTGGCCTCTTTTGCCGTTTTTCAGAATCAGTTTTTGCTCTTTGCCCTGGCTTGCAGCCTGGGTGGGTTTGCGGGAGCCTTTGTCCAGCAATACCGCTTTGCCGCGGCCGATACGGCGAGCGACGCCTTCAAGCCCAAGGCGATTTCCTGGGTGCTGGCCGGTGGGGTCCTGGCCGGGGTTGTCGGACCGCAGACGGTGATCTGGACCAAGGACCTGTTCATGCCGATCCTGTTTGCCGGGACTTATCTGGCGCAGGCCGGGCTTGCACTGATCGCCTTTGTCCTTCTGATGTTCATCAAGATCCCCAAGCCGCCGCGCATCAGTCACAAACAGGCAGGCGGGCGGCCGCTTGGCGAGATCATGCGGCAGCGCCGCTTCGTTGTCGCGGCAGCTTGCGGCATCTGTTCCTATGCCCTGATGAGCCTGGTGATGACCGCGACGCCGCTCGCCATGATCGGCTGTGGCCTCTCTGAGACCGACGCCGCCCTCGGTATCCAGTGGCATGTCATTGCCATGTTCGGTCCGAGCTTCTTTACGGGCAGTCTGATCGCGCGTTTCGGCAAGGAACGGATCGTCGCCATCGGGCTGGCACTGCTGGCTGGTTGTTCGATCGTTGCCCTGATGGGGCTGGAACTGGCGCATTTCTGGACGGCCCTGATCCTGCTCGGCCTTGGCTGGAATTTCGGTTTCATCGGCGCGACCGCGATGTTGACCGACACCTATCGGCCGGAAGAACGCAACATGGTGCAGGCAGTCAACGATTTCCTGGTGTTCGGATTCGTTGCAACGGCGTCTTTTTCCTCCGGCGCACTGCTCAACGCGTTTGGCTGGGCGACCGTCAACATCCTGGTCTTTCCGTTTGTGGTGCTGTGTCTGGTACTTCTCGGCTGGCTTGTCTGGGGAGAAAAGAAAGCAGTTACAACCGGTTAAAGTGTCTTGCGAATTCCATTTCGTCAGCGCAGCAAATTTACTGCGTTGCACCAAATACTGCCGCAACGGAAGTGACAAATTAAACAATGTGAGAGCTTGACGAAGCGCTCCGCTTTGCTGCTATCGTGTGCTTCCTTCACGCAGGGAAGTGGGTGTGAAGGCCAGCCTGGCGGGAAAACGACAAGAAAATCAGTCCGCCGCATCTATGGGAGGAAGCATGATCGAGCTTGTCGTCATTATTTGTGGTCTCTTGTCCATTGCCTATGGGGCCTGGGCCATTCAGTCCGTCATGGCGGCGGACGCCGGAAATGAGCGCATGCAGGAGATCGCCGGGGCGATCCAGGAAGGCGCCAGTGCCTATCTCAACCGTCAATACACGACCATCGCGATTGTCGGTGCCGTGGTTTTTGTCCTGGCCTGGCTGCTTTTGTCCGGCACGGCTGCGATCGGTTTCGCCATTGGCGCCGTGCTCTCCGGCGCGGCAGGCTATATCGGCATGATGGTGTCCGTGCGTGCCAACGTGCGCACCGCCCAGGCCGCCAGCCAGAGCCTTGGAGCCGGGCTGGAGATTGCCTTCAAGTCCGGGGCTGTCACCGGCCTTCTTGTTGCCGGTCTCGCATTGCTCGGCGTTGCCGTCTATTACACGCTTCTGACCGGCATGATGGGGTATGCCCCGACTGACCGCACCGTGATCGATGCGCTGGTCGCGCTCGGCTTCGGTGCCTCCTTGATTTCCATCTTCGCCCGCCTCGGCGGCGGCATCTTCACCAAAGGGGCAGACGTTGGCGGCGACCTTGTCGGCAAGGTCGAGGCCGGCATCCCGGAAGATGATCCGCGCAACCCGGCAACCATCGCCGACAATGTGGGCGACAATGTCGGCGACTGCGCCGGCATGGCGGCCGACCTGTTTGAGACCTATGCCGTGACCGTGGTCGCCACCATGGTTCTGGCGTCGATCTTCTTCACCGGAACCGATGCGACCAACCTGATGCTGTTGCCGCTTGTCATCGGCGCCAGCTGCGTTGTGACGTCGATCATCGGCACGTTCTTCGTCAAGCTTGGCAGCAACAACTCGATCATGGGTGCGCTCTACAAGGGCTTCATCGCCACGGCAGTGCTGTCGGCCGTTGCGCTTGCCATCATCGTGTTCGGCTGGATCGGAGCGGGCACCGAGTACACAACTTCAGGCGGGGCGAGCTTCACCGGCTTTGATCTGTTTGTCTGCGGTGTTGTCGGTCTTGTTGTCACCGGGCTGATCATCTGGGTGACGGAGTATTACACCGGTACGGAATACCGCCCGGTGCGCTCCATCGCTCAGGCGTCGGTCACCGGTCACGGCACCAACGTGATCCAGGGCCTGGCGGTTTCCCTTGAGGCAACGGCCCTTCCGGCAATCATCATCATCGCGGGTATCCTGGTCACCTATGCCTTTGCCGGTCTCTTCGGCATTGCCATCGCCGTGACAACCATGCTGGCGCTCGCCGGGATGGTCGTGGCCCTCGACGCTTTCGGACCGGTCACGGACAATGCCGGCGGCATTGCGGAAATGGCGGAGCTGCCCGATGAAGTGCGCACCACGACGGACGCGCTCGACGCTGTCGGCAACACCACCAAGGCTGTCACCAAGGGCTACGCGATCGGGTCTGCCGGTCTCGGCGCCCTGGTCCTGTTCGCGGCCTATACGGAAGACCTGCGGTTCTTCTCCGCCAATGCGGCGGAAGGCTCGATCTTCCATGGCATCGACGTGGGCACGCTGTTCTCGCTCTCCAACCCCTACGTGGTGGCGGGTCTGCTGTTCGGCGGCCTTTTGCCCTATCTCTTCGGCGGTATTTCCATGACCGCTGTTGGCCGGGCGGCCGGTGCCGTGGTGGAGGAAGTCCGCCGCCAGTTCAAGGAAAAGCCGGGTATCATGCAGGGCACCGAGCGGCCGGACTATGGCCGGGCTGTCGACATGCTCACCAAGGCGGCAATCCGCGAAATGATCGTGCCGTCGCTCCTGCCGGTGCTGTCTCCGGTCGTGGTGTTCTTCGTGGTACGGGCGGTCGCTACACCGGCCGATGCCTTTGCCGCGCTCGGAGCCATGCTGCTGGGTGTGATCGTCACAGGTCTCTTTGTCGCCATCTCCATGACGGCGGGGGGCGGTGCCTGGGACAACGCCAAGAAGTCCTTTGAAGACGGCTTCACCGACAAGGACGGCGTCACCCACCAGAAGGGCAGCGAGGCGCACAAGGCATCGGTGACCGGCGACACGGTCGGCGATCCCTACAAGGATACGGCCGGTCCTGCGGTCAACCCGATGATCAAGATCACCAACATCGTGGCGCTGCTGCTGCTGGCGATCATGGCGCATTGATCCCGGAGACCTGAAACTGGAAAAGCCCCGGCCAACGGCCGGGGCTTTTTACTTGGTGCCGTGCGAGCGGGCACGCTGAAACTCGAAGATGGAAAGGTCTCTTCCGCATGGGAATTCTTGTGCTGGCCGACGATACGGATGTGCCCTTTCCAAGAAGGCTCTTTGCCGAGATGGAGCGCCTTGCGGTCGAACGCGGTGGAAATCGGGAGGCCTGGCAACATCTGGCCGGCATTTACCGCGGGAGCGGATGCATGCTGGACCTGGCCGCGCTGGATGAGGGGGAACTATCGACCTTCAAGGAAGGGTTTGCGCATTTGCTGGCAGAGCTTGCGGGGAAAACGCCGGTCGCGGGCCTTGATGTAACAGGCCTCACTCAAATCCTCGGCCCTATCAACCGATCCCTGAACAACTGAATGTGGGCACCAGGCAAAAAGACCGCGGCGGTCAGGCCACGGTCTTTGCAGGGTTAGCTTGGATTTTGGCGTTACAGACCCAGGCTCGGATTGGTTGCGCCACGCAGGATCTGGGTCAGGAAGCCGTAGTCGGCGCCGCCTGTCCGGGTTTTGCGGGTAACGATATCGACGATCTTGCCGTCCTCGAGCGAATAGTTGCCGAGATCCTTGACGAAACCATCTTCGTCGAAATAGACCGCCACGACCCGTTGTTCGACAATGTCCGGATTGAAGAAAGCCGTGGTCGCGGTTTTCTGGGAGATGTAGTAGTAGGCGTCGCCGGCCAGGCTGGACGTCGTCGACGGCGACCCGAGCACCAGCTCGACCTGTTCGCGACTGGAACCGACCTGTACCTGATTGAGCATGTCGGCAGAGATGACATGGCCATGCGTATAGGTAGATGTGAAACAGCCACCGAGCGGCAATGTGGCCAGAAGCGGTAGGATCACGGCGCTCGCCTTGAAGTTCATCTAAGAAGTCCCGTTGCGCCAGACCCGTCTGGCTCTATTTGAATTTCGTTGCTTGGCAAAGTCACTATCGTGGGATAGGGCACAAGGCAACACCTGACTTTGCTTCGAGTTGGCTCTAAAGGAGACACCATGATATTCGGCCTGTTCCGCCGCCGGTCCCGCGATGCCGAACACAGGGTCTATTGTGAAATCGTGGCCCAAGCACGGCAACCGGTCTTTTATACCGACTTTCTCGTGCCGGATACCATCGATGGCCGGTTTGACCTGATCATTGTTCACGCCGTGTTGTTCTTCAGGCGTCTGCGCGGTGAAGGCAAGGACGTCGCTGAATTCTCGCAGGCCGTGTTCGACCTGTTTTTCGAAGACATGGATGCCTCGCTGCGGGAAATGGGGGTCAGCGACACGCGTGTCCCGAAGAAGGTCAAGGTGATGGGCGAAGCGTTTTACGGCCGGGCGGACGCCTATATCCCGGCAATCGACGAGGGGGATGCGGAGACGCTCAGCGAAGCGCTTGGACGAAATATCTTCACCGATGCCCCAGAGCCGCTCGCACAGATGCGTCTGGCCCACTATATGCTGCAGGCGGCAAAGGACCTGGATGCCCAGACAGCGGACGTGCTGCGGAAGGGAGACATAAGCTGGCCGGATCCGGAGCGATTCAAGGAAATGCCCTTCTGACCGGTCTCAAGGCCGGTTGCCGAAAGGTCAAAAAGAAAGAACAACAATGACAGCAGATACGTTTCCCTATTCCTTCAAGGTGAATGCCAGCAAGGTTGTCGACAAGGACGAGAAGATCTCGATAGCGCCGGACGAGGCATCGAGAGCGGCAATCGCTTCCACATTCGATCTCAATGCCATCCATGCCCTGACCGCGGATTTCACGCTGAAACCCTATCGAAAGGCAGGCCTGCGCGTCGTCGGGCCGATCAAGGCAACGATCAGCCAGACCTGTGTCGTGTCGCTGGAGCCCTTTGACAGCGAGTTGGAACTGGAAGTTGACCGGACCTTCGAACCTCATTCCAGCCGGCCTCGGAAAATTCGCGATCTCAACGATGAGGGCGAGATCGAGATCGATTTGGAATCACTGGACCCGCCTGACGTCATCCTCGATGGCGTGCTCGATCTGGGAGCCGTGATTTGCGAGGAACTCGCGCTGTCGCTTGATCCGTTCCCGCGCCGCGAAGGGGTCGCTTTTGAGGGCGGCGACGCTGACGAAGACGAGGTCGTGGAGGAAGAGCCGGAAAAGCCGTCTCCCTTTGCTGCACTGCAGGCGCTGAAGGACAAACCCGAAGAGGGGACCTGATGTCCTTGCCTTAATGTATCGCAACGGCAGCAGGCCCATTCAAAAAGGGTTTTCAACGTTTGAACCGGGATGGATCAGGAAAACGGTTGTCAGCCCTGCCAAAAACGTTATGTTCGCGCCGTTCTTGGCTCTCTGAAGATTGCACTTGCCGAACCGGCAAGTTCCTTTGGGGCGCCGTCCGGTGCTGTTCCTGGTAATCACACGTCAAAAGACTTTCTAAATGGCGAAAACAATTCCGATTTCCCTGGATGCCATGGGCGGCGACAATGGAGCCGAAGTCGTCATACCCGGCGCTGAAATCGCGCTTGTCCGGCACCCGGACATCCACTTTCTGATCTACGGCAACGAGAAAGTGATCGCTCCGCTGCTGGAGAAATATCCGCGCGTTCGCGACGCTTCCACGTTTCACCATTGCGATGTGTCGATCGCCATGGACACCAAGCCAAGCCAGGCTCTTCGGCAGGGCCGCTGGCGGTCCTCCATGTGGCGCTCCATCGAAGCGGTCAAGACCGGGGAAGCATCCGTCGCCGTTTCGGCCGGCAATACCGGCGCGCTGATGGCCATGTCGAAATTCTGCCTGCGCACCATGGCCAATATCGAGCGGCCGGCAATTGCCGCTCTCTGGCCGACCATGCGCGGTGAATCCGTGGTTCTCGATGTCGGTGCCACCATCGGTGCGGACGCGCAGCAATTGATCGATTTTGCCATTCTGGGCGGCGCCATGGCGCGGGCCGTGTTTGGCGTGCAGCGGCCGAGCGTCGGCCTGCTGAATATCGGCGTGGAAGAAGTCAAGGGCCTGGAAGAGGTCCGCACGGCGGGGCGCCTGTTGCGTGAAACACCGCTGCGCTCTCTTGACTATGCCGGTTTCGTGGAAGGCAACGATCTGGGCAAAGGCACGGTCGATGTTGTCGTGACTGAAGGCTTTGCCGGCAATATCGCGCTCAAGACCGCCGAAGGGACTGCCAAACAGATTGGCAGTTACTTGCGTTCGGCCATGAATCGCACCTTTATGTCCCGTATCGGTTATCTCTTTGCCAAGGGCGCGTTTGATCTGCTGCGCGAGAAAATGGATCCGCGCAAGGTCAATGGCGGCGTGTTCCTGGGACTGAACGGCATCGTGATCAAGAGCCACGGCGGGACGGATGCGGAAGGTTATGCCTCTGCAATCGATCTGGCCTATGACATGGTCAAGAACGAACTGACCCACAAGATCGCCCAGGATCTTGTGCATTACCATCGTGGCCGCTTCGCTGAAGCCGCGCCGACATCGGAAGGTGATTTGTGAGCGTAATCCGTTCGACAGTAACCGGCTGCGGAAGCTATCTGCCGGAAAAAGTCCTGACCAACAACGACCTCGCCAAGATGGTCGACACGTCTGACGAATGGATCGTTCAGCGCACCGGTATCCAGCAGCGTCATGTGGCCGCGGAAGGCGAGGTGACCTCGGATCTGGCCCTGGAAGCTGCAAAACGCGCGTTGTCCGCAGCGGGCCGGGACGCCCAGGACATCGACACGATCATCCTGGCAACGGCAACGCCGGACAACACTTTTCCAGCCACCGCTGTCACTGTGCAGGCCCGTCTTGGTATCCATCACGGCGCAGCGTTCGATGTGCATGCCGTGTGCTCCGGCTTCGTCTATGCCCTGACCACGGCCGACGCCTATATCCGTGCGGGGCTCTCCAGGCGCTGCCTTGTGATCGGGGCGGAAACCTTCAGCCGGATCCTCGACTGGACCGACAGAACAACCTGCGTCCTGTTCGGGGATGGCGCAGGCGCGGTTGTCGTCGAAGCCGCCGAGGCCGACGGCAGCAATGCCGACCGCGGCATTCTGACGTCTCATCTGCGTTCGGACGGCCGTCACAAGGAAAAGCTTTTCGTCGATGGCGGCCCGTCCGCCACGCAGACCGTCGGTCATCTGCGCATGGAAGGCCGGGAAGTGTTCAAACATGCCGTCGGCATGATCACCGACGTGATCGAAGACGCCTACAATGCCACCGGTTACACGTCAGAGGATCTCGACTGGTTCATCCCGCACCAGGCCAACAAGCGCATCATCGATGCCAGCGCGAAGAAGCTCGGCATTGCGCCTGAAAAAGTGGTGACCACCGTGCAACTCCACGGCAACACGTCGGCTGCTTCCATTCCGCTGGCGCTGGATACTGCGGTAAAAGACGGACGTGTCAAAAAGAACGATCTTTTGATGCTGGAGGCGATGGGCGGCGGTTTCACCTGGGGCTCCGTGCTGTTGCGCTGGTAACGGTCTCTCCTCCGCCTCGTCACAAATATTAATCGGACGCCTAGTTCCGGTTGACCGACCTGCCTCAAGGCCGTACCGTATGGTCTTGCATCGGAGTTCTCTTGCAAAATCAGCCAGATCGCTGGCGCCGTTGAGGAGGGGTTATGGGCAATCGGACTATTACCCGCGCAGATCTATGCGAGGCCGTTTATCAGAAGGTGGGTCTGTCCCGGACTGAATCGTCTGAACTGGTCGAGCGCGTTCTTTCTGAAATTTCCGACTGTCTTGTGACCGGAGAATCGGTAAAATTGTCAAGCTTCGGGTCGTTTGTGGTTCGCTCCAAGGGGGAGCGCATCGGCCGCAATCCGAAGACCGGCGAGGAAGTGCCGATTTCGCCGCGCCGCGTGATGGTGTTCAAGCCATCAAATGTATTGAAGCAGCGTATCAATGATGCGCTGACGGGACAGGCCAGCAAATAACAAGACCGGATGAGCTCGCAGGACAAAAGCCCAGACGCCTTTCGCACCATCAGTGAGGTCGCTGACGACCTGGACCTGCCGCAGCATGTGCTGCGCTTCTGGGAAACGCGTTTCTCGCAGATCAAGCCGTTGAAGCGTGGCGGTGGGCGGCGTTATTACCGGCCGGACGATGTCGAGCTTCTGAAAGGCATTCGCCACCTGCTGTATGGCGAAGGCTACACCATCAAGGGCGTCCAGCGCATCTTGAAGGAGCAGGGACCTCGTTTCGTGATGCAGGTCCGGCATGAAGCCGGCAGCCCTTCACCGGCCCCGTCTTCGGCGACACCGCAATCCCCAAATGGTCCCTCGCTGCAAGCGGCACCTGCCGAAGGGCCTGTCCCGAACGATCCGGGGGAACCGCTTCCCCATGGTGTACTGGCCGAAGATGCGCCAGACCCGCACGATCAGTCCAGTTCCGGCGGTTTCAATATCCTGGGACGGCTGCGAGGTGAAAAGCCGGTTCCTGGTTCAGCCCCGTCAAACGCCGCAGTGTCCAAAGAGGACATCCGGCGCCTGCAGGCCACATTGTTCGAATTGCTGGAATGCAAGCGCACACTTGATCAGGCGCGTTAGGCCACGTCACTGACGTCGCCTGTTACCCGGACCTTTTGCCCAGAAGTCTGCTCAGAAAGCCGGGTTTTGCCGGCTTTTCGGCTTCTTCAGCCTGCTGGACCTGTGCCCGTTGGGCAATGCTTCTTAGTTCTTCCATTGAAACACGCTTGGCGGCTGGTGGTGGCGGTGGTGTGGTCCGCCGTGAGAATTCCGGAATGTCCGGTGCGGGCTCCTCGGGCGCCTCAGTCTCTGCTTGGCCCGACGCAGGTCCATTGGCCACAGGGCTGGTCGCCGACACCGAAATATCGCTGGATTGTTCGGTCGGCGCTTCACTGCCGGGTTTGAGGGCGCGCAGCTGTTCCAGTATGGCTGCGTCGACCGGATCGTTCGGGTCAAGGTCGGATTCTGAAACACCGTCAATGTCTTCTGCTATTTTCTTGCCATGGCCGTCATAGTGTTTGTAGATCGTCGGCGCGGCTTCCTGGACAATGCCGTATTTCGGATTGTGCACCACCTTAAGTTCGATCTCCGGTGCCCCGCCGTTTTTCGCCAGATGGTGCAGCACCTGGATCTTTTCATCCTCGTCCTCGCCGAAGACATCTCCATCGCGGATGATCTGACCGGTTGCCTGCGTGAAGGCAACGAATTCGTACAGTTTCCGGGTGAGATAGTCAGGTGGAAGGCCACAAGGGCGGAATTCGAGCGTGTAGCCGATCATCGCCGGTGCGCCGGCTCCAATGACACCGACCAGCAGTTTGCCGGTGTCCGGATCTGTTTCACCATAGGGATGGGCATGCAGGTAAAGCAGGTTCTTACCGTCGCCGGTTGCCAGTTTGACAAAGAGTTCGGGCTTCATCAGGAACAGGCTTGTGCCCCAGAACACTGCCTCGGCCGTGCCCTGTTCGACGATGAAACGCGTCACTTCCCGCGTCAGCGCCATGGCGACCTGAGCTTCTTCGGAAGTACAGAACGCGGTCTTGTCGGAGCCCACGACATCCCGGAGTTCTTCCGGCATGGCGTCGTGAGGGATCAGGCCCTTGCACACCGTAATCTGCGTATAGGCCGACGCCGAGGCGACAACCTCCGCTGCCCCGGGAAATGATTTCTTGACCGTATAGGCCTCGAGCGCCGTTTCCAGGTGATCTTTGTGTTCCAGCGGGTCGCTTTGCGTGACCAGGCAATGAAAGTCACCGCACAGCACACGTATGTCGAGATCCGTTGATGTGTTCAGGAGTTTGCAGTCGTTGGCCGGAAGTCCAAGGCCGGCGGCGGCACTGACGATGAAGTCGAAGATGTCCTGGCCCCGCACCGGCTGCAAGGTGCGGTGCAGAACCTGGACGTCGACACTGGGAAGCGGATGTATCTGCACTGCGCTGACCACTGCTATTGTTGACCCGCGCCAATGGTAGCGCTGGTGCGTGAAGAAAAGAATAGCGGATCAGGTGAGTTTTCGCGTCCGGGCTCCCTAGTTCAGTCCCATGCAGGACGCATAGAAACTGGTTGTTGCCGGCCAGTCTGAGAAGATGCCCCTGACGCCCACCTCCTGCGCCAGCACATCGATGACTTCAAGCATCTTGCCGTCGCTGTCGATCGCATCGCCGATAGACTGATAGTACCAGCCACCACCGGAATTGAGCGGCCCGGAGCGTTCCAGGGTCCAGGTGATCAGATCGAGACCGGCTTTTCTGGCCTCAACGGCATAGGGGGAGGGGACGAATTTGCCGTCTTCCAGCGTCACCAGGACAAAGAGCGGCGGTGCGATGTAATTCACACCCATCTTCTTCAGCTCCTCCATGGACGGGGAGAAGGTCGACGGATCGAGCGGGTTCAGGTCCCGGCGGGCGTCGAGATAAACCGCCTGCTTCCCGAACTCCGGTTCGTTCTCGATCCAGTAGAGTACGTCCTGAAGATTGAAGGACTGGGCAAACACATCTTCCGGCGGAATGCCAGCTTCCTTGTACTCGTCAATCAGCTTCTGGGCATAGTCCTGCTGGGACAAACCGTCATGGGGCATCGCCACTTTCGGCGCTTTCAGTTCCGGTGTGAACTTTGCACCAAGATCCTTGAAAAGAGCGATGCTCTCCTTGTGGGTCAAAAGCGTGCCGGCAGCACCGTAAAGTTCGGTTCGCCAGGGAGCCGTGCCGTTCAGATAGGCCTCCACCGTTTCGGCCTTCTTGTTTGCGCTGTCCATCTTGCCGCGCAACTTTTTGAACTCGGCAAGAGTGAGGTCTGACGTCCGGCATTCCGCGGACGCCGGCTGATCGCCGCTCGCGGGGGTGAAGCCCCTGGTGCATTTGCCGGCAAGATCCGTCGCCAGGATGTTGGTGGTCGTATGCAGGTCGTTCTGGGAGTGGCGGCAGACCAGTTCCTTGTCGGCGGTGAAGGTCACATCGCATTCCTGGATGCCAGCACCCATTATTGCGGCCGCGCGATAGCCTTCTTCCGTGTGTTCGGGAAACTGAAGCGGTGCGCCCCGGTGGGCGATGGAAAACAGCGTCGGTTGGACCGGATTTCCGAGACAGGCCTGGAGCTTATCCTTCAAAGGGCCGTCTTCCATCTGACTCACAAGCCAGGCAGGTCGGGGGCCGATATCGGCTGCGGTTACGGCTGTCGGCGCGGCAAGGCTGATGCTGGCAAAGAGGGTAAGAGCGAGGGAGAGTTTCATGGGGCTACCATCGAATTGGGAAGGGACAAGGGAGTAACTAGACGCCGAGTGCTGCGCCGCAAGGGGGCGTCAAGCGGCTGACCATCTGATCTTCAGTGCCTCCGGACCTCTGACCGAAAGCCCGCGCTTGTAACGCACGTCGGGATTTGACAGCTCAACGGACTTGTAGCGCTTCAAGAGCGTTGAAAAGATGATGTCCATGTCGAGCCGGGCGAGGTGGTTGCCGAGGCAGAAATGGGCGCCGCGGCCAAAGGCGATGTGCCAGTTGGGAGTGCGGCCGACATCGAACCGGTCGGCATCCGGAAACTGTTTCGGGTCGCGGTTGGCCGCGCCGTAAAGCACGCCGAACTTGGTGCCGCTTGGATAGGTCTGGCCGCAGATCTCGACGTCTTCCGTGCAGTATCGATGAAAGAAGGGCAGGGGAGACTCGTAGCGGAACATTTCCTGGACGGCGGTTTTCATAAGGGCAGGGTCATCCCGCAGACGCTGCATTTCATCCGGGAATTTCAACAGCGCGTGCATGCCGCTGCCAAGCACGTCGATGGTCGAGCCATGCCCGGCCATCAGGATCAGCATGGCAGTGGAAATGAACTCGTCATGGCTCATCTGGCCGACACGCTCTGCTTCGATCATCACGGAAAGAAGATCGTCCTTGGGATCGGCAGCGCGCGCGGCCTTCAGCTCCAGCAGGTAGTGGTAGAACTCGGTCGTGTTGGTTTCGGCAAGTTCCTTGCGCTCGTCGGAGCGGTCGATGTCGAAAAACTGGACAATGTTCTCCGACCAGACCCGCAGCTGTGGGCAGTCTTCGTCCGGAACGCCGAGGACCCGGCCGATGATATGGCCGGGCACATGGGCGGCAAGGTCCTCGACAAAGTCGATCTCATCCCGGTCGGACAGTTCGTCGAACAGCCGGTCGACATAGGCCTGAATGCCATCGCGCAATTTCCCGACCATGACGGGCGTGAACAGCTTGAACACCTGCTTGCGCAGCCGGTCATGCACGGCGCCGTCGCTGTCGAGCAGGGAAAACTGCACGAAGCGGGAATGATGCGGCATGTCGTGCCAGTTCTGCGTCCGTTTCTGTTCGGCGATTTCGTCAGCCGTTGCAATGTGATCCAGCGAGCGGACCATCTTGTCGTGCTGCACGATTTCCGAGACATCGTCGAAACGCGCCGCCAGCCAGACGTCGAACTCCTTGAACCAGGTCAGCCCCTCTTTCGCTCTGAGAGCCTCGTAAAAAGGATGCGGGTCCTGTGCAAAGGCGTCGGTAAGGGGCTGAAAGGAAAGGTCTGTGGACGGGCTCATGCAGGGCTCTTGGCGTGGCGGGCGATGGGTTAGAATTGTGATTCTTGGCAGGGTCGTGGATTTCGCCTGCCAAGTGCAAGGGGAAAGCGGCATTTGTCGGCGGATTTGTGGCCTCCCGGGCCAGTTATCCAAAGCCGGAGGAGCCGGGTTCTGGGGATAGTGAGGAAATGACAGTTCTGACGATACCGCGCGAGGGCTGAAATTCTTAACACTTCCTGAATGCGGGGCGTGGGGGCCTTGCTTGCACAGACTGAACAGAGCGAAGAGTGCGTGAGGCCGAAATGCGGGTGCCCGAGGCGTTCCATGACGAGTACCAGACGTTTTTGCGGGACACCGGTTTCGACAATCCGGACCCGCAGGCCCTGCTCATGGACCTGGCCTCGCTCAGCATGGAAGTCTATCTGAAGGACATCGCCTGGCTGTCGGAGTTCATTGGCCGCGTGCAGCGGGCCAAGCAGCAGGCGGCCTGAGGGATCATCGTATTCCTGCAAGGAAAGCCTCGGAGCTTGCCGGGGTATCAGTCTTCCCGAATTTCAGGAACATTCACCGATTGTAAATATCGTCGGCAATAGCGTTGCGAGTGTCGTCCGGAGCAAGGACGGAGCACAAAACGCCTTGCGTGACTGCACTTCAACAAAACGCGGAAATCTGTTCGGTGATTGATTTTCTGCTCGGCTATGCGCCGTTCCTTGCCTTCGCTGCCGGTTTGATTTGGGGAACGGTTATGCGTTCGCAGCGCATTTCAGCATGGCATTATCCGGTCCTGATCTTCGGTCTCTATGTGACCTGCTTCCTAATGAGTTTTGTCATCGGAATGGTGAAGTCGAATGACGGAGGCCCGATGAACGGCTTTGTATTGCTGATGGTTCTGGCTTCGTATCCGTTTTCATTGCCGCTGGTGGTCCATGCAGGCTGGATCGTCTCAAGATTGAACAAGGCACTTCTGATCAAACTGGGTGACTTCGTCCGTCTGAAATTGAGGTCTCAATGAAAAGCTGACCATTTGCCGATGAAGTTGTGCGGCGTCCTGGCATCGGTTGAAACCAGAGAAGGTCTGGAAAAACCGGACAAATACGAAAAGAGTTTGGAAACGAAGTTTCGCGAGCAGCTGCGAAGAAGGCATTGATATGGGATATTCCTTCGGCTGGTGGGATTACAGCAGCGACGGCGCCGAGCCGCAAATGATCTGCCGGCAGTCACAAGAGCGTGTTGCCCTTTTGGGACCACTCGAGGAGCCTTGGTGCGGCAAGGCGATTTCAACCCACACTTTGCTGCCGAAGGAGTGCTGGAAACGGTTTGAATACCGACATGCCGACTTCCGGTTTCCATTGGTCGTCAATTGGCGCCCGGAAACGGGGAGAGCCCTGCTTGACTACAATCTTTCAGCAGAGGTTTGGCGCCAGGAAACAGGTGCGGAGACTGAACATCCGCCTTATGGAGGCTGGGCGCGCGTAGACGAAATGGTGTCCGACGCTTTCTGGTGCTGGCCGGGTCTGCTGGAAGGCTATCTTCCGCTCACGAAACAGCAAGCAGTTGAAAAAGACTGGTTTGACGCCATTGAACTGGTTGGTGGATATTTCGGGCCGTCATGGCAGCGAGATCTGGTTGCTTGGGAGTCGCTCTCGTGCGGTGGCGGCCCGGACGATTCAGACTGTCTTTATATCTACGAGTATTTGTATGCTGATTTTGAGGCTGCACCGGTCATCAGTGAGATTATTCCATTCGCTTACAAAGGAAATACAGAGCAGCTGTCGAGGCTGCAGACGGCTGGAACAGAAGCGTTTGTCTTTCCAAGGGTGTTGCGGCCGGAGGTGTCGCAGGAGGCCGTTGCCTGGAGCAAGGCCGATGAACGAAACGCCAGCCAAATTGCGGTCTCAAGCGTTGGCGGTGTGCTAAAACTTGGACATTATGATCGAACGGCAAGCCATGTTTCACGTCAGTCCATTTATGACGGGTTTCACATTTTGAAGAGTGGTGAACAGGTTTTTGCAAGACTTGCAAATACTTATTCAAGTTGCAGGCATCAAACACTGAAGAAAAGAAACATCGCGCATCTCTATCTGGCCTATGTGCATCCCATCTTGATGGCGGAAACGATCTCCGGTTTTGATCCATCCGACTGGATTTCCAGGAATTTGAACCCTGCATCCGTCGTGGAGATGAACCGAGAGTTGCTGGCCGCTGCCAGACATTGGTCCTGGGCAAACGACGGCGCCGTAAACGGCAATCATTCACCGAATGCCTGTGCAACACATATGAATTTTCTTGGCGGCATTCTTGCAGCCTATCGCTGCCGCCTCATCCGGTTTGCATGAGGCCGGCAAAATTCATTGAGGTGACCGGTCAGCGAATAGCGAAGGTATCGTCCTATCCGTTTCCTACCAGTTCAAACACTTTGACCGGCGTGTCGTAGCCCTTCACCGCCGTTTCCCCAACCGACCTTGCCTCGACCCGGCCCTCGACCCGTTTCGCCAGATCCTCGCTGATCAGGATGCTGGATTTCAGATCACGGTTGAGCCCCTCCAGCCGGGAGGCGAGATTGACCGTGTCGCCGAGCGCGGTGTAGTTCAGCCGGTCCGAACTGCCGACATTGCCGACGATGGCGAGGCCGCAATGCAGTCCGATGCGGGTTCTGACCGGGGGGATGTCGCCATCGTTCCAGGAATCGGTCTCCGCCTTGCTGGCCGCAATCACAGCAAGCGCCGCCTCACAGGCCTTGGCGGCATGGTCCTCCACCTGGTTCGGTGCGTTCCAGAAGGCCATAACCGCATCGCCGATGTATTTGTCGATCGTGGCGTCGTGATCCAGCAGGGTTTGGGTCACGATCTCGAAATAACGCGACATGCGCCGCATGACCTCTTCCGGTTCCAGATGAGAGGACATGGCGGTGAAGTTTTCCAGGTCCATGAAGAGGACAGTGATGTCGCGTTTTTCCCCGCCGGGTTCAGGCACTTCCTGGCGTTCGATCATCCGGCGCACCAACGCCTTGGGTACATATCGACCGAAGGTTTGCAGCGAGGTGCGCATCTGGTCGAGCGCGCCTTCAAGCTTGTAGATCTCATCGACAACGGATTCATGCGGGAAGGGGTTTTCCAGATCAAATTCCCGGATGCGCCGGGTGCCGTCCGCAAGCACCTGAAGCGGACGCGACAGCGAGCGCGAAACCAGCCAGATCAGCGGGATGCTGCACAGGGCGATCAGAATCGAAACAGCTATCGTGCGCTGAGAGGCCCGCGTCAGCTCGCCCACGACGGCGGAAAGCGGCAGAGCGATGGCCAGGTTCTCCAGCTTGTTCGCCCCCAGCTCGATCTTGGACAGGTGGGTGATCCACATCTGGCCATTGACGTCGATGGTATCGACGGTGTCCTGATCCGTACTCAGTACCTGCTTCTGCAAGGCTTCGATCGCCGCCCGCCATTCACTCCGGTCGACATTTTCGTTTTCCGAGGAGTTGGCCAGCAGCAGGCCCTCCTGACTGATAATCGCCAGGACACCGTCCTTGGCCTGCGGTTCGGAATTCAGGAAAAGGTCGAGATCGTCGAGCGTCAGGTCGACTCCGACAACACCTTTTGCATAGCGCTTGCTGACCGTCAGGCCCGGCTTGCCGGTGCCCGCAAACAGGTAGACGTCGGTGCGGGTGACGTGATTGACCTTTGAAGCTGCCTTGAACCAGGGGCGTTCGCGCGGGTCATAGTCGATTTCGTAAGTGCTGGTTGTTGCCAGCGTGTCGCCGTTTTCATCCAGAAACCGATCATAGCGGATCGGTCTGTCCCGGTCGCCGCGCAGGATGATCTGTTCCAGCAGAAACGTGCCTTCCGGCGCTCCCAGGGCTTCAAGGTCTTCTTTTGAGCGGGTGCGGGCAGCGCCGATCAGGTAGCTGCTGCCGTCCTGGTAACCGATATAGATATTGGCGATCTGCGGCATGACCGAGACAAAGGAGATCATGCGTTTGCGCGCCGGGTGGCCGCTTGCCTTTGGAACGGCGTCCACATCCAGCCAGTCGCCGGAATAGTCGGCGATGGAGTTGATCGGCGCAATCAGCGAGGCGGTCTGCAGCCGGATCACTTCGGCCGAGCGTGCCATCAGCTCCCGCCCCGCCGTCAGGGCCGCGGCGCGGTTGGAATAGTGGGTATAGGAAATGATCGTGGCAGCCAGTGCCAACGCAACGCCGAGCGTCACTGCAAAAAGGCTCAACGTGATCGGAAATCTGGATCGGCGTAAATTCACCTCCAGTCAGCTCCCCCGAGACAGATTTTGGTGTTTGTGGTGACGGGAAAGCTATTGAACAAGCAGGCGCTTGGCAACTGCGAGACAGGTTTTCGGATCAGGCGGAGAGCGCGGGTCTTTCCTGAGAGTGGCTCACCAGATAAGTGGCTTTCGCCGGAACGGGCAACAGCGCCTCGGCAAGGGCGATCCGCTCGGGCGTGTAATAGTGCTCTTCATGCAGCAGATTGACCGTGCCGACCAGCGTATCGTCGAGCACCACCGGCAGGTTGATGACCGAGCCGCAGCCCAGTTGGCCGATCAGTTCGTAATCGGGAAACACCTGAGAAATATCCGTCAGGGTGTTGGCGACGAACATTTTTTTCTCGCCATGCACCTGGTTGAACCAGGCGTCATAGGTAATCGGTTTGGTGCCGGAGACCGGATAGGCTTCCGGGTGGGAGGTGTAGGAACGGCAGGCGAGTTCGTTTGCCATGTCAACACGCATGAAGGTGAAAAGCTTGACGCCAACCGTTGCACGGGTGAGAGCCAAAAGAGCGTCGAACGCCGCACCAGCGGTTTCGGCTTTCGAAAGAGCGCGGTCGAATTCGGCTAGTGGGCCGCTGAAATCGGTCATAAAAGTCTCAGATGATCAGGCAGGTTGAAGGGCACCGCCGCTGGCGGCAAAAAGTTCTTGAGAATACGCATCGGCAAGCCTGCCGGTTTTCAGGCTCTCGACATCCGCAATCTCCACGATCCGCCCGTGGCGCATCACTGCCAGGCGGTCGCAGAGGAAAGAGACGACGGGCAGGTTGTGGGTCACCAGCAGATAGGTGAGGCCCTGATCTCGGCGCAGCTTTTTCAGAAGATTGAGAATTTCGGCCTGAACCGAAACGTCCAGCGCCGACGTCGGTTCGTCGAGCAGCAGAAGGCGCGGTTCCAGCATCAGGGCTCTGGCAATGGCAACGCGCTGCCGCTGACCGCCGGAGAGCTGGTGGGGAAAACGAAACCGGAAACGCTGGTCGAGGCCGACGGCGTCGAGCATTTCCTTGACGCGCTTGTCACGCCCGCCGATGCCGTGAATGGCGAGGGGCTCGGCGAGGCAGCTATCGACCGTTTTTCGGGGATGCAATGAGCCGTAAGGGTCCTGGAACACCATCTGGCAGGTTTCGGCAAAGGCGATGTCCGGCGCGTGGCCGCGTGCTGCACCAAAGACGGACAAGTTGCCCGTCCAGTCCGGCGCCAGCCCCGAAATCGCTTTCAGGATCGTGGATTTGCCGGAACCGGACTCGCCGACCAGCGCGAAGCTTTCGCCCTGGGCGACGTCAAAGGACACTTCATGCACGACGCGGGTGCTGCCGTAGCTGACCGAAAGGTTGTTTAGGGAAAGGGCGCTGTTGTTCATGTTCCGGCCCCTGTGGTCCAGCTGCTGCGGTCAAGCACGGGCAGCTCCGTCCGCGTTTCGTTCATCCGCGGCATGGCGGCCAAAAGACCGCGTGTATAGGGATGACTGGCCTCGTGCAGGGCACCAGCTTCGCATTCCTCGACGATTTCGCCGCTGTTCATCACCAGGATACGGTCGCAATAGCGCGCAACCAGATTGAGGTCATGGCTGATCAGGATCAGCCCCATGCCCTTGCCGGTGACGAGATCATCGATGATGTCCAGCACCTGCGCCTGAACAGAGACGTCGAGCGCGGAGGTCGGTTCGTCGGCGATCAGCAGGTCCGGTTCCGGGATCAGCATCATGGCAATCATCACCCGCTGGCCCATGCCACCCGACACTTCATGCGGATAGAGCTGGGCGACCCGCTCCGGATCGTGAATGCGCACGGCCTCCAGCATCGCCAGAACACGGGATTTCAGATCGCGGCGCAGAAGGTACTTGTGCGTGACCAGCGCTTCGGCGATCTGGTCGCCGATGGTCATGACCGGGTTCAACGAGAATTTCGGGTCCTGCATGACCATGGAGATCCGGGCACCACGCAGGTGACGCATCTGCTTCTCGCTTTGGTGCAGCAGGTCGAGACCGTCAAATTGCAGCCGTCTGGCCCGGACCTTGCCGGGCTTGCGGATAAGCCGCAGGATCGACCGGCCGGTCATGGACTTGCCGGAGCCGGATTCGCCGACGATGCCGAGCCGTTCGCGCCCAAGCGAGAAGGAAATACCCTTGACCACGTCGACAGGTCCCCGCGCGGTCGGGAAGGTGACGGTGAGGCCGTCTACCTCAAGAAGGGGGCGCTCATGACTTGTCTCCCTGTTTCGGATCCAGCACATCGCGCAAGCCGTCACCCAGGAAGCAGAAACCGAGGGAAACCAATATGATGGCAAAGCCCGGCATGGTCGCAACCCACCACTGATCGAGAATGAAGGTTCGCCCGCGCGAGATCATCGCCCCCCATTCCGGCAGGGGCGGCTGAGCACCGAGGCCGAGAAAGCCGAGACCGGCGGCGGTCAGGATGATACCGGCCATGTCGAGCGTCACCCGGACAATGGTAGACGAGGCACAGAGCGGCAGCACGTGGCGCAGGATCACGCGCATCGACGATGCGCCCTGAAGCCTGACCGCGGCTATGAACTCCGCATCCCGGAAGGTGAGGGTCTCGGCGCGGGCGATGCGCGCATAGACCGGCCAGGCCGTGATCGCGATGGCGATGATCGCGTTTTCGATGCCGGGGCCGAGCGCGGCGACAAAGGCGAGCGCCAGGATCAGCTTGGGCATGGAGAGGAAAATGTCGGTGATGCCCATCAGGATCCGGTCGGTCCAGCCGCCAAAGTAACCCGAGACGGCGCCGACGATCAGGCCGAGTGGGGCGGCAATGACGGCCACCAGGGTGACGATCAAAAGCGTGATCCGCGCGCCGTAAACGACACGGGAGAAAATGTCCCGTCCGAGCTCGTCGGTGCCCATCAGATGGGTGGAAGAGGGAGGCATGAGCCGGTTGGCAAGATCCTGTCCAACCGGCGAATAGGGCGCGATCCACGGTGCAAACACCGCCATGATGACCAGCACAAGCAGGATAAGCGCGCCGACCACGGCCAGCGGGTTGCGCATCAGTGCGGTGAAGGCACGCCAGGTCCGGCCGAGCGTTGCCTGAAGACGGGAGGTCGGGCTGTCGTCGAGAAGCCAGGCGATCATGTGCGGGCCCTCGGATCGAGAATGCGGTAAAGCACGTCGGAAATCTTGTTGATCAGGATGAAGACGGAACCGATCACCAGCGTCGCCCCGAGCACGGCGTTCATGTCCGCCGTCAGAAGCGCATTGGTCAGGTAATTGCCGATGCCGGGCCAGGAAAACACCGTTTCGATCATCACCGAGCCCTCCAGCAGCGCCGCATAGGACAGGCCGATCACGGTGATCAGCTGGATGCGGATCGGATAAAAGGCGTGGCGCCAGATGACCTTTCGTTCTGGAACCCCCTTCACCCGCGCCGTGGTCACATATTCCTGGGCCAGCTGGTCGAGCATGAAGGACCGGGTCATGCGGGCAATATAGGCAAGGCTGAAAAAACCGAGGATCGAGGCCGGCAGGAGAAGGTGGTCCAGCGCGTTCCAGAAGATCTCCGGCGCCCGGGCAAGCAGGCTGTCCACCAGGTAGAGCCCGGTCACCGGATCAACGATGCCTTCATAGAAGATATCGACACGGCCCGGACCGGCGACCCAGCCAAGGCCCGCGTAAAAGATAGCGAGGCCAACCAGGCCAAGCCAGAAGGCGGGAACGGAATACCCCAACAGCCCGAGAACCCGGATCAGCTGGTCGATCCAGGTGCCTTGATGCGTGGCGGCAAAGACCCCCATCGGCACACCGAGACAGACCCCGATCAGGATGCCAATGGTTGCCATTTCAAGGGTCGCGGGGAAAACGCGGGCAAGGTCCTCGGCAACCGGGCGGCCGGTGGAGATCGACATGCCGAGATTGCCGGTAAAAATATCGCCGACATAACCGATGAATTGCAGGGCCAGCGGCCGGTCAAGCCCCATGGCCTGGCGGGCGGCTTCATAGACCTCGTTGGAGGCGCGGTCACCGACAACGGCCAGGACCGGGTCAATGGGTACCACCCGGCCAATGAAGAAGGTGATGGCCAGAAGCCCAAGAAATGTCCCGAGCGTGACAAGCAGAAAACGGGCGAGGGCGGCAAGGTTGCCGAATACCCGGTCGCTCAGTTGATCGCCTCTGGCTTCCGCGGCGCTTTCGACGGGTTCAAAGGACATGGCGCCCCCGTACGAAATCAACTTCCTGTCTGACTGAACGTGTCACTGCGTGTCCCCGCCCACATGACTCAACTTTGAAGAAGAAGAGTCTAGTCCATTGAACTTAGACGCTTTTTCATCAAGCGAGTCAGGCTCGAATTGCAAAAGCCATCTAAAAAGTTCTTGGAGCATACAAAAAAATCTGCTTTCATCAAAAAAATTTTGATGGGAGTAAAAATCTTTGAATAGCTCGACGGCACGCCCGGTCAGTCAAGCGGAAACCCGGGTCGGTTCTCTGATCCGTGCCCGCCGCAAGCAGCTCGGTCTGACCTTGCAGCAGCTCGGCGACGCTTCGGCTCTGTCTGTTGGTTATCTCAGCCAGGTCGAGCGCGACCATGCGACGCCGACCCTCGGGTCTCTCGCCGGCATTGCCAGGGCACTGGGTGTCGGACTGGACTATTTCGTGGCTCAGCCGCGTGCGCAGGATGCCCTGACAAGGTCCGAGACCCGGCCGCGTTTTTCCATTTCAGGCTCCACGGTCAGTTATGAGCGCCTGGCCACCGAGTTTCCGGGCAGCGAGCTCTCGTCCTTTCTGTTGACCGTGCCACCCGGCTACGCCTCGGAAACCGTGAGCCATGAAGGCGAGGAGCTGATCTACATCCTGGAGGGCTCCATCACCCAGTTCCTGGACGGCGAAGCGATGGTGATGAAGGCGGGCGACAGCCTGCATTACCGCGGCAACACCCCCCATGCCTGGTCCAACCCGAACGAGACCCCGGCAAAGATCCTGTGGACCGGAACCCTGACCATCCTGAATGCCGGCGACGACAAGACCAGCCGCATCGAGCTGGTGTCACCGGACAAGTACGACGATCAGAACAACACCAAAAAAACCAACCTCTGACAGATGGAGACGAAGACATGAAGCTCTTGAGGACCGCGCTTCTGGCAGCCGCTCTGGCGCTGCCGTTGGCGCCGCAGGCGATCGCCGCGACCCCGGACAACCTGCTCGTGGTGGCGCAGAACATTGACGACATCGTCGCCATTGACCCGGCCCAGGCCTATGAATTTTCGTCCGGTGAACTGGTGACCAACGTCTATGACCGGTTGGTGCAATATGACGCCGAGGACCCGACCGTCCTGGCGCCGGGCCTTGCCAGCGCGTGGCAGGCCGATGCGGATGCCAAGACAATCACTTTCACGCTGCGCGACGGGGCGACCTTCCATTCCGGCAATCCGGTGCGTGCCGAAGATGTTGTTTTTTCCTTTGCCCGGGTGATCAAGCTCAACCTGACCCCGGCCTTCATTCTGGCGCAGCTCGGCTGGACGCCGGACAATGTCGAAGACATGGTGACCGCCGACGGCAACACGGTGACCGTCAAATATGAAGGCGATTTCTCGCCGGCCTTCGCGCTCAATGTCCTGGCCTCCCGCCCGGCGTCCATCGTCGACGAAAAGACCGTGATGGTCAACGAGACCGATGGTGACATGGGCAATGCCTGGCTGAACGCCAATTCGGCGGGCTCCGGTCCGTTCGAGCTGCAGTCCTACCGCCCGGGCGAACTGGTCCGGTTCAAGTCCTTTGGCGACTATTTCAAGGGCGCTCCGAAGGTAGACGGTGTCATCATCCGTCATGTGGCCGAAGCGGCAACCCAGCAGCTTCTGCTCCAGTCCGGTGACATCGACCTGGCGCGCAACCTGACACCTGACCAGATTGCCGGCATGGACGGTGACGCGATCAAGGTGGAAACCTTCCCCCAGGCCGCCGTGCACTTCCTGTCCTTCAACCAGAAGCAGGCGCCCCTCCAGCCGGAGGCTGTCTGGGATGCAGCGCGTTATCTTGTCAATTACGAGGGCATGACCGACAGTTTCCTGAAAGGCCAGATGGATGTGCACCAGGCGTTCTGGCCCAAGGGTTTCCCGGGCTCCTATGACGAAACGCCCTATAGCTACGACCCGGAAAAGGCCAAGCAGATCCTGGCGGATGCGGGCGTGGAAACACCGGTCACCGTGACGCTGGATGTCATCAACGCCGCGCCGTTCACCGACATGGCACAGTCGCTGCAGGCGAGTTTTGCCGAGGCCGGGATCAACTTCGACATCATCCCCGGCACCGGCTCGCAGGTGATCACGAAGTATCGGGAACGCAGCCACGAAGCCATGCTGCTCTACTGGGGCCCCGACTTCATGGACCCGCACTCCAACGCCAAGGCCTTCGCCTATAACAGCGACAATTCCGACGACAACTACCAGGCCACCACCACCTGGCGGAACGCCTGGGCCGTGCCGGAGGAAATGAATGACATGACCAAGGCAGCGCTTGCCGAAAGCGATCCGGACAAGCGCAATGCCATGTATGTCGAACTGCAGAAGCGCGTGCAGGCCAAGTCGCCGATCGTGATCATGTTCCAGGCGGCCTATCAGGTGGCGATGGACAAGAAGGTCGAGGGTTACGTCAACGGCGCCACCTCCGACTTTGTCTACTACCGCCTTGTCAGCAAGAACTGAGGGTCTATAGGCCGCAGGCCGTCCCGCCCGCGGGGCGGCCTCTTCACGGCGCAGCTTCTTCGTGTCCTTCCTCCAGGCCAATCGAAGCGCGCACCGGGACCGGGATGTTCTGAAGGTGACCCATCACCGCAGTCTGAGAGAGCTTCCCGGTTCCGGATCATCGCACGGTGCGTCTTGAGCGCGATGCGACCAATCGAACTGTCCTTGCGCTGAGGCGCATCTCCCATGGAGCCCATTGATGTCTGCCCTTCATGACCAGCGCCTGGCCGCGCTTCGCCAGCGCATGACCGAGACCGGAACGGATCTCGTCGCGCTCGGCCCCTCCAGCCACATGTATTATATGAGCGGGGTGGATCCGCATGGCGACGAGCGTCCAGTGATGCTGCTCGTGTCGAAGTCCCATGCCGGTTTCCTGATGCCGGCGCTCAATGTCGACAGCAGTCGCCAGAACACCGCCCTGCCGTTCTTCCCCTGGGCCGACGATGATGGTCCGGCGGCGGCACTTCAGAGCCTTCTTCAGGCATCAGGGCTGCCACAGGCACCGAACGTTGTGCTCGACGAGACGATGCGCACCGATTTTGCGCTTCTGTTGCTCGACGCGTTGCCGGGAGCTTCCCGGCGGTTTACCGAGGATACGGTCGGCTTCCTGCGAGCCCGCAAGGATGACGCGGAATACCGGCTCTTAAAGGCAAGTGCCGTTCTCAACGACCGGGCCATTCAAGCCGGTTTCGATGCCTTGAAAGACGGCATCACCGAGCTGGAGGTCGCAACCGTGATCCGCGACGTTTACAAAAAGGCTGGCGCTGTTCCGGTCTTCACCAGCGTCTGTTTCGGTGGCAATGGCGCCTTTCCCCATCACCACACCGGTGACACCCGGCTGAAGGTGGGGGACGCGGTTCTGATCGACGCGGGCGGCCGACTGGACGGCTACCCGTCCGACATGACGCGGGTTGGCTTCTTTGGCGAACCGACAGAGGAGTTCCTGGAAATCCATGGCATTGTCGAACGTGCCGTCCAGGCGGCGCTTGCGGCATCCAGACCGGGTGTCGCTGCCAAGGAGATCGACAAGGCCGCGCGCGATGTGATCGCGGAAGCCGGGTACGGCGACCGCTTTTCCCACCGGACCGGCCATGGCATGGGCATCGACATTCACGAACCGCCTTATCTGACGGCGACCTCCGAAACGGTGCTGGACGAAGGCATGGTCTATTCCATCGAGCCAGGCATCTATCTTCCCGGCAAGTTTGGCCTGCGCCTGGAAGACATTGTGATCCTGCACGAAGACGGGCCGGAAATTCTCTCGGACATGCCGCGGGCAGCGGTGCTGCGTTAAGTCAGTTCCAAGTTTTGGCTATCGAGAAAGTCATTGCCAGACGGCACTTTAGGCAATAATGACACTGACTAAAGTGCCAATCATGATTTCATTTGTGAAGAGTTGCCGGGGTCTGGGACGATGACAATTCGCGCCGTGTTGACGGTCTTGCTGCTTGCGCTGCTGGCCGGGTGTCAAACAAGCTCGTCGACGCCACCCCCTGCCGCCAAACCCGGCGAATCCGGTTGGATCAGCCAGGCACAGCGTCCGTATTACATCCGCGAACTGGTGCGCAACGAGCTCGTGCCCGTGAAAATCGCTTGCCGCTACACCGACGAAGAATTCCCGGAGATGGAATTCAAGGTCTGGAACAAGAAGGTCGAAGGACTGAGCCGCCGGAGCCTGCAGATTTTCACCGAATTCGGTACAAGCCATACTTACCGTGCCGATGAGGTTGCGCAGTTCAAGACTGTCCCGTCGATTGATGTGGCCTACTACAAGCGCATGCAGGTCTGGCATGGATGCATGATCCCGACGCCTTACCTCAACGAACTGGAATGGCAGAAAAACCTGGCGCGCCTGCGGCGACGGACATAAGGCTGGCTAGAAAGCGGAGGAGTGGGGTCATTTCGTTGCGTTTGGTGACCGACTTGCTGAACCGTGATGCCCGGGGGCAAGTTGGGGTGGTGCAGTGCTGTCGTCCAGGTCTGGCCGGGCGGTAGCACAGGTTGGGTGTCTTGAAACGAGACCCGCTTCACTGCAAACCAGCTGTGTCTGACCGTGCCGCCTGCGCCTTGTGGCCGGTTGAAGATCGTGAGCAGCTGGAAACCCGTGAGGCGAATGGGCTTTCGCACTGACCTGGTTCGAATGAAAACGCAGGACCAAATTGTGTCGACTGTCCTCCGCAGGCGGTCCTTCGGCGCCCCTCCCGGAAATTGGCCGGGAAAGGGTGGTTAGCTCATGGCTGCGGCATCATGGATCCGCAGAGCGGTTTCCCTGTCGATCCTGCCGTGACGGCCACCGGCGGGGGCCTGCGTGATTTCGGTGGCGTAGAAGTGGATCTTGAAATACTCGATGGCCCGCATGGAGTCCGCTGTCAGAACACCCTGTGGCCCATTTCGGCCGACCCAGTAGCCGATCTTGTTCAGGTCTGACAGGATCTGCAGGATAGGAGTGCCAGTGATGTTTTCCAGCTTCTGCCCGCCATAGATCGAGCGCGCATCATTGTCACCAATGCGCAGTTCCGGGTCTGACCCGTTCCCCTTGAAAAGGCCACCATAGATCCCGGCAAGAGCCCTCGGACCGGAAGAGGCGAAACTGGCAAGAGTCGGATAGCCACGCCCTGGGCCTGGTGGTCCAAACCCGGCTCGTCCGAGGCGCGGCCAATCGAAACGAAATCCGGGATCGAAGTCCCTGATCTTCATTTCCACGGCCAGGTCCGAATGCCCGATGACGCGTCTTGGGTCGATGCCGAATTTCTTGACCAGCTTGTCCAGTAACCAGAGGAGCGACTTGTATTGCTCCTCCGTGAAATCGGCATCAGCCTCGTTTGGCTTTACATTTTCAAGTTCGATGCCGATCGAGCGGTTGTTGATATTGCTTGCACCTGCCCAGTAGGGATCGCCTGAATGGCTCGCGCCACCGGCGTGATTGCCCTTGATATCGTCGCTCAGGAACTTGATGATTTGGCCGTCGTCCTTGAGGATCAGATAGTGCGCACCGGCCTTCTTCGAAATCTTCCGTACGGCCCCATAAGGATCGGATCCGGAGGTGAGATGAACGACGATCAGGTCCGTGTTGTTCTTGCGGGTACGCCGTTTCTTGTAATCCGTCACCCAGACGGGCTGTAACACCACATCGATTTCATTGTGCGCAACTTTCCACGCCAGACCGTCTGCGTTTGAGTTTGACGCCGTTGTTGCGCTCGTGATGTGCGGTTTCTTCGGGTTCCCATCGATCTTGACCTTGATGTCGAGCGGCCGGAACACCCGCCCGGCACCCGGCGCGAAGGGGCGGGTCAGCGCAGGTCCGACGGGATCGGTTGTCCAGTGCTCGGGCCGGATGCGCAGCAGGTAAAGGCCATTGACACTCGGCAGGGTGAACCTGAGGCGTCCCTGTCGATTGGTCGTGCCGATTGCGTCAGAAGATCGTAGCGCGGCAAAGGGGAGGCGCGCTTCGGCCGAACCGATGTCGAGAAGGAACACTTCCGCACTGGAGACAGGGTCGTCGAAGTGATGCTGCTTTCTGTTCAGTCGCTTCCGGTTGATACGGTAGCGATTGTCGATCCTGATCGTGGCCCGCATGAAAGCCTCGTCACGCTGGTTAAGTTGACCCTGGGTCACTATAGGCGCGCGGGGTAAATTCGCTAATCCGCATTATTGTCAAGAAGGGCTTGCTGCCTGTTCTGTCGGAACCGGTTCCGGCCTTTCGTGAACGGGGAGCGGAATAGGGAAGCATGAGCAGCTTGAGGTCCGGTGTGAGACCTGCAAGGCATCGCCGGCAAGACTTTTCGAAAGAGCGATTTGTCCGGAAAAATGGTCGGGCAGGCCGGATTTGAACCGACGACCCCTTCACCCCCAGTGAAGTGCGCTACCAGGCTGTACCGCCTACGGCTATCATAGAAGACTGAATGAATTCAGCTGCTTATGGCAGTCTACGATCTTCCATTCGCTACTGCAAGACCCGAATTTATCGTGCTAGCTGTGCCCACAGTGTGCCAGGAGTGTGCCAAAGGCTCTGGTGTGTACAGGGTAGCCACACACTTGAAATCAGGAGTTTTGTACAGACGGGGAATTGTCTGATGTTTGGAAGGGCGGGGGATGCTGCCACCCCGGGGTATGGGGACATTGAATATGACCCATAGATATTTTTTTGTTGTTGAAGTTTGTCCAAACCAGCCCAGACTTCCTGAAAATGCAGCTTGTAGAGCGTGATGTGCCGCAATAAACTTATACGCGAACAGTTAAGAAGGGCAATCGACATAGTGTTGCCTGTTTTCAAGGTCAAGCGCGAGACTTAAAGTATGCAGTTCCTACAATTACTGAGGGTCTAGTTTAAATTAACAAAAAGTAAATAATAAATACGCAAACGGTGGCTTGGTGTGAAATAAATGGTGGGGTTTATTTGATAATCTCATACAATACAGAAGTAATTCAAGAAATTTGCTATAACTCTACTTCTGCTGTAAGGTATCTTGGCGATGTGGGGGCTCGTTGCTTACAGGCGCGACATTCTGACCTTTTGGCAGCAGGAAATGTCTTTGAGTTGCCATTGGGCAAGGTGTCTGTAGACGGGAATTTCTGCCAGCTGTTGGTCCCGGACATCCTTACAATCTCGATGATTCCAAATTATGGACACGTCGAGGCAGGGAGCGTTTTTGATTGGGCCACGGTCGAGCGGATAAAGGTGGTGAGGATCAATGATGTTGCATAACGAAATGCTGGAGAAGCCAGATTGGGTATCCCCGCCGGGCGACACTATCGTTAGCATCCTCGAAGAACGTGAGATGAGCGTCGAGCAGTTCGCGAAGAATATTGGCCGAACAGCCAAAGTTGCGCAGGGGATTATTGATGGATCGTGCACAATTGATGTGGACCTCGCACGCAACTTAGCGTGGACCCTTGGTGCAACAGAGAATTTCTGGATGGCACGGGAATATGATTATAGAGCAAGTGTCGCAAGACCCGAAGAGGTAAGCGTTGCGAGTCTTTCTGAGCTGCTCCATAAGCTCCCTGTCGATGACATGCAAAAATTTGGATGGATACAGAATAGCCGTTCAAAGGAAGAGCAGATATCGGACTGCATGGCATTTTTTGGAGTATCTACGTTAGCTCAATGGCAGGGGCGATATGATGATGCGTTTCAAAATGCCTCATTTCGCAAGTCCAATGCGTTTAAGTCTTGTAGGATCGCGACGACTGCTTGGCTGAGGCGAGGAGAGATAGAGACTCAGCACGATCATGTGAATGATTGGTCGCCCAAAACCCTCCGTGCGCAAATTCCGCACTTTCGCCGGTTAACCTGTTTCAAAAGTCCCGGTCTGTTCCTGCCGCGACTAAAGGAACTGCTCGCTGACGCAGGAGTTAAGTTTGCAGTCGTTAGGTCCCCCAAGGGGTGTTCAGCTAGCGGCGCAGTTCGAGTTTTACCCAACGGCTCACCACACATTCAGCTCAGCTTCAGGTATCTGTCAGATGATCAGTTTTGGTTTAGCCTTTTCCATGAAGTCGGACACTTGCTGCTGCACTATGAGAGCATGCCAATCCTTGAGGGGGAAAATGGTGCTGAAGAGGAATCAGAGAAAGAGGCTAACCTTTTCGCTGCAAACACTATAGTACCGATAGAATTTCAAGAAGAAATGATGTCTTTGAGGCCTGAGAAGAAGGCAATCTTGAATTTCTCAAAGAAAATAGGCATAGCTCCTGGGTTGATTGTTGGTCAATTGCAGCATCAAGGGCGGATCAAGTACAGTCAAATGCAGCATCTCAAACGGCGTTATCGTTGGGAATCTTAACCTCGAAAAAGTTCGTAGCGGGACTTGCTCTTTTGCCAGTTGCATAAAGCGTCTTCAATAACTTGAGGGCTTACACGTAGGTGTTTGGCCAGTTTGCTGCATTCGGACTCGAGCCGTTTGTTATCTATTCTTTCGCCGAATAACAGTTTAGCGCCTAGTTTCGGTCCTGTTGATTCGCCTATGTAGCCGCGATCAGGGAATATTGGGGCAATTTGAAGATTGCTGAGGTTGCAGAGCAAATCAAACTTGCCGAGGCGTCCGAGTTTAGCGACGTTATCAAGCTCTTTGTACAGAAAGGCGAACACCTCTTCGGGGTTTTGACCGGCCGTTCTTTGTGCATGACTAATCAGCGCGGCATGCGATCCATATTGCATAATCCATCTGATATATGTTGCTACCGCGTGACCTGTCCCCTTCGGTCCCGGTTTGAGCGTTTCAAATTTTCTATGATTGCCAAAGCGTCTAGAGCGTCCCTCTCGAACAATTGCTGGATATACTTGTTCAAGCCAGTTCCCAATAGCTTGAGGATCTTCGCTTGCCGTCGCCCAATCCCAGACACCACCCAGTCCTAACTGCCCATAGAAGTCTTCAGTTAAATTCCACCCATCATCTTTGTGTTTGCCAAAGTGTGTTGCGAGGTACACGAGCCAATAGGCATCGTCTATGCGACCAGCTTTTTGAAAAGCTGCGGCGCCACTAAATGGTTCAAAACTGCCGGAGCCCGGGGTATAAAGCTCGCTAGACCGGCCTCTTATAGAAATAAGGCGCAAGTATTCGAGTCGTCTAATGCTGTCAATAAGCTGTAAAACAAGGACATCTTTTATCTTCTTGTCATTTACCGCGCGTAGTTTGGTAACATTTCTATCGAAGCTATCGATATCTAGGGATAGTCTTTCATGTAGTGATTTGTCTTTTATTCTATTCATCATCTAAATCGCCCAAATCTAACCGGTCTTGTTTTAGATCTTCATTTGTTTCTCGATGAAGCATCACAGGTTTCCTCACAAAGAAGCCTCTGTAGAAGTTTTGTGATATATGGGAAAAGTTTTCATCTAAATGAGTTAGACCTCTTTTGAATTTAGAGTCAGCATGTCGAAGTATTATCAGTGATAAATCTTTCCAGTATTCAGGAAGCTTTATTTGATTGTGATGAGAAATTTCTTTATTTCGAATTTTTTCTTCCACATCAAGAAACCGTTTCAAGTTTTCATTTTGACAGCCACTCGGCATTTTGGGCATTTCAAATGTAGGATTTTGATATCCCTCAGCCAAATACCTATCAATACTGGATCTATCTTTCTCGTAGAGGTGTAAGCTGGTGGCGAAATGGTGGTATTCACCAAGTTGAATGCCAAGGGAACGTGCGATTAATTCTTGAATAAAAGTGAAGCTAAACACGTCGTGAGGGAAACCTAAGAACGCATCATTTGATCGCATCATCGAAACGGCGTGCAGACGCCCACGTCTTCTAATGAATTGAAGTGCAACGGTGCAAGGCGCTTCGGACCGATCATCCGACAAGTCTGAGGTTTCAATAATGGAAATTACGGCACGGCGGGTGTCTGGCTTCCGTTTGAGACGCTCTGTAACCCTGGAAATCTGATTTACAGAATGTGCAAACTCGCCTGTGCCAATCAAACGTGGTCCATAGGCTTCCTCTAGAGATCCCGTCTTATGTTTGGGTGGATAATCCCTGAGATAAAATCTAATGGATTCCAGGTCGGCTGCGCCACGCATGTACCAACAAAACTCCCCAAGCGCTGAGATCAAGCGCCCTCGGTTCGCTGTAGCGCTGATTCGAGATCTAGGATTTTTTAATACCACCTTGGGCGCTAGTAAGTCTTGGCCTCTACCCTTACTTGCTTTAAACGTATCTGTGCTTTGAATTAGTTCGTGGTATAAATTCCTGAGTATTTCATCAAAGTATCTTCCTTCAAAAATCATGATATTTACTTTTATTGAAGGTGTGGTCTGCTCTATTGATGACTGCTTTCCTTGGAGGCTGTCGGAGGCCGTTCCAATTCTATGCACAACAGTGAATCAGTTTATGTGACCAATATACCATAGGTAGCAATAGTGCGCTTCGCTTTTACAACCTTACTGCCTTGCTGGTAGTTCAACGACGAAGATAACTTTGGAGCGTTAGCTAGGGACCCAAAAGCGTGTGTCGCGTGCAATTTGGCGAGAACCTGTTCTTATCCATTCAACCAATTTCAAATGTGAGCCTTGTGGCATTGATCGGAAAAGGAACAGTGTAGCAATGTTGAATTAGCTCCCCCCGAGGCACATCCCCCGGGAGAAACCGTTTCCTGTTATCAGACCATTTCTGGGACTGATGTTGCCTCTTCTGCGAAGAGCTCTTCTGGCAATGGCAACACTTTGTTGCTGGGAAGTTCCACCTCCCCAAGCCTCAAGGATGATGTCCGACCTTGACCGGGGGTCTCATCCGTTAGGTATCCGAGCTCGATTGCCCTACCGACATTCCGGGAAATTACGGCCCGGTCTCTCCCCAGATGCTGGACTATCTCCGCCTGACTGACGGTGATTGATGTACTTGGCTTTTGGGCCAAATCCTTGACCGCCTCAACCACCTGCCGAACCGGTTCCGAGACCGTGACCTCAAGACCCTCTGAGAGAGCATCGTTCACCAGACCATAGACCACATCGTAGTCATCCCGGGTGGCGATCAATACTCCGTTCCCCGTTCGCTCTCGGCTGCAAGAGTGCAATAGTGCGTGTGCCGTTATCAAATTCAGAACCTGTGGGAAATCCCGCTTGATCCTGTCATGTGACGTGGGTAACGCCTCTGCAATCTTGCCAGCGTAGGGGATTATCACCTCCTTTGGAGCCGACCGGTACACTTCGTACAGATCGTGCCAAGGTTGGAGATTGATCTCCTCCACCGGTGCCTGGGAACCAACTGCCTGGGCCAATAGTGCCGCCCTTATTTGGTCAGGGGACTCTGTGACGCTCACCGAGATCATCCGGCTTTCATCTTCAGCGTGTATCCTGCCCGCAGTGGTGGTCATGATCAGACCAGTTGGACCTTCGACTTCGATTGTTACACCCTTCAGACCTTCATTGGTGCTCTGGGTGGTGGAATACCGGATTTGGCCTTCCGATAGCAGCTGTCTGAGAAATGCGTTCCCATTTCCATCTGCCGATCCCGCAGCCTCGCCGATGATCACGTGCTTATTTCTGAGGTCCAAGTCAGTGTGGTAGATCAGGGATTTTTCGGTCATTCCTTCGAATTGCTCGTAAGCGGTCTCAGGAACAAATTGCCGTCCCATGTTCAGACTATATGACTTTCCAGCCCCAGAAGGCCCCTTGATCAGCAGCGAACTTGGCCTGTCGAACACTCCTGTCAGGAGCACCAAGTAGACCAGTTTTGGTATGTCCGCCGATCCAGCAAACCCCTGCCCCTGAACAACTTCTTCCAGTTGATCCAGAATCCTAGGTCGCTCCGCAAGCTTCTTTAGCTCTAGTGTTACATCTCCTGTATAGTTTTCAAAAATTTTACTCAATCCACGTTCCCTTTTCTATGTATGTTCCATCAAATCTCCAGTTCCAATTAGGTCTCTGCTTCACCAGAACCCTCAAAGGCACCGGATATAGTGAAAGTATGAATCTGGAACACCATGAAATAGAGGCATTAAATTCAGCAGCGCAGGAAAAATAATGGGGTCACTTTGGACCGCGTTTCAGCTGCCTATAGACGGTGCGAATACCGTTTTCGATTGAGGAAGTTTTGGGTGTCTGTTGGCCGGAGTGGTTTTCCGAAGCCCAGGCTTCCAATACTCTCGATTCTGCAGCCAACGTATCGAGCATCTCTTCGTTTTCGTATCTTCGCTCCAACTCTTGCACTATTGCATTCATTATGGAGGGGCGGCCTGGAAACGATGGCCCCGTGGGCAGGTTGGCAAACCAGAATTCCGGCAACTTCCAGATCTGCTTATCGTTGAACCGTTCTATGAAATCCCGGTCAATCAGCGTTTGGACGGAAGGTAGCTCTTCTTCCGGTGGCAGCTCCTTCAGCGGCTCATTGTACGGATAATCCTTCTCCAATTTGTAGAGCGCAAAACGAAGCTCACGAAGGATAGTCGAAGCCGGGATGCTAAGTTGAGGGGACCAGAGGTCAGCGATCTCCTGAACGGTTAGCCACTGGGTCGTTTTAAGCGAAACAGGATCCATGTCTAGCGTCCCCCCCGGTCTAGAAGACCAATGATAATCAACGAAAGGACCGTAAAAAAGAGTGACACCAATCCGCCAGTTAACCAGCTATGCTCGAGGAACGGCGGCCATTGTTCAAAACGTTTGTGAAATGCGATTGAGTACCAAGCGGTGAATCCACTCAACACCGGCCCAAACACGATTCCCAACATGAAAAGGATGGAAAGGAGCCCCCCTTTTATCATAATTGGAAAGGTAGACTGAAGAGTGACATGCGGGTTGAGATCATTTGCCAATACCGTCAAAGCAAAGATACATACCACCATAGTCAGATAAAGAGTTACTGCGACAACCGCAGACCAAATAACCACATCCCAAAATGTTACGAATTTAATAAAAAAGGATCCAGAGATTATAATGTCTCTGAATTCTTCTTTTTCAAAAATATCTTTAAATAATTCAATCATTAAACAATCACCAAAAGCGCTAGAATTGATAAAATTACTTTATAGTATATTGTAAAACTTATCTGATTGAAGTTACCCTCTCTGTTACACTAAGGCTCTAAGATAAAACCCGATTAATCGCCTCTTGCTTGCTGCCTGCGCAGTTCTTTTGCCATGAATGACTGTTTTGCCGCTAATTGCACTAATGCAGCCAAGATAAAGGACCCTATGACCCCGGCGACCCCAGTCAATATACTACCTAAATACCAACCACCAGCAATCGAAACTGCAATGCCAAGCCAAGCCCCATATGCGCTATAAGCCTGGATTTTATGCAATACAGCCGCATCTTCTTTATCCACTTCCATCTCTTCGCCGTGGATTAGTACGGTTTCTCGTTCGGTCATGCGTCCCTTGCTCCTCTAAGTGTCCATCATTCTGCTGCTTCCAACTTCTTCGCCAATCGAGTCGTGTCCGCATGAGCGTAGCGCATCAACATCTTCATGTCCCGATGCCCTGAAATCGAAGCCACCTCAGGAACGGTCAACCCCATCTCAAAGAACCTGCTGATCGCTTCGTGCCTGAGGTCATGGAAGTGAAGATCCTCGATATCTGTCTTTGCCAGCATCCTCTGCCAAGCCATCCGTAAGGCGACGGGAGACAGGGGAAACACGCGTTTAGACATCAGGTTTTCGTCTTCTGCCTCACTCCTCATAGCTTGCAAAAGTGCAAAAGCCCCCGGTGTCAGCGGAGTGGTCCGTGAATAACCGTTCTTTGCCTCGAGGATAGTCACAGAGCGTCGTTTCAAGTCCACTTGATCCCAGCGCAACCCAAGGATTTCACCACGTCTCATACCTGTTTCAATTGCGAATTTGATGACTTTTTCAATCAACGGATTTTGTCGTGTTCTGGCTGCTTCAATGAGCTTTTCCTGCTCCCCCTCCTTGAGCCTTCGTTCCCGCCGATTGTCCCGTGCCTTCAATGTCAGCTTTTCGACCGGGTTATCCCTGATCGGAATGTCCCATTCTGTTTTGGAGATTTCAAAGGCGTGGCTGATGGGAGCCAGTTGTCGTTTCAGACTGATAGGAGCAATGGATTGCAGTCGCTCGTCGCGATAGGCCGCAAAATCAGCAGTTGTCAGCAAATCAAGACGTTTGGAGCAGATGGGGTGCCTCAGGAAGGCTTTGAGCGTAGTGGTCTCAACTGACTGCTTTTTGAGGGGGACTACCTCATCCAGATAGCGGGTAACGATGTCACCCAAAGTGTACTTTTTGAGATCTGCTTTGCTGCTTTCCAACTCGCCTCTGTCCGCTTCAAGCTCCTTCTGCCGAGCCCATTCTTTTGCGTCCTTCAGGTGGGAAAAACTCTTTGTCTGCGTTGGGAAACCCTGTCGCCTGACCTGAACGTGATATTTGCCAGAGCGCTTTCTGATCGAAGCCATGATTGAACCTGCTGTGCCAAGAGTGTGCCAAGCAGCTTTGTCCAATCGGAATTCTATGATGCAGGAAGAGTAAAATAGACAATTAAATCAACTGTCTAGAATGGTCGGGCAGGCCGGATTTGAACCGACGACCCCTTCACCCCCAGTGAAGTGCGCTACCAGGCTGCGCTACTGCCCGAACGGACCCTACCTAGCTTGTTCGCTGATCGAGCGCAAGCGGCTTGTTGCGGGTCGGGGGCGGGTTTTCCCAGTCTTCTGTCAGCTTTGGGTCGAGGCGCGTTGAAGAGTAGGGCGAGAGCGGCCCTTGCCCAGTTTCTCTGCTGCAATCAGCCCCCAGGCAAGGCCGTAAAGCATGTACATGCTGCGCCAGTGATCCGTGTCGATGATCACCGACAAGAGCAGGTGGGAGACAAAAACGGCAAAGACACATTGCGTGAAGGCTGTCCAGGGGCGGGACTTGAACAGGAGCGGCACCATGGCGCAAACCGTCCAGATCGCCAGGATGATGTAGACGATACCGCCGAGCCAGCCGTAAGTGGTGAAGCCCTTCAGGTAGACATTGTGTTCGTCTTCCGGGAAATACTTGTTGAACTCAAGCGGACCAATGCCGAGCGGATGTTCCATCACCAGCTGGAAACCGAGGGCGTATCGGGCAAACCGGCCGAGACGGGCGCCATCATATTCCTGAACGAGGCGTGCGCGCTGCTGGAACATCTCGGCCACGGTGTCGATGGACAGGGCCGCGGCGATCAGGCCGAAAAAGGCGAACAGGCCCATCACTCCGAGAAACACGAGCCGCGCCCGGCGCAGCCCGTTCTGTTCGGTGATCAGCGCGAGCAGATAGACCATCAGCACGGCGGCGGCCAGCACGCCCCAGGCACCGCGCGAAAAGCTCAGGAACACGCCGAGCAGCAGGATTGCGAGCGGCAGAAGCAAAAGCAGATTGCGCAGCACCGACTCGCGCAGGAGCTTCTGGATGATCAGCGCGGTTGGTAACACCAGGAATGGACCGAACACGTTGGGATCCTGGAACGTGCCGCGCGCCCGGTCATAGAGCGTGAAATACTCGGCGCCCGGAAAGAGATTGAAATAGCCGGCAATGCCGATGGACGCGACCAGGACTGCACTGATCGTATAGCCGTTCTGGATGACGCGGCAGCGCTCGGGTTTCTCTGCAATAATGGCGGCATAGAAGATCGCCGTGATCGCCAGAAACCCGGTGACGGCGATATACATCATCGCGTCGCCCATCTTCTCGGCGAGCGGAATGGAGGCAACACCGCCGGCCGCATAGAGCATCATGCAGATGATCAGCGGCCCGAATTCGCGGCGCAGCTTGAGGCCGCAGGCCAGCCAGACAACCGTCAGCAGCACCATGTAGAGTTCGTAGGGCGCCGGTTCCTCAATGACGAAACCGGACAGAAAGGCGGCAACCCAGAGCGCGCCATTGCCCAGGCTTTTGGCCGGAAGACCGACAGGCGAACGCGCGATCGGCGCGCCGCCATATGGGTCGGCCGCGATGCTCAATAGGCATTCTCCGTGTTGAGCAGCCGGAAGGGCGTCAGGAACAGGATCTGCAGATCAAACAGGATCGACCAGTTCTCGATGTAGTAGACATCGCATTCGACGCGTTTCTGGATCTTGTCCGGCGTGTCGACTTCACCGCGCCAGCCATTGATCTGGGCCCAGCCGGTCACGCCCGGCTTGACCTTGTGGCGGGCGAAATAGCCGTCGACCACGTCGTCCCAGGTCTTGTTGTCGGTGTGAGCGTTGACCGCATGCGGCCGAGGTCCAACCAGGGACAGGCTGCCGCCAAGCACGTTGAACAGCTGGGGCAATTCGTCGATCGAGGTCTTGCGGATGAACCGGCCGACACGCGTGACACGCGGATCGCCCTTGGTCACTACCTTTTTCGCGTCGGGATCGGCCATCTCCGTATACATGGACCGGAACTTCAGGATCTCAATGATCTCGTTATTGAAGCCGTAGCGCTTCTGTTTGAACAGGATCGGCCCCTTGCTGTCGATTTTGACGGCAATCGCTGCTGCGATCATGACCGGGAAGAGCGTGATGATTGCAGCTGTTGCGAACACAAGATCGAAGATCCGCTTGGCGACCATGTCCCAGTCGGCAATCGGCTTTTCGACGACGTCGACAAAGGGCACAGTGCCGATGAAGCTGGCACCGCGGTTGCGGAAGCGCACCTTGTCGGTATGCGCCGACAGGCGGATGTCGACCGGCAGCACCCAGAGTTTCTTCAAAAGCTCCAGCACGCGCTGCTCGGCGCGCAGCGGAATGCAGACGATCAGCATGTCGATGCGGGCGAGGCGGGCAAATTCGACAAGGGCGCTGATGTTGCCAAGTTTCGGATATCCGGCGACAACTGGCGGCGACCGGTCATTGGAGCGGTCGTCGAAGATGCCGCAGATCCGGATGTCGTTGTCAGCCTGGGCTTCCAGGTCGTGGATCAGCTCCTGGGCCGCGGTGCCGCCGCCAACAATGATGGCGCGCCGTTCCAATCGGCCCGAATTCATCCAGTGGCGGACCAGCCGGAAGACAACGAGACGCGACAGGCACAGCCCCGTGAGGCTGAGCGCGTACCAGGCGCCAATCCAGGTGTCGGAAAGACCGGCTCCAATACCGGTGGTCGAGCGCAACAGCGCGAACATGGCAAAGACCAGCGTCCAGCCGGCGGCGACCCGGCCAAGCTGAGACAGGCCCTGGCGCATGACCGGGACCTGATAGACATCCGCGGCCTGAAAGAAGGCAAGTGCGAACAGGACGGCGACCGCGGTGGCATAGAGGTTCGGCAGGCCGAACCAGGCCGCTTCGGGCGCGGTCAAGGTGGCGGCGAACGCCATTCCGACGATCAAACAGACGTCTGTCAGACGCAGGATGCCCGTAACAACGGGAACCGAAACACCCTTGCCGCCAAGACCCTGTGCAATTTCGATGGCATCCGTCGACAGGCTGGAATTCGCCGCCGACAGCATTTCAATATTGGTTTGGCCGGCTGCACCGTGAACGGTGTGCCGGAAATGTTTTTCCAACCTGTGCCCCAGGGGAGAACCTTCCGAAAAAGGCTTCGGATCAACCGGGTCCGAGGGTTTGAATGCGGGTGTGTTCATTAACGGTTGCTCGACCTTGCGTAGGCTGTCTGGGCACGCGATACGGTTGACGCGCTGTCAGCGCTCACCGGTGTGGAACTGTCGGCCGGAACGAGGCCCTGGAGTTCCTGATAGAGCGTGGTGACGCGGTCGTTCATGAGGTCGACGGAAAAGGTCTCGGCAAGGCAGCCGCGCAGCTCTTTCGCCTGGTTGGTCATCCTGTCCGGGTCGGCCAGTGCGGTTTCCATCGCGGTGGTCAGTTTGCCGATATGGCCGGGCTCGATCAGCCTGTGAGCAAACTTGCCGAAAATCTCCGGAATGCCGCCGACGCGGGTGGCGACGAGCGGCCGCTCTGCTGCCACTGCTTCCAGAATGATGTAGGGCATCGCCTCCGCACGCGAGGGAATGACGACGTTTCGGGCCAGCTTGAAGGCCTCGCGGGCGGGCAGGGCGCCATGAAAGGTGACCGTCCGCTCGAGGCCGAGCTTGTTGACCATGTTCCTGTAGCGGTCTTCATCCGGTCCTTCACCCACAATGTGTGCTCTGGGCGCTTCGCCGGTCTTGAGACGGATATTGTAGAGCGCCTCGATGAAGAGATCTGGTCCCTTCAGATCGCGCAGCATGCCGATATAGAGAAAGTCTCCAGCGTTGTCGGCGACGTCGACAGGGGCGAATTCCTCCTGCTTCAGGCCATTGTAGACAATCCGGGATTGAGCACGCGGATGTCCGACCTTGCTCTCGTAAGCGGCGGCTTCGTAATCGGAGACAAAAATCAGCCCATCGGTCAGGCGGCCCAGAATACGCTCGAGCGTATGGTAGACGCGGCCTTCAAACCGGTTGGGATCATAGTGGAGACTGCCGCCATGCGGGCAGTAGACGCGTTTGACCTTCTGGCCGCGGAGCTTCAGGAAGCTGCCGATCAGCCGGACATAGGCGCCACCCTTGGCGCCGTGCCCATGCAGAATGTCCGCCTTCAAGTCCCGGATGTGCCTGTATAGCGCCAGCGTTGCGGACAGATCCTGAATGGTCAGCTGACGCTGCATCGGGAAGCGCGCGAGGCCGAGCGCAAGTTTCGGCTTGAGCTCTTCCAGCTGCTGGTTGTCAAAAGCGCTGCCCGTGCTGCTGTCGCAGATCAATCCGACATCATGTCCCGCTTCTGCCTGGCAAGTTGCCAGGTCGCGGATATGACGGAAAATTCCGCCAATCGGCGAGCGAACACAATGAACGATCCGCATGGGGGTCGTCGTCATGGTGCAGTATCCCTGTTACCACCCCCAGGCTTCTTGATGAACCTGTGGGGCCCTGTAACTGCACCCTAACAAAGGGAGGTGAGTCCACGGTTAACTTCGCGGAGCCCTAAAAATAGCGCTCGCGGACGTAAATCGTGTCTCCGGGGCGGACAGGGTCCGAAATGGGCACACGTCCGTTTAGAATTTCGCCATTGATCTGACGGGTGATATCCACATCCGCCTGCTGGGCCCGCGCGCTGAAACCGCCGGCGGTGGCAATGGCGTTCTGGACGGTCATGCCGGCCACATAGTTGTACTGGCCTGCATTTTGCACTTCGCCCATGACAAAGATCGGGCGATAGGTGTCGACTTCGACGGAGACGTCCGGATCGCGGATGTAGCCCTGGCGCAGCTTGGTGGCAATTTCTGCTGCCAGACCCTGCTGGGTTTTGCCGCGCGCGGCAACGCTCCCCACCAGTGGGAATGAAATATAGCCAGCCTGATCAACAACATAGGTGTTGGACAGGTCGTCCTGACCAAACACGATGATGCGCAGCCTGTCGCTTGAATCCAAGCGATAGGGCTGTGTCAGCGTTTCATGAAATGCTGTCGGCGGTTGTCTGTACCCGCTGCAAGCAACAAGGCCCAGGCACAGCGCCAGAACAACAAGCGCTCTCATTCGCATCAACGACTCTCCTACAATCCGGAGACAGCATCGCGTGTTATGGTTAATTGAGGGTGAAGAGCTCTGAGGTGTCGAAGAGGACCTGTCAAAATTGCGTATGCATTAATTAACAAGTCGCCGGACGGGTCTGAATCCAGCTTAACTGATCGCTTACCATAATTCGACTAAGTTTGCCGGGAGATTGGAGTTTCAAGAGCATGAACGCTGAGCGGCAGACACATTCTGAGGACGATATGGCGCTGGACCTGGCCGGTCTTCTGCGCACCATCGCGCGCTCTCTCGGCTGGCTGTTGCCGCTGACACTGTTTGTCGCCGTGGCGGTCTTCATGGGCCTGCAACTCGTGGCTCCCAAATACAAGGGCGAAGCGCGGCTGATCATCGAGAGCACTGACAATCTGCCGGGAGCGTCACGCGGGCAGGAAGAGGAGAGGGCCCTTCTCGACAGCGAAGGTGTCGCCAGCCAGGTGCAGCTTCTGATGTCTGCGGACCTCGCCCGCCGTGTTGCCAACAAGCTCAACCTGGCCGCAATACCGGAATTTGACGCCCGGGGCGGCGGCAATCCGCTCGATGCGCTGTTCTCGCTCATTGGTCTTCGCGGCCAGACAGCGGGCAACAGCGAAGAAGAGCGGGTGCTCAAGCACTTTTACGAAAACCTGGACATATACCGTCTGGAAGGGTCCCGCGTGATCGCGGTGGATTACACCGCTGAAAGCCCGGCTCTCGCGGCCAGGGTCGCAAACACGATCGTGGACGAATATCTCGCCGTGCAATCGAGCGCGAAACGGGAAACGACCGAACTGGCCTCTGCCGCGCTGCAGCCGCAGATCGCGGAATTGCGCAAGGAGGTTCAGGCCGCGCGCAAGGCCGTGTCGGATTTCCGTGCCCGGGCCGATCTCCTGATCGGGGCCGACAATATTCCGCTCAATCAGCAGCAGCTTGCCGAAACCAGTTCGGCTTACTCCGAGGCGCAGGCGGCCAAGGCCGAATCGCAGGCCAAGGCGGACCTGATCCGTGAATTGCTGAACTCCGGCGGATCCCTCGAGACGGCCAGTGACGTGTTGAATTCCACCCTGATCCAGCGCCTGCGAGAGCGCCAGGTCGAGATCCAGTCCAACATCGCCGAGCTGTCGATCACCCTGCTGCCGAGCCATCCGCAGCTGAAGGCGCTCCAGTCGCAACTGGGAGACTATGATCGCCAGATCCGCGCAGAGGCACGCAAAATCCTGCAGGGGCTGGAGAACGACGCCAAGGTCGCCGACCAGCGGGCGCGCGCTCTTGGTGCTCAGCTGGACGAGCTCAAGACAGCGGCAGCCAAATCCAATGCCGATCAGGCGAGGCTGACCGAACTGGAACGCGAAGCCAACGCCAAGGCGGCCCAGCTCGATCAGCTGCTGCTCAGTTTCCAGGAAGCCGATTCGAGATTGCGGGCGCAGGTGCTGCCCGCCGATGCCCGGATCATCTCCCGGGCCAGTGTGCCGGTTGAACCGGATTCGCCGAAGATCATTGCAAGCACCATCATTGCAGCGCTCGTGACGCTGATCCTCGGCATGGCCTTTGTTCTGATGCGCGAGTTTCTGAACGGCAACGCGCTCTATAGAATGAACGAGGCTCCGGCGGCACGGCCTGAGCCGGTGGTCCCGGAGGGCGCTGCGCCGGACACGCGGCGGGCCGAGCGGGAACCGGAGGACGGGTTTGGCTGGCAGCGCGGCTACGGGCAGACCGTTGCAAGTTACCGCATGGAACCAGGTGGCTGGTCTGGGGCGCCGAAATCCTCCTCCGACAATGAGCCTGTTGAACCGATCAGGTCTAGACCTGCGCAGCGCGAAGCCGATGACGAAGAATTCGAGCAGGAGGCGAATACAGGCCGGCGGTCAACGCGCAGGCCTCCAAGAACGTCCCGTTACGATCATGACGTGTCTCCCGACTGGGTTGGCGACCTGAGAAGCGCGCACGCTGGGGATGACGCGCCGGCTGAAGATGTCCGGCGTCCGGCGCCGCAGCCTTCCGAAACCCAATTGCAGGCAACGCATGCGGCCGACATCGATGCCAGCGGCCGCGTCGTGGTTCTGAGCGTTGACGACGACGCGCTGTCGCACGATCTGGCATTTGACCTTGTCCGCAGGGCCGCGATCGGTGGCCGGTCGGCGCTGATCATGGAAGTCTTTCCAGAGCAGGCCAACGCAAAGGCGGCTGAAGGCTTTTCCGATATCGTTTCCGGAAATGTGCCGTTCGCGAAAGCTGTTTATCGTGATGCGGCGTCGAAGGCTCATATCATCGAGGCCGGGCGTGTCGCGGTTACCGACGACATGGTCGACACCGACCGTTTCAAGCTGGCGCTCGAGGCAATCAAGTCAACCTACGAAACGGTGGTCGTTGATCTCGGTGCCATTGACGGGTCCCTGGCCAGCGCACGGATGTTGAGCTTTGCGGATCGGGTTCTGATCGCAGCGAGCGCGCCTGATCACGGTCACGAATTGCAAAGCGCGGCAAACCTTCTGGCGCATAACACGGGCGCCAAGGTCGAGGTTGTCATTCCCGGCGATGACGGCCCGGGCCCGCGGCGCAACGACGATGGCCACGCCGCCTGAATGTCAATTGGATTTCTGATCGTCGGTCTTTGAAAAACCGGCTTTCCATTTGCGCAGGCGCTTCACAGCGGGCCAGAGGATGTCGGAATTCCGGATCATTGTCTTGGCTTTCAGGGCCGTTGCGACGATCTTCTGTTTCAAGGCCCCCTTTGCGGTGACGGCCAGCAAACTGTCTGCCAGGGGGACAGGTTCTGCCCAGCTGGTCTTGTAGCGCTCTTCACCCAGTCCTAGGTCAAGGACCTGAAGCTGGTCATCGGCACAGGCGCGGGCAATGATCTCCTTGATCAGAACCAGGCCCGGGCTGTTGGGCAACATGTCATCATGGGCGATGCTGTTGCTGTACGCATAGATCGTGTCGTCTTGTTCCGCGCAAAGATAGGTGGCACGAATGGCACCGCCCGTCTCCAGATACCAGAGATCCAGGGAGGCCGGCATAGCGTCGTCAAGTCCGAGTTGCCGTGCCAGGAACGAACGGGCAGCTGGCGTTGCAAATGCGTTCGGGACGCCGCTTTCTCGCGCGCGCAGCTCCCGTTGTTCCAGGAAGATCGCGAGACAGCGTTCGATTTCCTGACGCTCCGCAGCTTTTTCGATCCGAAAGTCTCCTGCAGCCTGCAGGTGCCGTTCCTTGCGCAGCAGGTTCTTGCGCGACGACTTGCTGTGGGTGTCGCGAAACAGGGCATCGAAATCATCCCCGAGGCGGCGTGTGAAGATCGGGCTGGGGCTGGGCGCCGCTCCGTCGAACACCAGGGGATGCGTCCGCCCGTGCCAGGTCATTGGCACGTTTTCCAGCTTCAACAAGTCAGCGCCGACCTTGGCGCAGACCTTTCGCAGCAGCGAGTGCATCCCTGACGCGTCGACGCTGTCGTAAAACGCCCTGTCCCAGATTCCGGTGTTCTGGTTGCCATGCTGGTGCCCCAGAAAAGTGAGGGTCTTGATACCGGCGGTGTGCTCCAGCCCGAGGGGAAGGATCAACTGGGTCTGGTCCTGACGTCGCCCGGCGACAAGGATCGGTTCGACCTTCAACTGCCGGCCGAGCGTTTCGGTCCAGGCCCGGAGCCAGTCAAGGGACTGGTAAGGATTTCCCAATCCTGCATCTTTTAGTTGTTGCCAGTCGGCGTCAGCTTCGCTAAGCCTCGTGAAAATCGCCAATTCAATATCGGACGCGGCACGTGTCATGAATGGCTCTCCTAGCGGCGTTGACAGGGCGTGAAACGTCTTCTTGGAGATGGGTAAACCATTTTTTGCGAACAACAAGGACAGGCTTTAAGACGTGCTGGCAGAACGGATTAAGTCTCGATAGATTTAGCAATAATTATTAAAGAAACCGTGCCTTACTGGCACCTTCTTTCAAGGTGGGCATTACAGCCAAATGGGAATGCGGCAAAAGGCAGTCACACGTGCGTTCAGCGTTCTGAAAGGAACAGGGCTGGGGCGTCTGCTGGCACCTATCACGCAAGGTTGTGGCGCCGTGTTCATGATGCATCACGTTCGGCCCGAACGCAGCGATGCCTTTCAGCCCAACCGTCATCTCGAGATTTCCCCTGAGTTTCTGCGCGCCGCAGTCGAGCGGATCCGCGCGAATGGCTACGAAATCATCTCGATGGACGAGGCCGTTGACCTGCTCAAGTCAGGCTATGGCCATCGGCGCTACGCGGTCCTGACCTTTGATGATGGCTACAGGGACAACCTGGACGTGGCCTATCCTGTTCTGAAGGAACTGGAGGCGCCGTTCACGATTTTTGTGACCACGGGTCTTGTCGACCGCACAAGCGAATTGTGGTGGGTGGCGCTGGAACGGATCATTGCGGCCAACGAAGAAGTCGTCTTCACGCAGGCGGGCGCAGCTGGCGGGCTGTCCTGCCGATCTGCTGCGGAAAAGAATTCCTGCTTTGAAAGAATCATGGACTACCTGACGCTGGAAGTCGGTGAGCGGGAGCAGCGCATGATCATCCGCGCGCTCGCAGACAGGTACAACCTCGACCTGAAGGCACTTGCCGACGAACTGGTGATGACCTGGGACGAACTTCGGTCCCTGGCCGACGACGACCTTGTGACCATCGGCGCTCATACGCACGACCATTTTGCAATGGCGCGCATGGAGACGCAGGAGGCGAGGGCAGACGTTCAAAAGGGTGTGGTACGGCTGGAGCAGGAACTCGGGCGCCGACCGAAACATTTCGCCTATCCCTATGGCAAGGTCTATGCGGTCGGTCAGCGGGATGCGGACATCGCCAGGGATATCGGGTTTTCGTCGTCGGTCACGACGCTTCCGGGGGTGCTGCAATCGGTAAACGCGCGCGATCCGATGATGCTGCCGCGCGTCTCGCTCAACGGGCGTTTCCAGGACCCGTCCGTGGTCGATCAATACCTGACCGGCGCGCCATTCGCGCTCTATCGCATGGCCCGGTGGGCCGCGACAGGCTTCGGCGTCAAGTCCGGTTTCTCCCGTCTTTTTGCATCCACCAGATAATGGCGCCAGCCGGGATCACCCAGGCAAGACCTGCAACGGCGAAATAGATCAGCTGCACCACGAACGAGGCTTGCTGGAGTTTCAAATCGCCGATCACCATCGCCGTGAACGCATAGACAATTACAAACACTACCAGCACGACCATGCCGACAAATCTGCGAAACGATGGGACCATGTCAGGGCCTGTCCGTTGAATTTGAGAAAAATGGCGCGGAATGAGGGACCTTTTGCCGCAAAGTGTCCCGGACCGCTTGCCGTCCTGCATATGCACCTATATCTCCGCTCGCAAAAGGTCAAATCCATCGACAGCAATCCGGGACCGGTTCATGACTGCAAATGCCGACAGCGCACTTTCCGGGCAGGGCTTTGTCTCTCCTGCCAGACAGCAAAAGATCCGGCGTGACCGGGCTCTGATCCGCTGGTGGCTCTATTTTGTCTGTGCCCTGATTCTGGCGATGGTCGTCGTTGGCGGCGCCACGCGACTGACCGAGTCCGGCCTCTCGATCACGGAATGGAAGCCGATTCACGGCGTGATCCCGCCGCTGACGGAAGCCGAATGGGAAGAAGAACTCGAAAAGTATCGCCAGATTCCCGAATACCAGCTCATCAACAAGGGCATGAGCCTTGAGGAGTTCAAGTTCATCTTCTGGTGGGAATGGGGACATCGCCTGCTCGGACGTTTCATCGGCGTGGCGTTTTTTGTGCCAATGGTGGCCTTCTGGGCAATGGGGCGGATCGAGCCCTGGCTGAAGCCAAGACTGGTGGCCGGTCTTGCTCTTGGCGGTCTGCAGGGGTTTGTCGGCTGGTGGATGGTGGCCTCCGGCCTTGTCGATCGCGTGGATGTCAGCCAGTACAGGCTGGCCACCCATCTGACCCTGGCCTTGATCATCTTTGCCTATCTCTACTGGATCGCCCGCAGGCTCGCACCGCTCGCGGAGCCGGATCCGTTTGAACGGGACCGGCTCGACATGATCGGCAAGCTGGTTCTGGCGCTTGTGTTTGTGCAGATCTTCCTTGGCGGTCTGGTCGCCGGCCTCAATGCGGGTCTTACGTTCAACACCTGGCCGCTGATGGATGGGCAGATCATCCCCAAGGGCCTGCTCGCCATGCAGCCGGCCTGGCTGAACTTCTTTGAAAACGTGATGACGGTGCAGTTCCAGCACCGCGTGACTGCCTATCTCCTGATCGTTGCCGGCCTTGTCCTGACGGTCGGGACGTTGCGGCTCAGCCAGCGCAAGGAACTGCGGCGTGCGGGGGCGCATATCGGTGCGTTCATCCTGCTGCAGGCCGTCTTCGGCATTCTGACCCTGATCTGGCATGTGCCTTTATCGATCGCGCTGATCCATCAGGGGTTCGCGGTGGTCGTCCTGGCAGCCTGCGTGGAATATCTGGCCGTGCTTCGCGGGAGTTACCCGATCAGAAGCTGACACGCTTAGCCAACGGTACAAGGCGCGGGGGAGAGCTCGTTTCGAGCGGATCTTGACCCTGTGCCGGGTCTGTTGCTAGGAATTGCCCAAAGAGGAGTGCTCCGACGATGAACAAGTAAAACCCCATTGAACATGGCCTTCGGCCACATTGGTTTTACTTGCGGAGCACATCATGCAACCCATCATTTATGACGTGGCTGTCTCTATTGACGGCTTTATTGCTGGTCCTGGCGGCGACATTTCAGGTTTCGCCCATGAGGGACCTGTCGTGGACGACTATTTTGCGCGCTTGGCTCAGTACGCCGTTGCCATCATGGGACGCCACACCTACGAGTTCGGGTACCGGTTTGGTCTGAAACCGGGCGAAAATCCTTACAAACACATGCAGACCATCGTCTTTTCAAGGTCACTGGTGTTACCGGAATCGGCCGAGGTTTCCGTCGCGCCGGCCCTGGACATTGCGCAACTGGAAAAGCTGAAACGGACCTCAGCCGGACCTGTCTACCTCTGTGGTGGCGGCGTGGTCGCAGGGGCGCTGCTGGCGGCAGGGCTGATCGACATCATTCGTCTGAAACGTGCTCCCGTCCTGCTGGGGGCCGGCACCCGGTTGTTTGACGGGGCTGTGCAGTGTCCAGCGTTTGCCGAACTGGAAACGCGGACCTATGACAACGGCTACCTGTTTCAGGAATTTGCAGTGAAACGCTAGCAGATTGCGAAGGATGGCTTGAGGCTCGCGTTCAGACGCGAGCCTCTGGTCTTTGATTTCTTTAGCCGGACAGGGCCTGTTCCAGGTCGGCAATGATGTCGTCGACATCTTCAAGACCGACAGAGATCCGAACAACATCCGGGCCTGCACCTGCCGCCGTTTTCTGTTCGTCTGTCAGCTGGCGGTGCGTCGTGGAAGCCGGGTGGATGATCAGGCTGCGCGTGTCGCCGATATTGGCGAGATGCGAGAACAGTTCCACCTTGCTGACCAGCGAGACGCCGGCGTCATAACCGCCTTCCACACCGAAGGTGAAAACGGCCCCGGCGCCCTTGGGCATGTATTTCTGCTGCAGGCTGTGATGCGGGTCGTCGGGCAGGGCGGCGTAGGACACCCACTTCACCTTGTCATGACCACCCAGATGCAGCGCCACCTTCTTGGCATTGTCAGAATGACGCTGCATGCGCAGCGGCAGGGTTTCGATGCCGGTCAGGATCATGAAGGCGTTGAAGGGCGAGATGGCGGGGCCAAGATCGCGCAGGCCGAGCACGCGGCAGGCAATCGCAAAGGCGAAATTGCCGAAGGTCTCGTGCAGGACAACGCCCTGATACTCCGGGCGCGGTTCGGACAGCAGCGGATAGTTGCCGCTGGCGGACCAGTCGAAGCTGCCGCCGTCGACAATGATGCCGCCCATGGAATTGCCGTGACCGCCCATGAACTTCGTCAGCGAATGCAGAACGACGTCGGCACCGTGTTCGATCGGGCGGCAGAGGTAGGGCGTTGCCATGGTGTTGTCGACCACCAGCGGAATGCCCTTGGCCTTGGCGAGTGTCGCAATGGCCTCGATGTCGACAATGATACCGCCCGGGTTGGCGAGGCTCTCGATGAAGATGGCGCGGGTCTTGTCGTCAATTGCCGCTTCGAAGCTGTTGAGATCGGCGGGATCGGCCCATTTCACACCCCAGCCGAAACTCTTGAATGAGTGGTTGAGCTGATTGATGGAGCCGCCGTAGAGCTTGTTGGCTGCGACGATATTGTCACCGGGCTGCATGAGCGTATGGAAACACAGCAGCTGCGCGGAGTGGCCGGAGGCCGTGGCAAGTGCGGCAGTGCCGCCTTCCAGCGCCGCGACGCGCTCTTCCAGGACGGCGGTCGTCGGGTTGGTGATGCGGGTATAGATGTTCCCGAAGGCCTGCAGGCCGAACAGGGAGGCGGCGTGATCGACATCGTCAAAGACGAAGGATGTTGTCTGATAGATCGGCGTCGCACGGGCCCCGGTGGACGGATCCGGCGCCGCTCCGGCATGGATGGCAAGAGTTGAAAACCCTGGAATATTTTCGCTCATGAACAGACCTCCCTGTTGGATTGGCGGCCAGTTTGACCGAACGGACAAGGCAGGTCAAAGAACGTTTTTCTGTATTGATGGGCTTCGTTGAAAATACGTAGGTTTCGCCGTCGTGCGACTTGGACCCCTTACCGGTCGGACATGTCTCTGCGACACTCGATTTTCAGCAGAAAATAGACGCCAAATAGCAAAACCACTGCAATGAGCGGCAAGCTCCAGGCCAACAGGGCGGTGTCGCCAAGCGCGGTCAACATGACGGCCTCCAACCGTTCGAGAAAGATGACGTTAGGAAAGGTTAAGGAGTGCCTGTTGAAAATACGGAAAGGGAATCGACCGGATTTGGCGCGAATTCGCCAAGAGTTTGCCTAAAAGATCCCTAAACTTTTCAGCGTCCTTTTCCGGGGTTCATTCTCTTGGTAGATACCGGGGCAACGGAAGCTTTCTTTCCTGGCGTTGCCCTGTCCCTGGCCCAGTTTTCCTCCTGTTCGGCAAAAGGAAAATCTGGATCGGACCTGTAAAAGAGAGCGAACATCGTCAGCGATACCAGCGCCGCCATGGCCAGCAGCACCCATTCAAACGAGGTAAAGAGCGTCGGATCGGATGTCATCTTCCAGGGCCAGACAAGGGCCGGCGCCGGGGCGCCGGCCAATGAAACACGCCTGAAAGGTTGAAGCAGGAGCGTTGCGCGAGGCTGGTCTTGCTTCAGTGTTCAGCCAGATTTGTCCCGGGAAAGGCCGCGATGCTGAAAGCCCGACTTGAGCGCCGGTCGCTTGGAGGAGAGCGTCCTGGAGTTGACGCCGGCCCAACCGATTTCTCCGGACAGGCGGCCATATTCGATCTTCGGGCAGCGGTCCATGACCATCCTGATTCCAGCCGCTTCAGCCCGTTTGGCGGCTTCGTCATGGCGTACGGTCAGCTGCATCCAGATCACTTTGGGCAGACGTCCGCTGGCGATCACATCGTCCACGATTTGCCCGGCGGCTTCGGAATTGCGAAAGATGTCGATCATGTCAGGCGTGGCAGGCAGGTCGTCCAGCGAGGCATAGACGGTCTGGCCCAGAATTTCCTTGCCGGCCTGGCCCGGATTGATCGGCCAGACCTCGTAGCCCTTGGAGAGCAGGTATTTCAGAACGAAATAGGACGGCCGCACGTTGTTGGCGCTGGCGCCGATCATGGCCACCGTTTTGACCTCGTCCAGAATGGCGCTGACATAGGCGTCGGAATAGGCGTCGTGATTCATGAAAGATCCCTTGCAGACTCGGGCGCTATCCAAGGCGAAATCGCTGGCAACCGCAAGGCTTTCGTCCGGGGCAACAGGTCACATGTCAAAGAGCGCATGTGCGGTCAGGCAGCGCCGGACCAGGCACGCTAAGACGGGAAGGTCAGGAAGTCCCGGAGGACAGGAAACTTATGACGGCCATCGGCGCAAGGTTTGAAAGAGTGATCAGGGAGATCGACCGGACGCTCGACCATCCGCTTGACATGGACCTGCTGGCGGACAAGGCCGCCTATTCGAGGTTTCACTTCCAGCGGCAGTTTTCCGCGCTTCTGGGCATTGGTGTCGCCGACTATCAGCGACTGATGCGACTCAACAGGGCAGGGCACCAACTTGCCTTTCGCCCGGAGCAGTCTGTCACCGACATTGCCTATGAAGCCGCTTATCAGAACCTGGAGAGCTTTTCCCGTGCGTTCAAACGCGCCTTTGGCCAGAGCCCAACAGCGTTCCGTAAGAGGCCCGACTGGACCACCTGGCATCTGACTTATGACCCTCTCTTGGATCTGAAAGGACAGTTCATGCCCGGAAAAACTCTCGACCCGGAAACAATACGTATCAGCCTGTTTCCCGAGACACTGGTCGCAGCCCTGGAACATCGTGGACCGCAGACCGGCCTGACGGCTTCGGCCCAGCAATTCATCGCCTGGCGGCGGGCTTACGGACTGCCGCCGTCCAGACACGCCACGTTCAATATTCTCTATGACGACCCGAAAGCGACGCCGCCGGAAGATTTTCGGTTTGATTTCTGCTGTTCGGTCTCAGCACCAGTGCCCGACAACGGTTATGGCATGGTCACAAAAACCATCCCCGGCGGGCGTTGCGCGGTGATCCGCCATTCCGGCTCTCTCGACTTCGCGGAAGCTGCAATCCGCTCGCTTTATCGTGACTGGCTCCCGGAAAGCGGAGAGGAATTGCGTGACTTTCCGCTCTTTGTCCAGCGTTTGAGTTTCTATCCGGACGTGCCCGAACATGAAGCCGAGACGGATATTTTTCTGCCGTTGAAGTGAGGCAGACACCGGGTTTGTCTGCCCCTCATGCAAAGTCGGATCAGCTGCACTGGAACCAGAGTTGACCGATCACCGTTGCTGTCATCCCCGCGAAAGCGGGGTACCAGGATACTTCATCTTGTCGGTTCGACGAAATATCGACTTCCCGGACGTCCTGGGGCCTGGGGCTTGGCTAAGCTTCATCCGGGAGGACAAACAGAGCCATGCAATACACGCCTAGCCCTTTGCTGACAGACGCTCAGCCTGCTCTTTCCTGAGCTCCTTGCGGATAACCAGCTTCAGGCCCGACCAGACCGTGTCGACGGCACAGACCTTGACGTCGACCAGGCCCATCGGCAGGCAGATCTCCCGCACGACGTCCTCGGTCACCGTGGTCGGTACCTTGCTGGCCTTCTTGGGCCAGGACACCCAGATCATTCCATCAGGTGCCAGGAGGCCTCGCAGTTTTCGAAGTAGGTCTGTCAGTTCGCTGCGCTCCGTAACGAACAGATGCGCACACTCGAGACCGGGGAGGGGGCCGGCAACAGGTTTGGTTTCCGGCGCCTGGTCACCCAGAAGGTTTGCGATCGCTTCGGGCATGTTGTGCCGCCAGCAGGTCATACCAGGCTTCAAGCCCAGTTTGGCCGACAGGGGGCGACCGGAATAGCCAGCCTGGGACATCAAGCCCTCCGGAGTTGCTTTCAGAAACGAAACCTTACGGCAGGTGCCTTGACCTCAGCTGTCCGTCCATTCCGGTTTGCGCTTTTGCAGGAAGGCGGAAATGCCTTCTTCCGCGTCGCGGGCCATCATGTTTTCCACCATGGTTGCGGCGGCAAAGTCATAGGCGTCCGTCAGCGGCATTTCCAGCTGGCGGTAGAAGGCTTCCTTGCCGATCTTGAGCGTCTTGGCGGATTTCGAGGCGATCGCTTCGGCATATTTCTGCACGACCTGTTCCAGGTAGTCGCCCGGAACGATGCGGTTGATCAGGCCGAAGTCCTTGGCGGTCGAAGCGTCGATGCTTTCGCCGGTGAGCAGCATCTCCATCGCCTGTTTCGGGGCAACGTTTCTGGAAAGGGCCACCATCGGCGTGGAGCAGAACAGGCCGATATTGACGCCCGGTGTGCAGAAGGTCGCGGTGTCTGTCGCAATCGCCAGGTCGCAGGAGGCGACCAGCTGGCAGCCGGCAGCGGTGGCAACGCCCGTCACCACGGCGATCACCGGCTTGGGCAGCCGCACGATCTGCTGCATCAGGTCGGAACACTGCCGCATGATGCGCTCGTAGGTGGCCTTGCCACCGTCGGCTTCGGCGCGGGCTGCAGTCAGTTCCTTGAGGTCGTGACCGGCGCAGAAGACCTTGCCTTCGGCACCCAGAAGGATCACCCGGACAGCCGGATCGTCCGCTGCCTTTTGCAGCTCTCCGGACAGCGCCGACATCATGGCAGTCGACAGGGAATTCATCCGTTCCGGACGCTGCATGACGATCCGGTAGACACCTTCATGCAGCATGGTCGCCAGCATCGGTTTTTCGATTTCGTCATTGGCGGCGGTGTCGGACATGGAATGCTCCCTGAAGTCTTTGTCTTGGCGATCCTTATAGCGGAAGGCAGGCGCGGGGTGAACGGCAAACAGTTGCGTTGCGGTGGCTTCGATCACAGTTCGTTTACGGACGTGCCGGATCGTGCCGCTGGCGGTTCAGCGGAATTGAGGTATCCTAAGGTCATGTGGAGGCCACACCGGTTCCGATTTCTCGTCGGCGCAGCGCTTCTCCTGCTGGCGCCTCTTCTGCCTGCCTCTGCACAGGAGAGGGTAGATGTTGCCCTGGTGCTGGCGGTCGACGTTTCCAGATCGATGTCACCGGAAGAACTCCAGATTCAGCGCCAGGGATATGCTGCCGCGATTGCCAGTCCCGAGGTCGTGCGGGCCATCAACCTGGGCGAACATCGCCGGATTGCGCTGATGATGTTCGAATGGGCCAATGAAAGCCACGCCCGCGAGATCGTGCCCTGGTCGGTGATCGAGACGCAGGCGGACGCACAGGCATTTGCCGACAAGGTGCTGGAGGACACCACCTATGGTCAACGGCGGACATCGATTTCCGGCGCGATCCGGTATGCCTCCAAACTACTGGATGAAGCCCCCTATGTAGCAACGCGCCGGGTGATCGACATTTCCGGAGACGGCCCCAACAACCAGGGATCCCCCGTCACTCTGGCGCGCGATGCGGCGGTTGACCGTGGCTACGTCATCAATGGACTGCCGCTGATGACCAAGGGCGGCATCGGTTTTCAGTTCAATATCCCGGATCTCGACGTGTATTACCGGCGCTGCGTCATCGGTGGCCCGACCAGTTTCGTGATCCCGGTGATCGAATGGGCACAATTTCCCGACGCCGTGCGCCGCAAGCTGATCCTGGAGATCGGGGGACGCATGCCTTACCAGCCGCCCAGGGTCATGAAAGCGCAGATCACGTTCGAGGAGCCTTATGACTGCCTTGTCGGCGAAAAGATCTGGCGGCGGCTACGAGAGCAGTATTTCTGGGATCCCTGATCCGTCGTTCCTGCGACCGAATACGTTTTTCGCCCAATTGGATTGTCTGGCGCTCTCGTCCAGACTGGCTCCATGTCGGGAGAGCAAGACACTGGAAAGGGAAAGCTCAGGCGGGCACTGACCTTGCCCTGGCTTGTCTTCTACGGAGTCGGTGTCACGATTGGTGCCGGCATCTTTGCGCTGATCGGACAGGTTCTGGCACGCGCAGGTGACAACGCCCCGCTGGCGTTCCTGCTGGCGGGCCTCATTGCCGGGGTCACCGGCGTTTCCTATGCGGTCCTGATCAGACGCTACCCCAAGGCAGGCGGCGAGGCGGTGTTCGTCAATCGTGGTCTAGGTCCGGTCTTTGCGCGGGTTGCAGGATACGGCGTTGTGATGACCGGTATCATTTCAAGCGCGGTGATCGCCCTGGCATTTGCCGGCTATCTGGGGGCGCTGTTTCCTGTTCCCGAAACGCTGCTCGTTATGGCCGTGATCGTTTTATTGTCTGCGGTCGCCTGGTTCGGCGTGCGCGAAAGCGTGTTGTTTGCCGCGGCCATTACGCTTCTGGAACTCGGGGCGCTGATCGTTGTGATTGCATTCGGTGCGCCCTTGCTCGGAGATGCCAGGGCCGTTGCCATGACCTTCGTTCCCGAACAGGAGACGGTGGTCTATATGGGGATCTTGTCCAGCGGCATTCTGGCGTTTTTTGCCTTTATCGGCTTTGAGGACATCGTGAACATGTGCGAAGAGACGGTTGCCGCCGAAAGGACGGTTCCACGCGCTGTTTACTGGACCCTTGGCATCACGCTTGTGGTCTATGTCCTGCTTGCAGTCATTGCCGCGCTTGCGGCAGACAGGGAAGCCATCGTGACGTCGGGTGCACCGATGGCCCGACTGTTCGAGGCCGTTTCAGGTCACTCCGGAAAACCGCTTGCCGCAACTGCCGCCATTGCGATGGTCAATGGCATTCTGGTGCAGATCGTGATGGCCAGTCGCGTTCTCTACGGCATGGCGAATGAGGGGATCGCCCCCATCTGGTTTGCAGGTGTCGATCCGGTGAGGCAGACCCCGGCAAGAGCGACGGTTTTTGTCGGTTCGGTGATCCTTGGCCTGGCACTGCTGTTTCCGCTGGTCCGACTGGCCGAAGCGACCAGTCTTATTACACTCAGCGTGTTTGCGCTGGTCAACACCGCCCTTTTTGCCCTTGCCAGGCGGAGCCCGGAAAGAAAACTGTCGCGAATGCGTTGGTGGGGGCTGTTCGGTGCGCTGCTGTGCCTGACGCTTGTCGGATTTCAGCTGCTAACGGGCCTGGCAGGATCGCATTGACAGGACGGCGAAGAAGGCGGCACCAGGCCAGGGCAGCGGTCAGAGAGCGAAGCGACCTGACCGCCTTCTTCCTGGAGAATTTGCCTGGTGAAACGCTTTAGCCACGTCTGCGCCGGCGCCGGCGCTCACCACCGCCAGCTTCGCTTTCCACGAGTGTTTTTTTCTCCGGCAGTTCGATCGCACCGCGCAGGTTGGGGAAGGGGTCGACCTTGTTCGGCAGCGCCATCGCGTTGACGAAATGCTCCTGGAACTTCGGTTCCAGAGCCGTCTCGATCTTTTCGATATCCCGCACGGTCTGTTCGATTTCCCGGCGGTAACCGCGATTGAGCAGCGCCATGCGCGCACCGGTGCCAGCCGCGTTGCCGACACCTGAGACGCCTGCAAGCGGACAGTCAGGAATCAGGCCAAGCACCATGGCATATTTGGGGTCGATATAGCTGCCGAAGGCGCCGGCCAGCCGGATCCGGTCAAGCCGGTAGGTGCCGAGCTTGTCCTGCAGCAGTTTGACCCCGGCATAGAGCGCGCCCTTGGCGAGCTGAATGGCCCGGATATCGGTCTGCAGGATCGAGATCTCGACGTCCTGGTCGGCAATCAGGTAGGAAAAGGTCCGGCCCCTGGACTGGACCCGGCTGGTCCGTGCCGCCATGGCGCCGTCGATGACGCCGTCCTCGGTGATGAGGCCGGCGAGATACATCTCCGCCACCGCCTCGATGATGCCGGAGCCGCAAATGCCGGTGACACCGACGCTGTCGACCTTTTCGGCAAAACCTTCTTCATCAGACCATTCGTCGACGCCAATCACCTTGAACCGGGGTTCCAGCGTCTCCTTGTCGATGCGGATGCGCTCTATGGCACCGGGAGCAGCGCGCTGACCGGAGGAAATCTCCGCGCCTTCAAAAGCGGGACCAGTGGGCGAGGAGGCCGCCAGAAGGCGTTTCTTGCTGCCGAGGACGATCTCTGCGTTGGTGCCGACATCGACGAGCAGCGTGATCTCGTCGTGTTTGTAAGGGCTCTCGGCAAGGGTGGCTGCAGCTGCATCGGCGCCGACATGGCCTGCGATGCAGGGCAGCATGTAGACCCGCGCGCCCGGATTGAGCTCCAGGTCGAGATCGCGGGCGCTCAGCACCATCGCATCAGAGGCTGCCAGCGCAAACGGAGCGCCGCCCAGTTCCACCGGATCGATGCCGAGGAAAAGGTGATGCATCACGGGGTTGCCGACAAAGGTGGCGTCGAGCACATCGCTGCGTTCGGCGCCGACATCGCCAACCAGCTTGCCGATCAGGGAATTGATCGCCTCACGAACAGCCCTTGTCAGGTCCGGCAGCTTGGCCGGGTTCATCTGCACGTAGGAGACGCGCGACATCAGGTCTTCGCCAAAGCGGATCTGCGGGTTCGACGTGCCTGCCGACGAGACCGTCCGGCCATTTTGAAGATTGCAGAGATGGGCGGCGATGGTGGTCGATCCGATATCGACCGCAAGGCCGTAGACGGCGTTCTTTTCACCCGGCCAGAGCGCGACAAGTGTCGGCAATACACCCCGGTCCTGATGAATGGCCGCCGTGACGGTCCACTGTCCCTTGCGCAGGGTTGTTTGAACGGCCGGCAACAGGATCGGGTCGATGCACAGGTCGGCCAGCCCGGTCGCACTTGTCAGGGCTTCGCGCAGGCGGTCAATATCTCCGCGCGGCGTTTCCATGTCCGGCTCGTCAATGGAGACGGTGATCAGGGAAATTGCGCTGTCCGCATCGATCTGTCGGGCCTCGGCACGCTTGCGCACGACCTGTCGGTTGGTCTGGGCATCGGTCGGGACATCGACAACGAGGTCACCGAGGATCTTCGCCTGACAGGAGAGGCGCCGGTGCGCCGGCAGGTTGCGCAGGCTGGCATAGCGGTTTTCAGCTTCCGTGGCCGCTTCCAGGTTTTTCGCAGCGCTGGTTAGGTTCTCCTTGGCGAAGGTGCCTTCGGAGACCGAGATCTGGCAGCGCCCGCATATCCCGCGGCCACCACAAACCGACTCGACATAAACCCCAAGAGAGCGGGCCGCATCAAGAAGCGGCGTTCCCACCGGGAATGTGCCCCTGCGTCCGCTCGGCTGGAAAACGACTTTGGCGTGTCTGTCTGTCTCGGTCATGGCTGCGATCTGTCACTACCGGTTTCAAACGTTGCGGGACCAGGCCCGCCGGAACTCCCCTCGAAAGGGGGTGCGGAAAACGTGCCTCCCGACACGCAAAACCCCTCCCGCTTGCGGGGAGGGGAAGTGGGGTGGGTGTCTCAACCGGAAAGCTGGAGAAAAACCACCCGGTTTGCGGAGGGGAGAGAACCGCAAACTGTGTTTGCTGTTGCGTCAGCCGGCGCGCCGTGCCGCACGGCCACCACGGCGGCGACCGCCAGCAGCAGCTCCGCCTTCAGCGGGGGCAGCTGTCGCGCCGGCGGCAGCCGGCTGATGGTCGCGATAGGTCATGATCCATTCCTGGCAGTTCGGATCGGTGCCGTTCAGGACGTTGGCGGCGCGGACGGCTTCCATTTCCTGCGGGCGGCACGGGTTCATGATCGCCGAGGTCATGCCGGCACCGATCACCATCGGGATGAAGCCTGCATTGATGCCGTGGCGATGCGGCAGGCCGAAGGAGATGTTGGACAGACCGCAGGTCGTGTTGACCTTCAGTTCCTCGCGCAGACGGCGGAGCAGACGGAACACCTGCTGGCCAGCCGTGCCCATGGCGCCGATCGGCATCACCAGCGGATCGACCACGATGTCATGGGCCGGAATGCCGTAGTCGGCGGCGCGCTCGACGATCTTTTTCGCAACATCGAAGCGCACATCCGGGTCTTCCGAAATGCCTGTTTCGTCATTCGAAATCGCAACAACCGGAACGTCGTATTTCTTGATCAGCGGCAGGATGGCTTCCAGCTTCTCTTCCTCGCCGGTCACGGAATTGACCAGCGGGCGCCCTTTGGCAACTTCCAGACCCGCCTGGATGGCGGCGGTCACGGATGAATCGATGGACAAGGGAACGTCCGTAAGGTCCTGAACAATCTCGAGAGTCTTGACCAGTAGCGGTGGTTCAGTCTCGTTCGGGTTGACCGCGGTCACGCCGGCATTGACGTCAAGCATGGTGGCGCCGGCGGCGACCTGTGCCAGGGCGTCTGCCTTTACGGTCTCGAAATTGCCGTCAGCCATCTCGGCTGCCAGTTTCTTGCGGCCGGTCGGGTTGATCCGCTCGCCGATGACACAGAAAGGCTGGTCGAAGCCGATGATGATTTCCTTGGTCGCGGATGCGACAACGGTGCGGGTCATTTATGCGCTCTCGTTGGCTGTCAGGGTTGAGGACGGGGTTTGAAAGGACCAGCTCCCGCGGCCATGCAGCCAGTCCGCGGTCTTCTGGATCCCGCCGAACGGGTAAACATGGATCTGGGCCAGCTGGGTCGTAGGCTGGCTGGTGACACGGGTTTCCAGCGGCTCGACCATGGTGGCCGGATCATAACCTGCCAGCATGGAGACCACGGCACCGCCGCGCTTCTTCAGGAAGTTCAGAGAGTTCTCGACACCGGCAAAGGCGGCATATTTCAGAAGCGTCGTCATCTTGGCCGGGCCGGCAACGCCGACATGGACCGGGAACTGGTTGCCCCATTCACGCAGCTCGTCGAGCCACAGGCTGACCCGGTGCGGGTCGAAGCCGAACTGGGTGACAATGCGGAATTCGGCATCGCTTTCAGCGGCGAGTTCGTGCTTGCGCATCAGGAACGACTTGATCACGTCCGGCTTGATGTCCGGCGCGCCTTCCGGGTGACCGGCCACGGCAATCTTCTTGATGCCGAGCTTGTCAAAAAGACCGGTTTCCAGGAGGGCGACAGAGGAGGTGAGAGGACCGGCCTTGTCGGCTTCCCCTGCAATGGTCAGCACCTCGGTGGCACCGGCTTCCTGGGTCAGGCGCTTGATCCGGCGCTCGAAAGCCTCCAGAGACGGATAACGGCGGGCGGCCATGTGCGGCACGGCAACCAGCTTGTTGTCGCGCAGGACGCGGGCGGCGTCGACAATCATGTCTTCGGGGCAGTTGCCGAGATCGGTGACATAGACCTGTGTGCCGGCCGGGATAGTCTGCAGTAGCTCGGTCTTTTCGACCACCTGCTTCGGCGACATTTCGGTGGAGGCGGGTAGCCGCCCGTTTTCCAGCAGGCGCTGCTCAGTCATGTTCCGTTCCTCCACTTGCAAGCAAGGTCTTCAGTCGCTCTTTTGGATAAGCGGCGACAAGGTCGTCGAGCGCCGTATCCGCTTCCGTTTCCAGATCGTCAGAGACATCGACAGGATCGGTGCGGCGCCACTCCGCCATATAGGCGTCGCTGTCCTTGGCCCCGATCCGCATCGCACAGGCATCGATCGCTTCCATGAACATGGCCGGCAGCTCCCGACGGGCCGACTTGCGTCCCTTTTTCACCAGGATCTGAGCCGGGATGTCCCGCCAGTAAACGATGATTTTCTGCGCCATAGTCTCTTCTTCCTCCGAAGACCCATGTTTGCCGGAAGCCACGATTTCCGTTTCGCCTGATAGCGGCATCAGCGCGTGAAAAACCGACCTCGCATCAGTCGATTTTGCGACAGTCAGTCGTTGGCCCTGCCGCCGACAAACGGAGCCAGCAGACCATAACCGGTTCGCGTCATTTCAAAGGCCAGGCCGAGGCGCTCTGCGGCCCGGCGGGCGGCGGCCTCCAGCTCCGGATCGTCTGTCTGGGCCATATAGAGAACGCGGGTGTAATGGCCGAAATACATGTCTCTGAGATGCGGGTGCCAGTCGAGTCCGAGAGGCTCGATCACCATGGTCTGGAAATGGCGCGCCAGAAAATCGGTCAGGTAGAAGGTCCCAAGCTGGTCTTCTTCCAACTGGTCGAAGGCTTCGATCCCGGTGAAGAAGGCATAACAATGGGCGCCCTCGATGCGGCGAGCGCCGGTTTCTTCCAGTACAACGTCCAGCAATCCGCCTGTGCCGCAATCGCCATAGGCGACCAGAATGTCGGAATAGACATCGCGGTTCATTGAGATGACGCGGCGGACTTCGTCGGGGATCTTGTCAGGGGTGTTGTGCAGCTGGGCCGGCAGGCAGGTCAGGTCGACATGGTCGAGCTGATTGGCCTTGCGGATCGCGATGATTTCGCGGGCCAGTGCGCCGCAGGCAATAACGAGGACGCGGCCGATCTTGTCGTTCGCGTCCCCTTCGGTCTCGATCGGAAAGAGAGGCTCGCCCGCCCGCATGTCGGCAGCCTCCCGAAACACCGTTCGTCAGCCTCTGTTTGCAAGCTGGTTGTGGCGGCGGGCGATGAGGTCCTTCGCCATTTCCACGGCGACGGCGGCGTCACGGCAATATCCGTCGGCACCAACCGCTTCGCCGAATTCCTCGTTGAGAGGAGCACCGCCAACGAGCACGATATAATCGTCGCGCAGGCCCTTGGCCTTCATCTCGTCGATGACGACTTTCATGTAGGGCATGGTCGTGGTCAGAAGCGCGGACATGCCGAGAATGTCCGGCTGGTGCTCTTCCAGCGCGGCGAGGTAGTTTTCGACCGGGTTGTTGATGCCGATGTCGATCACTTCGAAGCCGGCGCCTTCCATCATCATGGACACAAGGTTCTTGCCGATGTCGTGAATGTCGCCCTTGACGGTGCCGATGACCATCTTGCCGACTTTCGGGGCACCGGTTTCGGCCAGCAGCGGCCGCAGGATGCCCATGCCGGCCTTCATGGCGTTGGCGGACAGGAGCACTTCCGGCACGAACAGGATGCCATCGCGGAAGTCGATGCCAACGATGCGCATGCCTTCGACCAGCGCCTTGGTCAGGATGTCGTAGGGAGCCCAGCCACGCTCAAGAAGGATGTTGACCGCGTCCGTGATTTCTTCCTGAAGACCGTCATAGAGGTCGTCATGCATCTGTTCGACAAGTTCGTCGTCGGACAGGGAGGCGAGATCGATATCTTCTTCGTCAGACATGGGGTAGCTCCACCAGGGCGCGCCACAAGCGCGTAAGGGCCATCAATTAAGGAAAAACCTTATGCCTCAAGCCGGTTTTGCCGATATCTCCAAAGCGACACGGCAAGTCGCTTACGCGACAGGGGAGCGATACCGGCAACTTTGTGAAAAAGTGTGAGCCGAGTCGGGAAAGATTTGTAGCTGTCTAAACTTACGGGGGGCAGAGCGGCAGCCCGATCGCCGAAAAGAAAAAGGGCGGATCTTGCGATCCGCCCGAGTTAGCTGTTCTGGTCCGGACGAGATCAGAACAGCCCTTCAATCTGACCTTGCTCGTCCAGCTTGATGTGGTTGGCCGAGGGCACGCGCGGCAGGCCGGGCATGGTCATGATTTCCCCGCAGATCACCACGATGAAGCCGGCGCCGGCCGACAGGCGCACTTCGCGCACCGGCAGGCTGTGGCCGGTGGGCGCTCCGCGCAGCTGCGGATCGGTGGAGAAGGAATACTGGGTCTTGGCCATGCAGACCGGCAGGTCGCCGAAACCGTCGGCTTCCCAGCGCTTGAGCTGGTCGCGCACGGACTTGTCGGCGAGCACCTCGTCGGCGCGGTAGATGCGCTTGGCGATGGTCTCGATCTTTTCGAACAGCGACAGGCTGTCGTCATAAAGCGGGGCGAACTGTGCCGCGCCGCTTTCAGCAAGTTCGGACACGCGCTTGGCAAGCTCTTCCGTGCCGGCGGAGCCGTTGGCCCAGTGGGTTGCCAGGATCGCGTCGACGCCGAGCTCGGCGCAATAGTCCCTCACGGCCTGCACTTCGGCTTCGGTGTCGGCGGTGAAGTGGTTGATGGCGACAACGGCCGGGACGCCGAACTGCTTGACGTTCTCGATATGGCGGCCGAGGTTGGCGCAGCCATTCACGACCGCGTCGACATTTTCTGCGCCGAGGTCTTCCTTGGCGACACCGCCATTCATCTTCAGGGCCTTGATCGTGGCGACGATCACCACGGCGTCCGGCGACAGGCCGGCCTTGCGGCACTTGATGTCGAAGAACTTTTCGGCGCCCAGGTCAGCACCAAAGCCGGCTTCGGTCACCACGTAGTCCGCCAGTTTCAGGGCCGTCTGTGTGGCAACGACGGAGTTGCAGCCATGGGCGATGTTGGCGAAGGGGCCGCCGTGGATGAAGGCCGGGTTGTTTTCCAGCGTCTGCACCAGGTTCGGCTGCATGGCTTCCTTCAAAAGAACGGTCATCGCGCCATCGGCTTCCAGCTCGCGCGCGGTGATCGCGGTGCGGTCGCGGCGATAGGCAACGATGATGTCGCCAAGACGCTTCTGCAGGTCGTCCAGATCTGTTGCGAGGCACAGGATCGCCATGATTTCGGAAGCCACCGTGATGTCGAAGCCGCCTTCACGCGGGAAACCGTTGGCAACACCGCCGAGGGAGCAGACGATTTCGCGCAGGGCGCGGTCGTTCATGTCGAGCACTCGGCGCCAGGTCACGCGGCGCTGGTCGATGCCCAGCTCATTGCCCCAGTAGATGTGGTTCTCGATCAGAGCGGCCAGCAGGTTATGTGCGGAGGTAATGGCGTGGAAGTCACCGGTGAAATGCAGGTTGATGTCTTCCATCGGAACGACCTGGGCATAGCCGCCACCGGCCGCGCCACCCTTCATGCCGAAGCAGGGGCCGAGAGACGGTTCGCGCAGGCAGATCATGGCGTTCTTGCCGATCTTGTTGAGACCGTCGCCGAGGCCGACCGTCGTGGTCGTCTTGCCTTCACCGGCCGGCGTCGGGTTGATCGCGGTGACCAGGATGAGCTTGCCGCTGTCGCGCCCGTTGAGGCTTTCGATGTAGTCCCCGGAGATCTTTGCCTTCGTGCGGCCATAGGGCAGCAGGGATTCCTCGGGAATGTTGAGCCGCTCACCGATCTCCTGGATCGGTTTCATGCTGGCTGCACGGGCAATTTCGATATCGCTGGCCATGGGTTCTCTCTCCGGAGCGTTGCCAAAATTCAGGTGTCGGGAATACGCCTTTCCGGCGACCCGACATTGGTCAGAACGCTATGGGAAGGCACGGTGGTCGGGATGTTCCGAATGCGACAGGATGCGCCCCGGAAACGACCGGCGGATCAGCCGGTGCGATTTCTTAAGATGGTGACGAGGAAAACCAGCATGGTCAACACGGCCAGAACCGAACTGGCCTTGGCCAGAATCTCGTCGGTACCGTTGATGGCGAGCACAATACCGGGCGCCATTGTGACCACCGTCAGGACACTCATGCCATAGTGGATCCTGGCAAGGCCGGTGGTCGCGGCCTGGGGCACAAGGGCATAGTATGCGCCGAAGACTGAGAGCATGACGAAGCCCAGAAGATTGAGATGTCCATGTGCGGGCGCCAGCGTGTGGTCGGTCGTGGCGGACATGTGAATGCCCCAGACCATGCCGGCCAGTGCAAAGATGGCAGCAGTTGCGAAAAACAGTCGTGGCAATGCAGGCATGCGATCTCCCCCGAAACTTAGCCGCTTGTTGTTCTTGTCGGCCGACGCGACCGTAACACGGTTGCCGCGAAGCGGGGGCGGTGAAAAGAAAAATTGCAAAATCCGGCTGAACGGATTTTAGTTCCGCAATGACAGATTCAGATATTCTCGCCCGTTTGCCCGAACGCCTGAAAAAGGCACGCCGTACCCAGGGGCTTTCCCTGGAGGCGGTGGAAAAGCTATCCGGTGTCTCCCGTTCCATGGTCAGCCAGATCGAGCGCGGCGAATCCAATCCGACCGTTGCGACGCTTCTGAACCTGACCCGCGCACTGAATGTCGATTTTGCCGGCCTCCTGGGCGAGGAGGCTGCGGAAGATCGTGTCGAAATCCTGCATGAGCACCAGACCCCGGCGCTGGATCGGGCGGGCGATGGCTGCAAGATCCGCATCCTGTCGTCGCCTCAGGACACGGGGCGCTTTGAAGTCTACGAACTGATCTTTGCTGCGGGCGGCAAGCTGGAGAGCAAGCCGCATGAGCGTGGCACCCGCGAACAACTGGTTGCGGAGGAAGGCCGGCTGGAGGTTACCTCCGGTGTCGCCAAGGGCCTGATCGGCAAGGGCGACACCGCCCGCTACGCCGCGGACGTCCCTCATTGCATCACCGCCGTTGACGGCCCAGCGCGCGCCATCCTGATGGTGGTGAAGTTCTGACAGCGGCAATGTGGCCGCCTTCGACAACAGTTTCCCAGCACTTCGTTGTTAGCCCGCCGGCAAAGGCGCCTCCGGCCAGTCTTCCGTCACCTCCGCCTGGACCGGCCGGTCCAGGTAGGTGGTCAGGACAACATAGCTGCGGGTCGCCCGGACGCCGGGCAGGGCATAGACCTGAGCCAGGAACTTTTCCATGGCGTCGGCATTGGCGGTGCGGACCTTCAGAATGACGCAGCAGTCACCGGTGACCGAATGCAGTTCTTCCACTTCGGGGAAATCGCGCAGTCTCATCATGCGCTCGCTCTTGCCCCAGCCACTGGCATCGACATGGACAAAAGCCAGAAAAGGCTTGCCGACGGCCATCGGGTCAATCTCTGCCGCGGTACCGGAAATGGTTCCGGCTGCGGTCATGCGCTTGACACGGTCATGAACGGCGGGGGCCGAGAGGCCGACCTTGCTACCGATATCCGCATAGGTCTGGCGTGCATTGGCCACCAGCTCGCCTAATATTCTTCGGTCAAACGCGTCAAGAGCACGCGTTGCTGCCCTGTTCTGCTGAACGATTTCTCTATTTGATGGCATTCGGCATTTTCCGTGTTGCTGAAAATTTTGTTCAGCTTCATGGTCTTCTGCAGAACATCATTCAGCAAGGAAAATTTGCCATGCAGCAGCGGATCATCGATCCGGTGGACGGGATCTATGCGGCCACACCGGACTATGTGCACGCCCTGGAAGTCAGAAATCCGGACAGGTTCCTGTTTGTCAGCGGCACGATGGGCCTTGAACCCTGCGGCAGGGCACCCGCTACGCTGTCCGGGCAACTGGACCTGATCTGGAACAATCTCCGCCGGATCCTGGGTGCGGCCGACATGAGCACAGACAACATCATCCGGGTGACGAGTTATCTCGGCGATCGAGAGTTTGCCGAAGCGAACCAGACGGCCCGGCTGACAGCGCTGGGCAAGCGCCGGGTGCCGACCACCGCGATCGTGGTGGAGACGCTCCAGTCAGACTGGCTGGTCGAGATCGAGATCATCGCAGCGGCCTGAGGCCGATAGCCCCCCTTGGCACGGAAGGATCCCCTCATGCCACTCGACACTTACCTGATTTTCCTGATGACCACCGCTGTCGTCGTTTTTTCACCTGGAGCCGCCTCCGTCACCGTTGCCACGCAAGGGGCCACGAATGGAGGCCGGCGTGCCCTTTGCGGTGTTGTCGGGATCGCTTCTGCCAATGCCGTGTTCTTCGCGTTGTCGGCAACGGGTATTGCGTCGCTGATCCTGGCCTCGCACATGGCGTTTTCGGTTATCAAGTGGGTTGGGGTGGCCTATCTGGTCTGGCTTGGCCTGACGGCGCTCCTGTCGCGGGGCGGAGCAATCCGCATTCGGGAAGGCAAGGGGCGTTCCAGCCTTTCCGTACTGTTTGTACAAGGCTTTGTGGTTGAATTTGCCAATCCAAAGGCGCTGCTCTATTTCGCAGCCATTCTGCCGCAGTTCTTGGACCCGGAGGCTGCCATTCTGCCGCAAATCCTGATCATGGGCGGGACCACCTTCCTGATCGACCTGACATCCTACAGTGCCTACGCCTTTCTGGGTGACCGTCTCACACGAGGCGGATTGAAGGACTGGGTGGTGAACCTGATCAACAAATGCGCCGGTGCCGCATTGCTTTATGCCGGGTTCCGCATGGCAAGTGTCACGGTCACGCGGTAGGGCGCCAATCCTGCCGACAGGGAGCTCAGGTCTTAAATTTCCGTCATATCGGAATTCGCATCTTTTATTGCGAATAAAAATCCGGCATAGTGGATGAAAGATCCATTTTGCCGGAGAATGCCCCGTGTCCGATGCTTTCCTGTCGCATATTTCCGAGACCCTCAAGGAAATCGAAGCCGAAGGGCTTTATAAACGCGAACGGCTGATCACCTCGCCGCAAGGCGGAACCATCACGGTCGGTGGGCGCGAGGTGATCAACCTGTGCGCCAACAACTATCTGGGACTCGCCGACCACCCGGCCCTGGAAGAAGCCGCCCGAAAGGCCCTGGAACCCAAGGGGTACGGCATGGCTTCGGTCCGCTTCATCTGTGGCACGCAGGACATTCACCGGGAGCTGGAACAGCGCCTGGCCAAATTCCTCGGCAAGGACGACTCCATTCTGTTCGCAGCCTGTTTCGACGCCAATGGCGGCCTGTTCGAGCCGCTTCTCGGACCGGAAGACGCGATCATATCGGACGCGCTCAATCATGCCTCCATCATTGACGGCATTCGCCTGTGCAAGGCCAAGCGCTATCGCTATGCCAATTCCGATATGACGGATCTTGAGGCAAAGTTGAAGGAAGCGCGCGAGGCCGGTGCCCGCCATATCATGATTGCCACGGACGGTGTCTTCTCCATGGACGGCTATCTGGCGAAGCTGCCCGAGGTCACGGCTCTGGCCAGGAAATACGATGCGGTTGTCATGGTCGACGATTGCCATGCGACCGGCTTCATGGGGCCGAAGGGTGAGGGCACGCCGGCGCATTTTGGAGTTGACGTCGACATCCTCACTGGAACCCTCGGCAAGGCGCTGGGCGGCGGCATTGGCGGCTACATTGCCGGACCGCAGCCCGTGATCGATCTCCTGCGCCAGCGGGCACGCCCTTATCTCTTCTCCAACTCCCTGCCGCCGGCCGTTGTGATGAGTGGCCTGGAAGCTATCCGTCTGGTGGAAGAAGGCGATAACCTTCGCAAGACCCTGTTCGAAAATGCCGGTTACTGGCGCGCCGGACTGGAAAGTCTGGGCTTTACGCTGCTTCCGGGCGAACATCCGATCATTCCGGTGATGCTGGGCGAAGCCAAGCTGGCCCAGGCCATGGCGGCGAAACTGTTCGAGGAAGGGGTCTACGTCTCCGGTTTCTTTTTCCCGGTGGTGCCGCGCGGACAGGCCCGCATCCGAACACAGATGAATGCGGCGCTCACCCGAGCAGATCTCGATCGGGCCCTGGATGCCTTTGAGAAAGCCGGCAAGGCGACAGGGGTTCTGTCATGAGCAGCAACCAGATGAAGGCGCTGGCCAAGTCCGAGCCACGGGAAGGCCTCTGGATGACCCGGGCTCCGGTCCCTGAAATCGGCCCGGACGACGTCCTGATCCGCATCAACAAGACCGGTATCTGCGGCACCGACATTCATATCTGGAACTGGGACGACTGGGCGGCGAAGACCGTTCCGGTGCCGCTGATCACGGGCCACGAGTTTGCCGGTGAGATCGTTGAACTCGGCAGGAACGTCACCGATCTGGAAATCGGTCAGCGCTGCTCGGGCGAGGGGCACCTGATTGGCAAACATTCCCGACAGTCCCGCGCCGGCAAATTCCATCTTGATCCCGAGACCCGTGGCATCGGCGTCAACGAACAAGGAGCCTTTGCCGAATATCTGCGCCTGCCGGCCTTCAATGTCGTGCCGCTGCCCGATGAGATCGATGACGAGATCGGTGCCATTCTCGACCCGCTCGGCAACGCGGTTCATACCGCGCTCAGTTTTGACCTGGTCGGCGAAGACGTCCTGATCACCGGGGCCGGACCGATCGGCATCATGGCGGCTGCCGTCGCCCGGCATGTTGGCGCGCGCAATGTGGTCATCACCGATATCAACCAGGCCCGCCTCGACCTGGCTACAAAGGTCGCCGATGTCGTGCCGGTGAATGTTGCCGAAGAAGACCTGAAGGGCATCGAGCAGCGGCTGGGCATGAAGGAGGGCTTCGATGTCGGCCTGGAAATGTCCGGCAACCAGGTGGCCCTCGATCAGATGGTGGAGAACCTGGTGATGGGAGGCCGCATCGCGCTGCTTGGCATTCCTCCGGGCAAGTCCCCGGTCGACTGGTCGCGGATCGTCTTCAAGGCCATCACCATCAAGGGCGTCTACGGCCGGGAGATTTTCGAGACCTGGTACAAGATGATTGCCATGCTGCAAAACGGTCTCGATGTCCGCAACGTCATCACGCACCGCTTCGGCGTCGATGACTTCGAAGAGGGATTCGCTGCTATGAAATCGGGCGAAGCCGGCAAGGTTGTGCTGAGCTGGCGCTAGACCAGACAGGTCCAGACTGGCGCCTTCCGCAGACGATTGGCGCCATTTGCTGATGAATGGCGTGATCCGCGAGTGAGTTGGTTGGCGGTGGCGCATAACTTCAGATCCGACATCACGGATCTGGAGAACGTCTGATGACCGCGAAATTTCAAAAAACAGCCCTGGTGACCGGTGCCTCTTCCGGAATGGGCAAGGACATGGCGTTTCGGCTGCTCAACGAAGGCTATGCCGTTTATGCCGCCGCGCGCCGCCTGGAAAAAATGCGCGACCTGGAAGCGGCAGGCGCGCATATCATCCAGATGGACATCTCCAAGGATACCGACATTGTTGCTGCAGTGGACAGGATCCGGCGCGAAGCAGGTGGCGTGGGAGTCCTGGTCAACAATGCCGGTTTTGCGGTTTATGGCGCGATCGAAGACACCGCCATCGAAGAGGCGCGCTATCAGTTCGAGGTCAACCTCTTCGGTCTCGCCCGCCTGACGCAATTGCTCCTGCCTGACATGCGCGCCCACAAATACGGCAAGATAGTCAATGTCAGCTCGGTTGGCGGCAAGATCTACTCCCCGCTGGGGGCTTGGTATCACGCAACCAAACATGCACTGGAAGGCTGGTCGGACTGCCTTCGTCTCGAGGTCGAACAATTCGGCATCGACGTTGTGATCATAGAGCCGGGGCTGATTGAAACCGAGTTCGGCGAGGTGATGAGCCAACCCATGCTGCAAAGGTCCGGCGAGGGCGCTTATGCAAGTCTGGCGCTGGCCAATGCAAAGGCTTTTGACGCCGCCTACAAGGATGGCGTCGGCTCGCGCCCTGTTGTGATTTCGACCTTGCTGATGAAGGCCATTCAGACGGCGCGCCCAAGGACGCGCTATCATGGCGGCAAGATGGCCTCTATGATGCTGTTCTTTCGTCACTGGCTGCCGGATCGCGGCTTCGACCGCCTGATCACCAGCCAGATCAGGCGCATGTTGAAAGAGGTGCAGGTCTCGTCCGGATGAAACAACCCGCTGCGAAATTCACCATCGATATCGGTTGGGCCGGTTTGCTGCAAACACTCGGTGTCAAGACCGAGGATCTCCTTCGGCATGCCGGTCTGCCGCAAGGCCTGTTGTCACAGGCAAGTCCGCAACTGGATTCCGAAGCCTATTTCCGGCTCTGGTCGAGCCTGGAAGACTTGATGGATGTGCCCGAGATGGCGCTGACCATCGGACAGGCGTTGACACCGGAGGGATTCAGCCCGCCGCTGTTTGCCGCATTTTGCAGTCCCAATCTCAAGGTCGCGTTGGAGCGCCTGAGCACCTACAAGCCTCTGATCTGCCCGATGACCATGACGCTTGCAGAAGAAGACGGTCATGTTTCCCTGACACTGAACATGGCCGACCACTGGGAGCTGCCGACTTCCTTCGTACTGATGGAAAACGTGTTTCTGGTTCATCTGGCGCGCCTGGCAACCCGTCGAGAAATCCAGCCGGCCAGGGTGGTCCTGCGGTCGCCGCCCAACGCCCTATCGGCCTACCGCTCCTTCTTTGGCGTCTCCGTGAGCCAGGGCGACGTGAACAGGATCGTGTTTCGCAAGGAAGACACGGAAATTCCGTTTCTCAGCGTCAACAATGCGATGTTCGAAGTCTTTGAACCGGTCTTGAAAAAGCGGCTGTCCGAACTTGAGCAGGACGCAGCCCTTCGTGATCGTGTGCGGGCAGCCCTGACGGAGATGCTCGCCGGCGGGCAGTCGGGCATCGCCGATGTTGCCGACCGGCTTGCCATGAGCGCACGCACCTTGCAGCGCAAGCTCTCTCAGGAGGGCACCAGTTTTCAGGAGATCCTGAACGAGGTCCGGACAGATGTGGCCAGGATCTATCTGACCAAAACCCGCTATTCGAACGCGGAAATCGCGTTTCTGCTCGGCTATGACGACCCGAATTCCTTTGTCCGCGCATTTCACGGCTGGACGGGAGCGACACCCGATGCGAGTCGTCAGGCGGCCCGGATTTCGTGAGCCGGCACGTTGCGTTTCAGCGCGTTGCCGAGGCGATTGCAATCCTGGCGGTTAAATCTTTCCTAATCAATTGAGAGCACTGTGGTTTCCCTGTAACCCGGGTGAACCATGCGTCCCGCAGACAAAAAGAACGCAGTAACCTATCCAAAACTCAGCGGACCGCATATTTGCGTTGGCGCAGGGCAGCAAGCGCTTGACCTTGCGCAAAAGAGCCTGCAAAGCGCCGCCGAGCTGCGTGGCGGCAAGCTCAGCAAGGCAGATATCGCAGCCGTTTTCGAGTTTATCGCGGCATCCCCCGGCCTTTTCGACATCTACCGGTCAAATTACGAGGCCTGTGGCAGGATCCACAAACGTCAGCCGTTCGTGGGGGCCAACAAGGGCTTTTTTGCCATTTCCGTCCTGCGGTTTCTGTGTTTTGACATCGTGCGCAAGGTGTTCGAGCCGCAGATCAAACGCAGTGACAGCGCCTGGGAAATGGAGTTTCTCCACGCCTTCAGCGACTATATCACCCGGACGGCCGACGAGAAATTTGTCGACAGCCTGTCCGATGCCTATCGCAAGCTGGCCAAGGCCCATGGCAACGGCATCACGGCGGTCACGATCGCCAATGATGAGACCATCCAGGAAATCGTGCGTCGCGCAGCCAGAAAGTTCCCGAAAGAACATCTCGACTACGTGAATTTCTCCAACGCCGTGAACAAGGCGCTGTCGGACAAGTACGAGAATTACGGTCCGTCGCCGATCAAGGTGTCCGAACCGGTGATCGAGCAGTTCTTCGAGGCAATGCGAGACAAGACCAAGGCCAACTACTTCCGCAAGATGGTGCTTGGCAAGGTCCGTCGGCCCGTCGCCGGCCTCTGAAACACGCCGCCTCCTTCCTTGACGCCCCACGCGAATCCACCGTCCCCCGGTAACCAAGTTTTTCATTAATGCTCGGCATGAGCAAATGTAACTTGTAAATGCTCAGAGTGAGTATTACTGTCTGATCGAGCCGAGGAGTTCGGTTCATAACACCATCAATTCGGGGGAGACCTGAATGTCCCGTTATCACTACGGCGTCTTTGTCGGACGCTTTCAACCGCTGCATATCGGCCATGAAGCCGTTGTGCGCGCAGCACTGGAAGAGGTCGACACCCTGATCGTCCTGATCGGATCCTCGGCCCAGGCCCGGACGCCGCGCAATCCTTTCACATTCGAAGAACGCGCCGAGATGTTTGCCAAGGTGTTCAAACACGAACTGGCAACCGATCGTCTGGTTATGAAGCCAATCCCGGATCATCCCTATTCCGACGCAGCCTGGTGTGCAGAGGTGCAAAGGGCCGTCAACGACACGGTGCTTGCCCACTACAATCGAGGCGGTGTGGTCCTGCATGGGCTGGATGACATCAGGATAGCCCTGGCCGGTTATGGCAAGGATCGAACCAGCTATTACCTCAAACTGTTTCCGGAATGGGGAAACGTCCAGCTCACCAGCCAGTATGGAACTTTCTCTTCCGCTGATGTGCGCAAGCAGCTGTTCCAGCGCATTCCGGTGATTTCAAGGTCCGTGCTCTCCGACGAGGTCGCAGACTGGCTCGAGACCTTCGCGCTCAGTGAAACCTTTCGCGGGCTCCTGGAAGAGGCGGAGTTTCTGGAAGCCTATCCGAAAGAGTGGGGACGGGGACCGTTTGTGACGGTCGATGCGGTTGTCATTCAGTCCGGCAACATCCTGCTGGTCGAACGCGGACAGGCGCCCGGCAAGGGCCTGCTGGCCCTGCCGGGAGGCTTTCTCGATCCGCGCGAAAGCATTCGCGACGCCGTCATCCGGGAGCTGAAGGAAGAAACATCCATCAGCGATCACAAGGGCGAAATCCCGCCCGCCATGCTGGCGTCCTTTATCGACGGCACCAGGAGCCGGGTCTTCGATCATCCGGATCGCTCGCTCAGGGGGCGCATCATCACCCATGCGTTCCTGTTCCGCCTGCCCGAACGTCGCGAGCTCTTCTCGGTGACCGGCGGCGACGATGCACAATCGGCAAACTGGTACCGGCTGGGTGACCTTGAACCGGAACGGTTCTTCGAAGACCACTGGTCCATCATCTGCCTGATGGCCGAGCTCTAGACAGACGCTGCAAGGGAGCCTTGCAGCCTGCACAACAAGTCAGGTGAGGAGTTCACAATGACAAATCCACTTCTGGCAACGGACAGCTACAAGCAGTCCCACTACAGACAATACCCGCCCGAAGCGCAGCAGATCTCCGCCTATGTCGAGGCGCGGGCCAATCCGTTCTCCGAGAACGTCCTGTTCTTCGGACTTCAGGCCTATCTGAAGAAGGTCTTGCTGAAGCCGATCACGGCGGCAGATATCAAACAGGCCGAACAGGTTTGCGCGGCTCACGGCGTGCCGTTCAATCTCAAGGGCTGGGACCAGATCCTGAAGGATCATGGCGGCCTGTTTCCGCTCGAGATCAGGGCCTTGCCGGAAGGCACGCTGGTTCCAAGCGGTGTGCCGCTGGTTCAGGTAACGAATACCGATACACGCATGCCCTGGCTGACCACCTGGATCGAGACGGCCCTGTTGCGGTCCGTCTGGTACCCGTCGACGGTCGCAACCCTGTCCTTCAAATGCAAGGAGATCATCTATCGCGGGCTTCTGGCAACATCGGATGATCCGGACGCCCAGGTTCCGTTCAAACTGCATGATTTCGGTGCGCGCGGCGTGTCTTCGGCGGAAAGCGCTGCGCTCGGCGGCATGGCGCATCTGGTCAATTTCGCCGGTACGGACACGATGGAGGCGCTTGAAGCGGCTTCGACGTTCTACGGCGCCGACATGGCCGGCTTCTCCATTCCGGCTGCAGAGCACTCGACCATGACCAGTTGGGGCCGAGACCGTGAGGAACAGGCCTATGCCAACATGCTGGACCAGTTCGCGGAACCCGGCAAGCTGGTGGCCGTCGTTTCGGACAGTTACGACATCGACAATGCCGTTGAGACCCTTTGGTGCGGCAGCCTGAAGGAGAAGGTGCTCAGCTCTGGTGCAACCGTCGTGATTCGGCCGGACTCAGGCGATCCGGTTGCGACGCCGCTCCGGGTTCTGGAAACGCTCTGGACCCACTATGGCGGCACGACGAACGGCAAGGGCGCGCGGGTTCTCAATCCCGCAATTCGTGTCATCCAGGGGGACGGCATGACGCTGGAAAGCATCCGGCACCTGATTGAGGCGCTGGTCGACAGGAACTGGTCCGTCGACAACATCGCCATGGGCATGGGCGGCGGCCTGTTGCAGCAGCTCAACCGCGACACCATGCGCTTTGCCATGAAAGCCAATGCCATGCGCACGGCAGACGGGACCTGGATCGATGTTGCCAAGAACCCGGCCTCGGACCCCGGCAAGGCGTCCAAGGCCGGACGGCAGGCCGTCATTGAACGCAGCGGCCGGCTTACGGCTGCAAGGAGTGATCAGGTCCCGGCGGACGACGATCTGCTTCAAGTCGTTTACAGGAATGGGGAGCTGGTGAAGGACTGGTCCTTCGAGGAGGTCAGACAGCGGGCGCAGAATGCTCTGCTTTCCGCAAGCTCTTGAGCATTTTCTTGAGGGGCAAGGCGGGCGGCTGTTTCAGGCCGTCCGCAACCAGTCGGTCTCGAATGTGACCTCGGCACAGCCGGAAAACCTCGCCATGCGTTCCAGTTCAGCCTGCAGTTTTGCAAGGCGGCCCTTTGACGTCCTGACGCCCTGTTCCGGCCAATAGGCGCGCACATGCAGCCGGTCTTCGCCGCGCAGGGATTTCATGTCGATCCGGCCGATCAGCCTGTCGCCCTCCAGCACCGGGAAGACGTAATAGCCGTATTGGCGTTTGGCTTCAGGCACGAAGATCTCGATCCGGTAGGAAAACCCGAACAGGCGTTCCGCGCGCTTGCGGTCCCGCAGGGCCGGGTCGAACGGGGAAAGGATCCTCACGCGGGTCGGCGGGGCCGGCAGGTCGTCCAGCGAGTCCAGTGTCTCGGGGAACATGAACACTTTCCGGATGGCGCCGTCGACGCAAGCGATTTCGGCTTCCATGATGGAGCCCGCGGCAAGCGCGGCCCGGCACCAGGTCTTGGCCTCATCCGGCGTAATCAGGTCCCAGAAAGCTGCGATTTCGCCCGATGTCGCGAACCCGAGGCGCTCCAGGGCCGATCGGGCGGCCCAGTCGACCGTCTCGTCCGTGTCATGGTCATGACCGAGATGGTGGGAAGGGATGACCCTTTCGGTCAGGTCATAGATCTTCTGGAAATTCCTGCGCCCGGCAACGGACACCTCGCCGCTCCGCCACAGGAATTCAAGCGCTGCCTTGGATGGGTGCCAGTTCCACCAGCCGCCACTGTTGCGCTTCTCGTCCTCGCCGACTGTTGCCGATGTCACGGGGCCATGGTCGCTGATCTGCTTCAGAATAGCGTCGATCTTGCCTTCAAAGCCGTTGTTGTGCCAGTTCCGCCAGCGCGTGATCAGATTTTCCTTGTCACGCGCAAAGCGCAGCCGCCAATGACGAAAAAACTCGGTCGGTATGACCGAGGCGTCGTGGGTCCAGTGTTCGAACAGGTGCCTGTCGCGTTCCATCAGCAGCCTGAGGTTCTTTTCCTTATACGCTGGCCGGCGCGCGGCCAGAATCATGTGATGGGCGCGGGCAACGGTGTTGATGCTGTCCAGCTGAACAAAGCCGATCTGATCGATCACGGCAAAAAGATCGTCTCCCTTGCCGCTACCCCTGGGGGCGCTGGCGAGACCGTGTTTATCCAGGAAAAGGCGCCGCGCGGTATCGTTCGGCAATCGGGGCAGGGCAGAAGGTGTCATGCCGGGACGTTAGCACTTTCGATGTGAGGGTAAAGATGCGGGCGGACTTATTGTCATTTTTGCCAGAACAATCATTTCCGGCTGCAATGTAGGACAAATTCAACCAGGGTACTCGTATTGCGTGTTCTTTTTTCGTTGACCTGATCGCCTGTTCAGTTTCACTATGGGGTCGTGTCGAATTCGGGCTAGTCAAAATTTCCATGAAATATTTCAAGGCTTTTCAGCTGCGAGCGAGTCTGCTTGCCTTTCTTTTTTACTGCGCCCCCTTTCCTGGGGCTGCCTGGGCTGAGGCGGAAACCTGCACGCAGGTGAAACTGAACGGGTCGGGCGTCTGGTATCCGGTCTCCATGCGCCAGAAGTCGCAGGACGTCCTGGGAGGCGTCTTTCCGGAGCTTGCCGGTGACATCTTCCAAAGCCTGGACACGCCGGTGGAAATCGGGCCGGACATGCCCTGGAACCGGCTGTTGACGCTCCTGGAAAGCGGCCGCTACGACGTGCTGGCCGGCGCCTATTTCACCAAGCCGAGGCAGGAAAAATTCGGTGTGAGCCAGGCGGTGATGACCGAAGAAGTCGGCGTTTTCATTCGCAAGGATCTTTCTGATCGGCCGAGGATGCTTGAGGACCTAGTTGGCCTGCGTGGCGTCGCGCCTTTTGGCGCAAGCTTTGGCGAGGACTTTGACAGTTTTGCCGCCGACAGGCTGACCATCGATCGCCAGCCGGTGGATGAGCCGATCACCTACATGCGTCTGCTGATGGAAGACAAGGCAGATTATCTGGTCATCGCCCGCCAGGACGGTGCCATGATGATCTCGGAGGCTGACGCTGGTGATCATGTGGTGGAGCTACCCTGGCCGGCGGCGGTCAACACACTGCATTTCCTGTTTTCAAAGGCAACGCCGTGCATTGCATTGCTGGAGCGGTTCAACGCCGTGTTGGAAGCAAGGAAGGCCAGCGGTGCACTTGAGGCCTTGATCAAGCTCCACCAAGTGTCGGAAGGTGACGGCTAGCTGAGATACTGTCTACGCGATCAGGGGGAGATGTGTCGGAAATACTCTTCACCGACCCGGCTCTTGTCCTGGTTGCAACCCTTGTTTTTCTGACCGCCGGTGTCATCAAGGGGCTTGTTGGCTTCGGCTTGCCGACCATTGGACTCGGCCTGATGACGGTTTTTGTCGGGGTTGAAGCGGCCATGGTCCTGATTCTCTGGCCGGCTTTTCTCACCAACTTCTGGCAAGGCCTGTTTGGCGGCCATCTGCGTAGCCTGCTCTCTCGCCTGTGGCCATTTCTGATCAGCTCGGTTCTCATGCTCGGGGCGGGCACATTGATCCTGACCAAACTGCCGGAAGGGGCTGCTGACGTCCTGCTGGGCCTCCTGATGATTGCCTATGCGGTGCCCTTGCTCGCCGGCGCGCTTCTTGTACTGCCAGCCAGGCTCACCACACCCGTCGGCATTGTGACCGGGCTCGTCAACGGTGTTCTGGCCGGGCTCACAGGATCCTACACCGTGCCAGGCGTCATGTATTTGCAGGCCATCGGTTTGCCGAGAGACCAGCTGATTCAGGCCATGGGGCTCCTGTTCCTGCTGTCCACGCTGGCCCTGGGGGCTTCGCTCGGCAGCTTCGGCCTTGTCGGAGGCCGGGAGGCCATTGCATCGCTGGCGCTTTGCATTCCGGCGCTCAGCGGCGTGTGGCTGGGGCAGACCATACGCCGAAAAGTGTCGGAAGCTGCCTTTCGCCGCCTCGTCCTGGCGGCCATCCTGGCGCTCGGTCTTTACCTGCTTCCGCTTGGCGCCTGGCGACTGATGGCATGAGACGAGGGTGAGCGGGCTTTCTTCGGCGCCATAGCAGCAACGGAAAACGCCGCGGCAGGCCGCGGCGTTTGAAGCAGATTTTGATGTCTTCAGGCCTACTTTGCGACCAGTCGCATCGGCGTTGCGGTACCGACACCGGACGTCGACTTGGTGTTGGCCCACTGGTAGGACTGGCGCTCCTCGGTCGGCGTGCACAGGAAACGCTCGCGGTAGCACTTGGTGAAGTGCGAGGTGGAGGCGAAGCCGCAGGCAAGGGCCACATCGAGCACAGGCCGGCTGGTCCGGCGCAGGAGATCGCGGGCGGTTTCCAGACGCAGGCGCAGGTAATACTGGCCCGGCGTGCAATTGAAATGGCGGCGGAACAGCCGTTCGAGCTGGCGCGGCGAGAGGCTGACCGTCATGGCGAGCTGCTGGCAGCTCAGCGGATCCTCGATATGCAGGTCCATGATCCGGATGGCATCCAGGATCTTGGCGTTGGAAATGCCCGTGCGTGCCTCGATGTCATGGCGCTGTGCGGATTCACCGGAACGCATGTTCTGGTAAAGGGCCACTTCGGCGACTTCATGAGCCAGATATGCGCCGTGCTGGATCGCGATCAGGCGCAACATCATGTCGAGGGAGGCCATGCCACCGGCACAGGTGATGCAATTCCGGTCGATTGCAAAGATGTCGGAGGTAACTTCCACATCCGGAAACTCTTCACGCAAGGAACGCAGGTTCTCCCAGTGAATAGTGCAGCGGCGACCATCAAGCAGATTGTAGCGGGCCAGCAGATAAGCGCCCGTGCAGATGGCGCCGAAGGTGCGGCCCATGGCATTCAGACGGCGCAACTTGTTGCCCAAATCCGGGTCGAGAGGCAGCCGTTCGACATCAATACCAGTACACAGAAGTGTAATATCTGCGTCGTGAAGCTCACGAATAGACTTTTTTACTGCAACTTCGCAGCCGTTGCTTGCGACGACTGAATTCCCGTCAAGGGAATAAGTCGTCCAAGCGTAATATTCGCGGCCAAGCAATCGGTTTGCTATACGCAGCGGTTCGATCACGCTTGCAAATGCGTTCATGGAGAAGCGGTCCATGAGCACGAATGCTATGGACTGGCCTGATTCATCGTGTGCGCGTCCGGACATTTACTTTGCCTCATTGGAAGGTATTATTGAAGCTTGTCTTTGCTTTGCAGTAAGTTTTGCATTTTTTATTTGTCTGTCAAATAAAAAAATCAGAAGAGGTAATCTTTCTTGGGAGTGTCACATTCATGGTGAAGGCGCGTTAAACCCGATCATCCAATTACGAAACATTTCGTTGGCTGTGGGCGTCTTCCAGGCGGCCCGCCAAATCCTGCATTCCGTAAAGTGAGTGCGATTGAAGATCACCTTTGATACCGTTCCCCCAAGGCGCCGTGTGCAGAGACACGATCATGGGAACCCTTGAAGACCTGGCAGCGGCTTGCAGGCTGTCGCGTCAAGGGCGCGGCGGACGTATGAACACGGTGAGGATTGTGTTAGAGTTGCTCTTTCAACCCTTGCGTTAGCGACCTGGGTGCAGTCTGAATCATGTCTCGTACCAAACCGGAGCATGAAACGGGAGCTGGAGGCGCATGAGGGACCTCGCTCGCCTGACCTTGAGACGGGCACTCGGATATGCGTTCCCAAAGTTCAAAAAGGAGCTCGGAAAATGAGCCGTTCCCGGAAGCCTTTCGGGCTGCTTTCAGTGGCGTTGTCACTTGGTGCTTTCCGTATTCTTGCACCGATCGCCAATGCCGAAGGCCGGCTTGGAAGGATCGAAGACAGGCCAATCGAATCCTCGGACTTGAGGGGAGAGTTGGAGGCCAACTCTCTCAGTCGTGATCTGGAACGCCCGATTGCGGGCGACCTTGCAGCCGACGGACCGGAGGGCGTTTCGGACGATAGAATTGACCGCGGAGAAATCGACCGGAAGCTCGGCAAGGAAGATATCCATGCTTGCAAGGATGGCGTATTTTGCTCTCCGTTTTAGAACAGCTTTTCTCTGCTTGATCCTTGTTGGCTCGGTGATGACGGTCTGTCTTGAACCAGCAAACTTCTGGTTCCTCACTCTCTGAACGGGGATTTGTTCTGCTTGCTGAAGTGGTCCGGACGGCGTATGCATCGCAGATCAGGAGCACCGGTCAGCGGCGATGACCCAAAACCTGACCAAAATTAGAATGATTTTTTTGCCCTTTGGCGATTTAGTGGATCCGCGTTGCTTCAAGTCAATGCAAGAGTGATGCTACATGGGGCACAATTCAACGTGTGCGACGATTTACGGACCCCGACTGAAATGAATGTACTTGCCAAACCTGCTGACCTCGAAGCAGCCGCTCCGGCCGGCGTTTTCGTGGAAGAAGTGAAAACCGTCCAGCATTACACCGACCGGCTGTTCCGCTTCCGCATGACACGCCCGGCGAGCTTTCGTTTCCGTTCGGGCGAATTTGTCATGATCGGCCTGATGATCGACGGCAAGCCGCTTTATCGTGCCTATTCGATTGCCAGCCCGGCCTGGGATGAAGAGCTCGAATTCTTCTCCATCAAGGTTCCGGACGGACCGCTGACGTCGCATCTTCAAAAGATCCAGCCCGGCGATGCGGTGCTGATGAAGAAAAAGCCGACCGGCACCCTGGTGAACGACGCGCTTGTCCCGGGCAAGCGGGTTTACATGTTCTCTACCGGCACAGGTATTGCACCGTTTGCCAGCCTGATCCGGGATCCCGATACCTACGAGAAATTCGACCAGGTGATCCTGACCCATACATGCCGCGAAGTGGCCGAACTGAAATATGGCGAAGACCTGGTGCAGGAAACGATCAACGACCCGCTCATCGGCGAATTCGCCAAGGACAAGCTGATCCACTACACCTCCGTCACCCGTGAGGACTTTCCGCGCAAGGGCCGGATCACCGATCTGATCAAGTCCGGAAAGCTGTTTGAGGATCTGGGCGTTCCACCGCTTGATCCCGCAGTCGACCGGGGCATGATCTGCGGCTCCATGGACATGCTGCGCGACACCAAGGCTCTGCTGGAAGAAGCTGGCCTGAACGAAGGCGCCAACAACAAGCCGGCGGAGTTCGTCGTGGAGCGCGCTTTCGTCGGTTAAACCTCGACGTTCATTGAGAATCACAAGGGCCGGAGAAATCCGGCCCTTTTTGCATTTTGACCGAGGAGCAGGTTTCCCGGCGGGTTCAGTTGCATTTTTTCCGATTAAATCAACACTTGGCAGCGCTTATCTGTGGACCATGACACGTTCACCCGCGGTATCAATATCAACCGCTTAGGGCTTGCAATAGTCTCGGCAAAATGACTGTTGGAAGCAGGTGCGTTTCGACAGTATTGCCATTTCGGTTTGGGTAACCCGACATGAAGATAATTGCTGAGCTAGGCATCAACCATCGCGGTTCTTCGAAGGTTGCCGAACAGTTGATCGATATCGCTGCGGAGGCCGGTGCCTGGGGCGCAAAGTTTCAGTACCGCGCCCAGCAGGGATTTTACCAGGCCACCCATGAGATCGGCGACGAAATTCTGAGCCGCGAGATAGACGAATGCTACATGGCGCCTGAAACCATGTTGCAACTCGCGGAGCTCATCCGGGCGCGCGGAATGGCAGCCGGGATCAGCTTTTTCAAGTTCGAGGATGCGGCTGACTTCGGGGACCGCATTCACGAATTCGATTTCTTCAAGGTTCCGTCAGCTGAACTTCTCAATCAAGAGCTCATTTTCGCCATTGCCGGGCTTGGAAAACCGATCATCCTGAGCACGGGAGGTCATGGCGAAGACGAGATATTGCGATCGATTGAGGCAACCCGGTCGATCCCCGACATCAGCTACCTCCACTGCATCTCGAACTACCCGGTCCTGCTCGGCAATCAGCAGATGCGGTTTATCGAGACACTGAAATCGCACACCCAGGCGCCGGTCGGCTATTCGAGCCATGACCAGGACTGGGAGGTGTGTCTCGTGGCTGCGGCCAATGGCGCAAGCGTGTTCGAGCGTCACCTGTCCATGGACAAGAACGGGCGGGGCATAGACGACAGCTCGAGTTCCGACCCAGAGGAATTCCGTCGTTTGTGCAAACTTCTGAATGCGTTTAACAGCGTTCAGGGATCAGGGCGCCGTGAGATCAATCAGGGCGAACGCATCAACATGCAGAATCTCGGCTCGTCGCTCTATGCCAGCCGGGACATTGCTCCCGGCGAGGTGATTTCTTCGGACAACACCGTGGTCAAGGCGCCGCGCAAGGGCTTGACCTGGACGGAATTGAAGCAGCGCAGCGACAAAGTCGTCAAACGTCCTGTTGCCGCCGGAGCGGCCCTGTCCGAGTTGCACTTCACGGAGGCCAAGGCGCCTCTGGACCCGGCTCTGATTGCGTTTTGCGACGAGCATCAGCTGTCGATCCCGTTGCGTCTGCATGATGCCAGGGTGCTGCAATCAAGGTTCCCGATCCAGAACAACGAGCTGCATCTGTCCTATGAGGAGGTGGCCGCCTTCGGCCGCGACATGTCAGGTGAACTTGCCCGGCTCGATCTGCGCCGGCACTATTCCATTCACATACCGGACTATATCGACAGCAAGACGCTGATTGATCCGCTGGCGGACGATGATCGCATTCGCAATGGAAGCCGCAAGGTTATCTCGACCTGCGTGGACCTGGCTCTTGAACTCGAGACCAGGACCGGTGCACCGGTTCCGATCGTCGGCAGTTTCTCGCGCCTGAGACCGGAAGGCAAAAGGCAGACCTACCGGGAACTGAAGACTTATCTTGAGGAAGCCGGTCAGCGGCGGGGGGCGCCGATCTATCCGCAATGGCTGCCACGCATTGCCTGGTATTTTGGCGGCGCAGATGTGCTCGACATGTTTTGCGGCGAGGACGATATCGACATCATCGTCGAGATCGGCATGGAAGTGTGCCTCGATCTGTCTCACCTGATCCTGTCCGCCAATTACGCAAAGGCGGACTGGCATGTCTGGTGCGACCGGCTCTTGCCGTTTGCCCGTCATGTTCATATTGCCGATGCTGTGGGAATTGACGGTGAGGGGATAGAATTCGGCCAGGGAGATCTTGGGGACCCGGCTGCCTATCTGGTCGGCCCCCAGCGCAAGGTCCTGGAAGTCTGGCAGGGTCACCTGTCAGAGGGCGACGGTTTTGACAACGCCATCCGGCAACTAGGAGGAAAACATGGCTAAGGTGCTGATCACCGGGATCTCCGGGCAGGATGGTGCGTTCCTGGCGCGGTCATTGATTGAACGTGGCGACGAGGTTTGGGGCGCAATGCGGCGGGGGTCGACCTCCAAGACCGGACGCCTCAAGGAACTTGGAATTCGGGAGAAGATCAAGTTCTGCACGCTTGAGGTGACCGAGTTTGCCAATGTTCAAAGCGTTCTGAACGAGATTCGACCGGACTTCATATTCAATCTGGCCGCCCAGAGTTTCGTTGCCGACAGCTTTCAGTTCCCGCACTACACGTCGGATGTGAACTACATGGGTGTCCTGAACATTCTGGAGGCCATGCGCCTTTTGAAGCTGGACGCGAAGCTCTATCAGGCCTCGACTTCGGAGATGTATGGCGACGTTCTGGAAAAGCCGCAAACGGAAAAGACACCGTTCAACCCGCTCAGCCCCTATGCGGTGTCAAAGCTTGCGGCACACTCTATCGTCGTGAACTACCGTCAGGCTTACAATATGTTTGCCACGTCCGGCATCCTGTTCAATCACGAGTCCGAGTTGCGCGGGTACGAATTCGTGACCCGCAAGATCACCAGCTGGCTTGCACGCATCAAGTTGCAGGATGCGGAGGCAATGCCGCTTGGCAACCTGAGCAGCGTGCGTGACTGGGGCTACGCCCCGGAATACACCGACATGATGGTCAAGATGCTGGACCATGACAAACCGGACGATTTTGTCATTTCGACCAACACCGAATACACGGTTCGCGACTTTCTCTACATGGCTGCGCAGGAAGTCGGCTTTGACCCGGTGCAGGAAGGTGAGGGGTTGGAGGAAAAGTGCCTCGACCGGAAGACCGGCAGGCAGATCGCCTATGTGGATCCGCGGTATTTCCGGGCGTCCGACGTTGTCTATCTGCGCGGCGACAACAGCAAGGCGCAGGAGATCCTTGGCTGGAAGCCGGAGGTTCTGGCACCCGATATTGCCAGACGCATGGCGATCTACGACTTGAAGAAGGCCGCAATCGGCATGCCGGGGCTCTAGTGGTCTTTACGAAGGGCGAGACAAATAGGACGGCATCGAGCAAGCTGACTTAACGGGCACGGATATCTGGTATGGGTAACGCTATCGCGATCATTCCCGCCCGGGGCGGCTCCAAGGGGATCCCCGGCAAGAATATTAAGCCGTTTCTCGGTTTGCCCCTCGTCGCGCATTCCGTGAAAGCCGCGCAGGCTGCGGAAACCGTCTCGCATGTGATTGTCTCCAGCGATGACGAGGCAATCCTGGCGACTGCCCGGTCTCATGGGGCAATCGGCTTGCTTCGACCCGCGGAACTTTCAGGCGATGAGGCCTCCTCGGAATCGGCAATTCTGCATGCCCTAGCGGCCCAGGAGATCTGTGCTTCTGCGGACACGATCGTGATGTTGCAATGTACCTCGCCGCTTACCACGGCGGAGGAGATCGATCTGGTGGTGCGCGAACGGATCCGACTTGAGGCCGACACGGCCTTTTCCGTGGTGGAGGTACACGCGTTTCTCTGGGAAATCGCGGCAGATGGCACCGGGCTCGGCATCAATCACGACGCAACGAAGCCTCGACAGCGCCGCCAGGACCGGCCACGGCAATTTCGGGAAACCGGTGCGATCTATGCCTTTCACAGGGAAGGCTTCGGCGCGGCTGGGCAGCGTTTCTTCGGCAAGAGCGTTCCGGTCATATTGCCCAATGCTACCGAAATCGACCTGGACACGCCGCGCGACTGGCTCGCTCTGGAAGCGTATGCCTCCGCCGTGGCCGGTCAGGAACCTTAACCGAACTTGGTAAATCTTTGATCAGGAAGAAAGAATGAACAACATATTTGAGACATTGTCCCAAATTGGTGTGGCTTCCATCGAAAACAGAGAACTTTTTTCAGAGGGAACGCGCGACCTGAAGGATCTCAAGGTTTATCGGGATCGTATCTCCGGTGTCATCTACATTGACGAGCATTTCGGTGGCGAGGAGATCTACAAGGATGCGCAGTACCGGAAGTCTGACGGACCAAGCAAGACCGAAGCACGCAGTTACGAACTGACACTGGATGCGGAACGCCGCATTGCGGATTACCGCGCTTATGTTGCGGGAAAGCGCGTTCTGGATTTTGGATGCGGCGACGGCGGTTTCCTGAAGGCCTTTCAAGGGTCTGCCACCTATTGCTGCGGTGTTGAATTGCAGCAGGATTATCTCGAGGCACTGAATGAGGAGGGGATACCCTGCTTTACCTCGCTTGATGCCGTGCCGGAGGAAAGCATAGACACCGTTGTCTGCTTTCACGTGCTCGAGCATCTGCCGCAGCCCCTGCCGGTGCTGCAGGACATGATGCGCGTGCTCAGGCCGGGTGGCACCGCGGTTTTTGAAGTGCCCCATGCAAACGACTTTCTGCTGACCTATCTCAAGAACCAGGCCTTCAAGTCCTTCACGCTCTGGAGCCAGCACCTGGTGCTGCACACGCGGGAGAGCCTGATGCGCCTGTTGCAGGTTGGCGGACTGGACCAGGTGGTGATTGAAGGGGTGCAACGGTATCCCCTGTCCAACCACTTGACCTGGTTGTCGGAGAACCGGCCGGGTGGACACAAGTCCCCGATGGCCGCAATTGACACACCCATGCTTGTCGAGGCCTACGAGGCTGCCCTCAATCGCATTGATGCCAACGACACGCTGGTCGCTATCGCGAAGAAACCCGCCTGATTCCAAGGGCACATAACCGGGACGTGCCCTAGAGGTGGAGCCTCGTGTTGCGCCTCAGCGGTGTCCAGTCTGCCAGCTGCCTGTCCAGTTCCCCGATTATCTCAGGAACGTACTCCGCGCAGGATCGATCGGTGTGTGGGTGCATGTAGATCGTGGACGGATACCAGGGTGGGGTTTCCTCCCCCAGAAGCAGGGTTGCTTCCTGCTGGCCGAAGCGAATTGTGGGCACATCGAGAATACCCGCAATGTCGGCAACGCTGGTATTGGCGCTGACCACGAAATCACAACAGGCGGTCAGGGCCGCGGCCCCCGGCAAGTCCGAAAAGAGGTCGAGATCATCAAGGACACGAAACCTGTCCGGTGCCGCGCTCAGAAGAGCAGCGATTTCCTCATCCTGCACCTGATATTGAAGATTCACGAAAACCGCGTCTCTGGAAGTGAGGAGAGGGGCAACTGCTTCGGCGGTGAGATAGTATCGCGCCCGGCTTGCCGCCAGGTTGCGAGACCGCCACGAGATGCCGATCACCGGCTTGTCGTCGCTTCCAGTCAACGAAGACAGGAAACTGCGCGCCCGGTCCCTGTCGAATGTGTAGACAGGGTGGCCAGTCTTTGCGAAAGCTGCAAGATCCGGTCTCAACTGGTCGACAAGGTCGGTGATGTTCGCGTGAAAATCGAAGTCCGACAACGTCGCCTTCAACGCATGGTCCACCATCGGTGTCCGGCAAATTGCCTCTGGGAAGGACTGCTGCAGCACTTGCAAAGCCTTGTCGTGTGTTTCGATGATCACTTTGCCGGCCTGAGCAATCAGTTCCGGCAGCATTGTGCCCGCGCGCAAAACGTCGCCAAGTCCCTGATCTGACCAGACAAGCACCGTCTTGCCGGCTAGATCCTGACCGGACCAAGCCGGCACGTCGAAGACACGCCGTTGGGCCCGGGTGGTATCGCTGTCGAAGCGCGCCTTGTGAAGCGCCCAGCCGTCCTTCAGATGGCCGTTGGCCAAATAGGCCAGCGACAGGTTCCAGTCGATCGTGCTGTTGTCTGACGGTTCCAGCTTCCGGGCCAGCAGCATCGCCTCCAGCGCAGCTGGCAGCTGCCGGTTCATCAGGTAGTTTGCGCCGAGGGTCAGTGCTTTCTGCGCATTGCCGGGATCGGCACCAAGGGCTGCCTCGGCCAGCTGCACGCCCTTGTGGGATTCATTCATGCTGAACATCAGCCGGGCGGCCTCGTGGGTTACATCGCTGTTCCCGGGAAACTTCTTGAGCGCTTCGCTGAGTTCGGGGATCGACTGCTCGAATTGTGCAGCGCTGAGCCTTGTCCGGGCACGCTGAACATGAAGCGCCGCATTGTCGGGCGCGACGGCGATCGCCTTGTTGAACAGGTCGATGGCCTGTTCGACCTTACCGGACTGGGACAGGAGAAGCCCGTAGTTCAAATAGGCATCAATGTAGTCCTGATAGGAAATGATCAGAGCCTTGAAAAGCTTGTCGGCTTCTTCGAATTTGCCGAGCCTTGTCAGGGCGATTCCCTTGATGTTCCAGGCTTCGCGCTCTTTCCGGTCAAGAGCGAGTGCACCGTCGCAAGCCGCCAGGAGAACATCCGGCTCCGAGCCCAGATCCAGATGGGCGTGGGCCAGGTTGGTATAGAAAGAGGATTCCTGAGGGTTCGAACGGATGGCGCGTTCAATATAGTCAACAGCGCGCCTGGGAAATCCTAACTGGCGATAGGTGACCCCCAGGAGGTTGAGCGCCTCTGGATGTTTGGGGTCTTTTTTCAATGCCTGCTGGTAGCATCTCTGGGCTTTTTCCAGTTCACCCGCCTTCTGGTGCTTCACGCCTTTCAGCAGTTTTTCGAGGACTTTCTGTTGGCTCGCCGCGGGATTGGGCATGGTTACGTTGCTCGCTGGCGTTGGCTCTGCTGGAGCTGGTTGGCACGACGTTCAAAAATGGGGTCAGAGGCCAAGGCGCGCATTCCGCGCCTCAGGGGTCCAGTTTGCCAGTTGCCTGCGCAGCTCCTTGATGATCTCGGGCACGAATTCGGCGCAGGGACGATCGGTATAGGGGTGCATGTAGATCATTGTCGGATACCAGGGCGGATTGTTCTGGCCGAGCAACAAAGGCGGTTCCTGTTGTCCGAACCGGATGCTTGGGACACCGAGAATGCCAGCCATATCAGCAACGCTGGTGTTGGCAGAGACGACAAAATCGCAGATCCCCGTCAGCGCCGCGGCGCCGAGTAGATCGTTGAACAGGTCGACGTCCTCGAAGTAGTTGAACTTGTCGGAAAACCTGTTCCTGAAAAACTCCAGTTCCTTTTCGATGGCTTGATACTGAAGATTGACGTAAATGGCGTCTGTCGACTCCAGAATGGGGGAAAACCCGGGCGCGGAGAGGTAATAGCGGGCTCTGTGAGGTGCCAGGTTTTTGGAACGCCAGGAAAAGCCGATGATGGGTTTGTTGTCGTAGTCTTTCAAGCGCTCAAGATATCCACGGGCGCGCTCCTGCTCAATTTTGTAGACTGGGCTCGGCGCGTTGTCGAAGTCTTCAAGGCGGGGGCGCAAATACTTGGCCATGTCGGTAATGTTGACCGTTACATCATAGTCCGACGCAGTGGCAGCCAGGTCCGTGTCCATCTGTGCCTTGCGGCAGGTGGCCTCCGGGAAGGACTGCTGCATGAGGGCGGCGGCCTTGACCGACACCTCGACGATCACCTTGCCCGCCTTTTCAATCAGTTGTGGCAGCATGGTTCCGGATTTGAGAGCATCTCCAAGTCCCTGATCCGCCCAAACGAGGATCGTTTTGTCCGAGATATCCTCACCCTGCCAGGCGGGAACCTCGAAGGTGCGCCGCAAAACCTGTGAGGAGGGGTCTTCGAAGCGGGCGCTGTGCAATGCCCAACCGTTTTCCAGGTCTCCATTCGCAAGATAGGCAAGCGACAAATTCCAGTCGACCGACTTTTGATTTTCGGGTGCGTATTGCTTGGCGAGTTGCAAATAGTTGAGGGCTTCGTCGAATTCCCCATGCATGAGCAGGCTGACTCCGAGTGTCACGTTCTTGTGAAAGTTCGTCGGGTCCGACGCCACGGCTTTGCGGGCGTATCCGATACCTTTGAAATTCTCGTTCATTGTGAACAGCAATCGGGCTGCTTCGTGCTGAACGTCGCTGTTGTCGGGAAACCGTTCCAGGGCTTCCGTGAGTTCATATTGCGACGGTTCCAATTGTTTCAGCTTCAGCCGGCAGCGCGCCCTCTGGACGTAGTTGTTGACGTTGTCCGGGTCGAGCATGATCGCCTTGGTAAAGAAGGTGATGGCATGCTCGGCTTTGTCCGCGTCAATCAGCAGCATGCCGTAATTCTGGTAGGCATCCTTGTAGTTGGGGTCTTCGACAATCAGCTCCTGCAGGATGTACTCTGCATCCTCGTATTTTTTCTGCCTGGTCAACGCGACGGCGACGATATTGCGGGCTTCGCGCTCCTTGGGATTGAGCTCAAGGGCCTTGGAACAGACCAGCAGAAGGCTTTCGGGATCCGTGCCGAGATCCATCATGGCCCGGGCGAGATTGGCATAGAAGACCGACTGCCTGGGGTCGGATTTGATGGCCTTCTGGATAAGGTCGATGGCAAGCTCCGGTTGGCCGAGCTGTCGGTAGCTGACACCGAGAAGATGCAGCGCGTCCGCATTGTTCGGCAGTTTTTTCAGAACCTTTTTGTAACAGTCCTGGGCTTTCGAGATGTCGCCGGATTGCTGGTACTTCAGCCCCTGAAACAGTTTTTCTCGAAGGGGGTTTTGTGCGGATCTATTCGACATCTCGTCTCTGCCACTGGAGAATCATGCAGGAACCATAGCAGGCCAGCTTTGCAAACGCAGGCGGGGCAAGGGAAATGGGAAATTCGCCTGGGGATTTGCAGACATTCGCGCTTCAGGGGGCAGGGCTCATTGAACTGATCGAGGTGGCGCAATGGACGGCAAGGCGTTGCGAGAAAGGCGCGAACAGCGGGCTTCTTCCCGGTTGAGCGGCTGGATGAAACAGATCAACGCCGTTTTTGCATCCATCCGGGAAAGGATCAATTTGCCTGGCAACGTCGCAACAAACTTTTGGAATCCGGAATCACGTCGGTGGAGACCGGCATGACAGACGGCCGTAACAGGCGTCTCACGCTCCGGAAGCCCGGTTGATGTCTGGTCGCTTCATAGTATAAGGGCGCGAAATATCTTATCAGTAGTTGCAGGTCAAAGGTCCAGGGGTGGAACCCAGGAAGGTTGTTCCCTCGCATTGAAGATCTGAGATTGGATTGTGACCAAACACGATCGGCTTCAGGGTCGATGGAACGAATAACCCGCATGCGCAGGATTTGCTTGCCCGAAAAGCAATGCATGCAGGCAGGCGGTTGAAGCATCCGCATTTTGTGGTGCCTTGCAGCGCGGCAAGCCCTGCATATGAACCGGGGGAAGGCCAGGTGCCTGGGGAATAAGCGATGCAGTGGATCCTGCAGAAGTTTGAAGACACCGTAAAACTCGCGACAGCCCTCGAACGACTGGGCATTGGCTACAGCTGGCACAAGGTCGTGCCATTCGTCGGTGATCTTGATCCGGAGCCGGTTGTTGCCGATCGCAACAAAGTCGTGCTGTTCGGTACTTATTCGCTCTGGCGATACGCGGAGCGCATGGCCTACCGGCCGGGGGTCTTCAGGCTGTCGCCGTTTTTGCACCAGGCCTGTTGGCACCCTTACCTTCTGAACGGTCCGGATGCCTTGCTCCTGCAGTTGAAGGACATCCCGAAACGTCTGGCCGGTGAGACGCGCGACTGGTTTCTGCGTCCGGTGGACGATGCCAAGCAGGAGCCGGGAAATGTCAAATCCGCATCGGAAATCATCGCTCTCGCCGACCGGGTGCTCGCGCTTGACGAAGACGAGATCCCGATGGGCTCCTTGCGGCACGACACGGAACTGATGCTTACCCGTCCGGTGCGCATTCTGAAGGAATGGCGGCTCTGGGTGGTCGATGGCCGGATCGTGACCTATTCGCTCTACAAGGAAGGCAGCCGGGTCGTCTATCGCCCAGAGATCGATCCCGAAGCATACGAATTCGCCAGTCGGATGGTCGCGCTCCATCCAGGCTATGCGCAGGCCTACGTGCTGGACGTGTGCCTGACGGAAGAGGGACTGAAACTCCTGGAAACCAATTGCCTCAATGCAGCAGGGTTCTATGCCGCCGACCTGCAGAAGCTTGTGGGCGCGATCGAGGCCTTGCCCGCTCCCTGATCATGGTGCGTGAAGGCCTGTCCCGCCGCCTGGCGTTATTCATGCGCTTTGCCTGGGGTGACTATTGCAGAGCCGCTGAGGCGGAGACGGTTTTGAGCTTCCAGTCCTCGATCAATGTCCCCTTGGTGCTGAGCCTGCTTGCGAGGAAGTAAAGTCGCTGAGTTGCAGGTCCGTTCGGGGCCAGTTCGAAGCGTTGCTTCAGGTAGTAAGGCGGGATTGACTGCGAATAGAGAGTGGCTGTGACGGTGACCTGGGTCGGGTCCGTGCCCTCCGGAAGGGCAATCCGGTATTCCAAACGGTCGGACCCTGCAACGAAGTCCGGATCCTCGGAAGCTCGGCCCTCCGGAACCGTGGCTTTCATGAAAGCTTCCGTCACCTTGCTTTCGCCAAACTTGGCCTTGAATGCCGACGTTCCCGGCGTCAGCGCACCTTGTGGTGTCAGCCGGTTGTCTTTCGGGTGATAGACGCGGTGCACGAAACTTGTCGTGAATTCCCGCTTTGCGTTCTGGGTCAGTTCTTCATAGATCTGAACCTGTTTCTGGTCGGTTATGACGTTGTGGTGCGGTTGATACAAAGCCGTATCTGCGCCCTTCGGTACAACATCCAGAAACTCGGTTTCCAGCGGGGTACCCGTCCCGTCGACAATCACGCCTGCACCATTGGTGCAGCCGGAGCACCAGAGCGTTTTGCCGTCTGCACTGGTCGCGCGCACTTCAAGGAAGGCGCGCCGGAAACCAACCCCCGAAGGTAGTCGGTGACCTGTCTTGTTGGACACTTGTACGCGCGCGACGAGCCCCCATAGCCCTCGTTCAGCTCTAGCGAGATATCGGCTGTCTCCTCTGCTGCCTGCAGCGCCATGGTGTCGATTGTCAGTTGGGCGCCATTGGTGGCGTAGGTCATGGGGTCTGTCAGGCTCATGCCCATCTCGGCACTGAACTGCCGCAACATCTCGACCAGAAAAACGTTCAGGCCGACATAATTGTGACGACGGTAACCTTCACGGAAAGGCACATCGAGTTCGTCCTGGGGCAGCCGGTTGGCGACGTCCGGCAGCGTGTCGTCCTGGATTGCCGCAATCTGTGTGGTGATTGACGGTACGCTCAGACTGCCATCGACACTCTTGAAATCCGTTTTCATGTGGCAGCTCTGGCACGTCCGTTCGGTGGCCTTTTCACTGAAGCGGCTGTTTTGCCATTCAAGATAGGTAGCCTGTTCGACCGAGTGCTGGAACTTGGTCAAGGGTTCCTGGAACGTTGCGCCATATTCGGCGTTCAGGAAGGCAGCGCCATTGCGCCCCGCCTTGTTGAAAACGTCCTGGTCTGCGGCGGTGTAGCCTTCAAGAGGCACGCTTGTGTTCGCATCCACATTCGGAAGGTTGATCGTGTGACAGGTGCCGCAGACCTCACTATCCTTGATGTAGGCGTCGTAGACCGGCGTGATCCCCATGGCATTCTGCATCGGATTGCGGCGCACGTTTTCGTAGGGCCCGACCAGCCGGTCGGCCTCGTTCAGGCGAAACACGCCCGTTGTTCCGTTCATCAGAAATGTGTCGAGTTTGTTGTAATCCGGCTGTCCTTCTGCGCGTTGCGGCGGGGCGATGTGATGGCAGACCGCGCAGGAAATGCCTTCACGCGCAAGATTGCCATACACATGGTAAGGCAGCGTGCCGTCTTTCTTCTGCTGTTCTTTCTCGGCTTCGGTCAGCGGCGCGTGCAAAAGGGTATAGTCCACCTTGAAGTCGTTGGGCTCCAGCCCCGCACCCGGATCGGCGTGGGCGTCGATAAGAAGCTGCCGTTGTCCCATTGCCCCGTGACAGGAGAGACAGGTGGTGCCGAGATTGCTCTTGAGGTCATCTGCCCCCGCAGCGTCCAGCAGCGCGAATTCGCTTTCGAGTTGAGCAAAGAAGATAGGGTCGCGGCCGGCGAGCCCCATCGGCGACCAGCGCCACTCGCCATATTCGGAAATGTTGTAGCCGTCGCCATAGTTCGGGCCGGTCTGGAGAAACATGGTCGTGCCATAAGGCGGTCCACCCAACCCTCCGTGACAACCGACGCAATTGTCGGATGTCAGGAAATGCTGAGCGCCGCCCGGTCGGCTCGGCACGTGGTCCAGCCACTGGCTGGGCAGCGTTTGAAGCCGGTCTCTCGCAACGTCGATACCACCGGCAGGTGGAAAGGTTTTTGCAAATTCCGGATTTATCGTGGAAGGGGAGGCGGCGGCTGTCGCGTTGGACAGCTCCAGCGTGTCGTCATTATGAAAGAGGTCCTGGATCAGCGCAGCTTCGCTTTTGCCGTTCGCCGGTCGTTGCACTTCCGGCAGCCTGAACGGGCCAGGCGGGAAGCCCTCCATGTTGCGCCAGCTCTCGTCGACCCGAAAGATAAGCGGTTCGCCGTCATAGCCCTCGATGTTGGCGAGAGCCGAGAAGGTCAGCTCTTCCGCTGCAGAGGCGTGGCAGCGCATGCAGGTGCCGTCACCTGCCTGTCCCGACGCCGGGGAAAAAGGCGGATCAAACGAGTCAATCTCGGCAGACGGCTCGACCGAAGCAAAAAACCAACCGCCATGCGAAACCGAACTGTCCTTGACCAGGACTGTCCAGTTCAGACCACCGGTCTTCAGAAGGAAGGAAAGCATTTCGCTGTCCACCTTTGCCGGATCGTCCGGATGAAGCACCTCAAGCAGTTTCCGGTACTCCACATACCGGGCGGCCGGCGCAGAGACCATTTCCTTGACGATGATGGCGCCGTCGGGAACGGTGCCTTTGCGGCCTCCCTCGAGCCAGTCGATCAGGCCCGGCGAATAGTAGATGCGGACGGCCGGGTGGGTGCCGTAATTGGTGTCGAGCAGAAAGGGGCCGGTGTCGCGCCAGCGCTTGTCGTGTTTCCAGCCTTCCTTGGCGAATGTTCGGTTGGCAACAAACGGGTAGAGCTTGGCTTCATAGTCCAGAAGCGGCAACTCCGACGGGAGCGGCAAGCGTTCCGATACCGGCTGCGCCACGGCAGCGCTCATGCAAAGAAGACCTAGTATTGCGACGGCAAGGGAGCGAAACATCGACGACACCTCCGGCGGCAGACATGTGAGGATGGTTGCATGTATGGGTTGTGCCTGGCAAGTTCGTGGCCTGCTTGCAGTTGAATACCATTGATCGGAGGTTAACCGCGTCTGCAAAGCTGTGGGTGGCGGTAAACTGGTTGATCCAGTTCGTGTTTGGCCCACCGATGGCTTCGACTTGAAGATCTTTTGGAGTTGGTGCGAATTGGCCGGGCATTCCGGCCCCGAACGGCGCAGGAACCAGTCGGCAACCGCCAGCGTTGCCAGTTTGGGCAAGGCAGGGTCGAGAGGTACCACCGGTCAGAAGAAGGACCGGAAACAGCTTCCTGACGAGTGGGAAGCCGGCGTGTCAGAAACGTGCCAGAATAGGTCCACAATCGTGCCTTGTTCGGCACGTTGTTTCAGGCGCGCGCAATTTCGGCCTTGAAAACTGACATAGAGTTCAATGAGATGATGGTGGGCGATACTGGGATTGAACCAGTGACCCCTCCCGTGTGAAGGGAGTGCTCTCCCGCTGAGCTAATCGCCCTCGCAATCGCGTGGTGTGCGGCTGTCTAAGGGATGGGGTGCGACTTGGCAAGTCCTTTTTGTCAGGAACAAATGAGACCTTCCCGAAAAGGCCTTAATTTGGGCAGACGATCCGCCAACACGTTTTTCAGGAGACATTTGAATGCAATTTCGCACGTCCACAGCCCTTTTCCTGTGCATGATCGCCCCTTCCGTAGGTCTTGCGGCCGACAACGGCCCGATCACCTCGATCACGCTGTCCTCCGGCGGGCTTGCCGAAATCGTGCGCAAGGCAGATATCGACAGTGCGGGTCTGATCAACATGACGGTGCCGCTCGATCAGGTGAACGATGTTCTGAAAAGCATAGTTGTCTTCGATGAGGCAGGCGTGGTTGAGGGCATTACCTTGCCGGGACCCAACCCGCTTGCCGAAACGTTCAAGAATCTTCCCTTTTCTGTCGAGGATCTTCAATCGCCGGCACGTCTTCTGTCAGCGCTGCAGGGCACCCGGGTGCGGCTGGACAGGGCCGGCTCCTCGGTCGAAGGCCTCGTACTCGGCGTTTCCGCGCGTGATCAGGGCGACAAGGGGCAGGCTTTTGTGGTTTCGGTCCTCAGTGACGGGCGCATCACCGGGGTGGAGCTCGGCGCCGATACCGAAGTGTCGTTTCTCGACGAGGACATCAGCCAGAAAGTGGCCCGCGCGCTGAACGCCGTCGGCTCGGGCAAGGCGGACGGCGCTCGCAATGTCGCGCTCAAGGTCGCCGGTGAGGGCGCGCGGGAAGTTGCCGTTTCCTATGTGGTGCCGGCACCCATCTGGAAAACGGCCTATCGCGTGGTGACGCTCGCCGATGACAAGGCCCGGCTGCAGGCCTGGGCGGTTCTGGAAAACGCCAGCGGCGAGGACTGGGACAATGTCGAGGTGACGCTCTCCTCCGGTGCGCCGGTGACTCTGAAACAGCGCCTGCACGACCTTTACTGGAAACAGCGCCGGGAAGTGCCCATCGATGTGTCCGAAGGCTATGTGCCGCCGGCCGATACCGGGGCGGAACCGGTCTTCGATGTGGCGGAGAGCGAAGCGGTTCTGGAAAGCAGGTCCCAGATCGCCGCCTTTGCCGCCCCCGCGGCCGCACCGCGCCCGGTTACCCGGAAGATGGCCGACGCCAATGTCGGCGAGGCGGTCGAGGGCGCTGTGACGGCTTCCTTCACCTTGCCCTGGAAAGTGTCGCTGGGCAGCGGTGAGACGTTGTCCGCACCGATTGTCGACAAGGTGGTCTCTGCCGAAACCGTCTCCGTCTTCCAGCCGGAAAGCGGTCTGTCCCACCCCATCGCCGCCATCCTGATCAACAATGAGACCGAGACCAGCCTGCCCAGGGGCATTCTGACCGTCTATGACGAGAGTGAAGGTTATGTCGGTGATGCGCAGATCAACGGCATGCCGTCAGGTGAAAGCCGGATGGCGAGTTTTGCAACCGACAAGAAGGTCCGGATCGCCCAGAGTGCGACCGGTGACAACCAGATCACCTCGATCAAGGTGGCCGACGGGGTGCTGACGGCCATCGTGCGCGAGACGTCTGTGACACGCTATGCCATCAAGGGCGCGCCGGATGGCGACCGCACCGTGATCATCGAGCACGCCAAGCGCCCGGGCTGGAATTTCTCCTCAGATAACGAGATGGACAGCACCGTCAGCCATCATCGGCTCCGCGTTGACGTTGCCGAAGGCGTGACGGAATCGGTGGTCGCGCTGCAGGAGCGCACCTTGTCGGAAACCTACGCCCTGATCTCGACCGACGCCAATCGCCTGCTTTATCTCTCCCGCCGGTCGCCGGACAAGAATATTGCGGCCAAACTGAAGGAGCTCTCGGACCTGCAGACCGAAATCGCGCAGATCGAGCAGCAGGTCCAGCAACTGCGCTATGACAAGGAGCAGGAGAGCCAGGACCAGGACCGTCACAGGGCCAATCTGGCCGCCACGCAGCCAGGGGCAGACCTCTACAAGCGCGCGGTGCGCAAGCTGGAAGAGTCCGAGACCCGGATCGAGGGCATCGAAACGGACATCAGCGCCTTGATGGAACGGCGCGCGGAAATCCGCGCAACGCTCGGCGACAAGATCAGGACGTTCTGACCGGGGCGGTCAGGTCGGCAACGGCACCGGCCAGCTCGTCAAAATGCGAAATCACCCTGTCCGGGCCAAGCTCCCGGATAGGGACCGGCGTATAGCCGAAATCGACCGCAATGACCGGAATGCCGGCGTTGCGGGCGGCGTTGATGTCGGGACCGCTGTCGCCAACCATAAGGGACCCTTTGACACTGCCGCCGGCGCGTTCGATCGCCCCGAGGAGCGGCTCCGCATGCGGCTTTGCGGTCGGATAGGTGTCGCCGCCGACAACGGCATCGAAATGCCGGTCAAGGTCGAGTTTTTCAAGCAGCGGCAGGGTCAGTCGCTCGGCCTTGTTGGTACAGACCGCCAGCTTCCAGCCGTCAGCGCGGAAACGCTGCAGTGCGTTCACAACCCCGTCGAAGGGGCGCGTGTGCACCGTGCTGTTGTCTGCGTAATGTTCCAGGAAATGCTGAAACAGCGGCGCAATGGTGTCGTCGGTCCAGGAGACGTTGTTGTAGTCAAGGCCGCGCTGGATCAGCACCTTGGCGCCCATACCAACCATATGAGCCACCTTGTCCTCGGGGATCGCATCATGACCCGCATGGGTCATGACCACATTCAACGTGGCGACAAGATCCTCCATGGACGACACCAGCGTGCCATCCAGATCAAAAACCAGGACAGACATGAGACCCTCAACTTCGGTATGTGACGCTACACTGCCTAGCGGGAAGGGAGGTGGTGTTCAAGTCCAAGAGGTCTCTACCGGATTACAGCTTGTACGCCGTCCGGAACCCGCCCCAGTGCCGGCCCTGCACGATGATTGGTGCGTCGACTTCCTTCATCCAGACGATGTTGCCGCCGCCCATGTCGCGGGCGTAGGACTGGATCAGGAAGGGCCGGGTGTTGCGGGCGGCGCTGAGGCCTGCCCGGTCGTCGAAGATCCGCTTGTTACGGCTGTTGGCGGCGTTGAAGGTCGGATCGTCGGGCTTTTGCGGTTTCGAATAGATCAGATTGTGGACCGGCAGATAGCCGTTGCGGTCGACGGAGGCACAAAAGGCCATGCCCTGACAATTGCCGAGAATGTCTTCCTGTATCTCCGGCAGAACCTTTTCCAGATGAGGCAGTGCCTTGGTGGCAACCTGAAGCGGGTTGGTTCCGGCAATGGGCCGGTAATCCGTGTCGAACAGGTCGTCCAGGCTGAGCTGGCGCCGGGCGATCAGGTCTTCCATTACTGCGGAAACACGGGCAGCGCCCTGTTGCGCGCGCTCCACTTCCTTTGCGTGGCTGGCGTGAATGGCAGCGATCTTGCGGTGGAGGGCTTCCTGGAACCTCTGGTCCGGATTGACGAAACTGCCGTGACAGCCATGCTCGGTGACGGCAACCACCTTCAGGTCGACCTGGCCGATGCCGTTTAGCTCAAGCGCAACCGAACTGCCGGGCCTCAACTGTCCATCGATGTCCGACCGGAACAGCGTACCGCCTTCCGAGATGTCATGTGTCTCCAGCCGCGCACTGAGTGACCCGGCGGTGACGGTGCCGGACAGCTTGACGGGGAGGCGGTCATGCTGACGGCGATCACCGAACTCCGTCTGGCGGATCATCATGGTGAAACGCGACTGCAAGGCACCGGACGCTGCACTCATCTCCGCCCCGGTCTCACGGGCCAGGCGGCCGCCTTCCTCGGCGGTTTCAGCGGATCTGGTGATGGTCCTGGCCGTGCGCACCACTTCCTGAACGAATTCGGCCGTCTGCTGGGCGCGCTCGCCGATTTCGTTGGTCGTGTCCACCTGGGTCTGGACGGCATCCTCCACGGCGGCGAAACTCGGGCGGATCTTGCCGATCACTTCGATGATCTGGGCGACCGACCCGATATTCATTTCGGCGGAGGCGTTCAGGCGGTCGATATTGGCGACAATCTGTTCCGTGGCCGACTGGGTCTCGACCGAGAGTGCCTTGACCTCGCTGGCCACAACGGAAAAGCCGCGGCCGGCTTCGCCCGCGCGGGCTGCCTCGATTGTCGCGTTCAGCGCAAGCAGGTTGGTCTGTTTGGCAATGTCGGAGATCAGGCTGACCACATTGGCGATGTCGTCAATGGCGTGCTTCAACTCCAGGACCCCCTGGTTAACCTGTTCGGCAACGTCGCGGGCATCCTGGGCGAGCTTGTTGGAAACGCTGACCTGGGTCCCGATTTCAGAACTTGAGGCGGTCAGTTCCTGGATCGAGGTTGCCAGGCCGGATGCGTTTTCCTCCGCAACGGCCGACTGATCGGCGAGCGACTGGCTGTCGCTCCGAATTGCCTCCAGCGTTTCCGTCTGGTTGACGAGCCGGTCCTGGACCTTTTCCGCAGCGGAGTTGATCGTTTTGGCCGCGACCTGAAGATCATCTTCAAGACTGTCCAGAACAAAACTCAGCTGCTCGGCATCCGTGCCGCTGCTCACCTCGTCAGTTCGGTCACTGTCAATTACTTCAGTGGTAGGTAAAGTGTTGGCGGTGTTGTTTTTTTTATCTTCTCGCCGGGCTCCAAGTCGCAGGATATTCATGTGAAGAGGTGCTTTCTCAGCCGCAGACAATTTGATTCATTATCGGGACGCTATCTAAAATGATGGTTAATAAGGTCCCAATTGCCGCGGAGTTGCCCGGTTTCCCCGATGAAGTGGGGAATGTCACTGGACCGGCAGTTACCGGCCATGTTAAGCACCCGGCGGCCTGAAAAGATCACTGGCTCGCGCGACCCGCATATGCGAGCGAAGGGACATGGGATGAGCGATCAGTTCAAGAAATTAGCCGCCGAACGCGCGGCGGACGATGTAACGTCCGGCATGAAGCTGGGCATCGGCACCGGTTCAACGGCAGAGTTCTTCGTTCATGCCCTGGCGAAGCGGGTGGCGGACGGTCTTGATGTCATCGGTGTGCCCACGTCGGAGCGCACGCGGGAGCTGGCGGAAAGCCTTGGAATTCGCCTGACCACGCTGGATGAGCTGCCCGAACTGGACCTGACAGTGGACGGTGCAGACGAGCTGGACCCTCAGTTGTCGCTGATCAAGGGCGGTGGCGGGGCCCTGTTGCGCGAGAAGATCGTCGCAGGAGCGTCCGCGCAGATGATTGTCATTGCCGATGGCAGCAAGGAAGTTGCGACGCTTGGCAAGTTTCCGCTGCCGATCGAGGTCGTTCCCTTCGGCCTGGAAACAACACGGCGTGCCATCCTTCAGGTTCTGGAGGACATGGAGCTGCCTCTGGAGCTTGCCTTGAGAGGCGGTACCGAGCAGCCCTACCTGACTGATGGTGGCCATTACATTCTGGACGCTCATCTTCAGCAGATTGCGGACCCCGGAACCCTGGCAGACCGGCTGGTCGCGATTCCAGGTGTTGTCGAGCACGGTCTCTTTCTGGAACTTGCAACAAAAGCTTACGTAGCCGGCACGGATGGGGTAAAGACCGTTCTGCCCATCTAAGCGATGTATTTGGCTTTCCCAACGACGAGGAAAGCCGCCTAGGAGTAATAACATGAAGCGTATCAAATCATTCCCGCGGGCTGCAGTCATGGGCGCCATCATGATGACCGCCGGTTTCCTGACCACAACCGCCGTCGCTCAGGATGCGGTTTCCGAAAGCCATCTTGACGCGGCCAAGAAGGTTGCCGTCGCCACAAAGGTGCTGGAGCCGTTCGATGATATCCTGCCGATCCTGGCGGAGCAGACCCGGACGGCCTTCATCCAGTCGGATCCGACACGCGCAGAAGAGATCGTCGAGGTGACGCAGGACGTTGCCCTGAAACTGGCTGCAAAGCGGTCCGAACTGAACAACCTGGTCTACAATGCCTGGGCACAGGCCTTCACCGAGGAAGAGCTCATTCAGCTTGCAGAGTTCTACAACACTGATCTTGGCAAGAAGCTGACCAACACCATTCCGGCCGTAACGCAGTATTCCGTTGGCGCGGCGCGTGAATGGCAGGACAAGATCTCGACCGAGATGGTGACGATGGTCCAGGAAGAGCTCGCCAAGCGGAGCCAGGCTCAGTAATGAATACCCGTTTCCGGCAGCTGCAGGCCAGCTTCTGGAAACACGAGTTGCACACGAACATGTGAAGCCGGCCGCATTGTCGGCTTCAGGGGCCGCGAAAGCGGCCCAAATCATTTGGACGACAGGACTGCTTTAAGGTCCACAAGCGGTCCAAATCTTTCCAGGGGCTTGCAAGTCGACGCCAGCATCTTATCTCGGTCGAACGGAAGGCGAGATTTCGCTGCAGGTTATTTGCACAAACGACGAATGGGGCGGCCATGACCGACTTTGATTATGATCTTTTTGTCATTGGTGGCGGCTCCGGCGGTGTCCGCGCCGCACGGATCGCGGCGACACATGGAGCCCGGGTCGGGATTGCCGAAGAATATCGATATGGCGGCACCTGCGTCATTCGTGGCTGCGTGCCCAAGAAGCTGTTCGTCTACGCTTCCAAGTTTTCCGAGGAATTCGAGGACGCGGAAGGGTTCGGCTGGTCTGTCGGCGAGCGCAGTTTTGACTGGAACAGGCTGATTGCCGCCAAGGACCAGGAGATTACCCGCCTGGAAGGCATATACCGGCGCAACCTGGAGAACACCAAGGTTGAGGCTCATGACAGCCGCGCGGTTCTGGAAGATGCCCACACGGTGCGCCTTCTGTCGACCGGGCAGACAATCACTGCCAAATACATCCTGGTTGCCGTCGGCGCGTCTCCGAATGTCGACACGGCCTTGCCGGGTGTTGAACATGTCATTACGTCCAACGAGGCCTTCCACCTTGCCGAATTGCCCAACAAGGTCGTTGTCGCTGGCGGTGGCTATATTGCCGTTGAGTTTGCCGGCATTTTCAACGGGCTGGGCGTCGATACCACTCTGATCTATCGGGGTGAGGAAATTCTCCGTGGCTTTGACTGGGATCTGAGAACCACCGTTCGCCAGGAAATGGAGAAAAAGGGCATCCGGGTCATCCGTCAGGACACGTTCACAAGGATCGAGAAAAAAGCGGACGGTTCTCTGGTCGGTCACACCAAGGCAGGCCTGGCGCTGGAAGCGGACCAGATCATGTTTGCCATCGGGCGCAAACCGCACACCACCGATCTCGGTCTTGAAAAGGCCGGTGTCGAGATGGATGGCATCGGCGCGATCAAGGTCAGTGCGGATTCCAGAACCAACGTGCCTTCGGTCTATGCCGTCGGCGATGTGACCAACCGGGCCAACCTGACCCCGGTCGCAATCCGGGAAGGCCATGCCTTTGCGGACACGGTTTTCGGAAACAAACCCTGGACCGTCGATCACAGCCTGATCGCAACAGCCGTTTTCTCGCAGCCTGAAATGGGGACGGTTGGCCTGACCCAGGACGAAGCGCTGGAGCGCACGCCGAACCTGGACATCTACAAGTCCAGCTTCCGCCCGATGAAGCACACCCTGTCCGGTCGCGACGAGAAGATGCTGATGAAGATGATTGTCGATGCCGACAGTCAGAAGGTGCTTGGAGTGCATGTTGTCGGACCCGACGCCGGCGAACTGGCGCAGATCCTTGGCATTACGCTTCAGATGGGAGCGACCAAGGCCGACTTCGACAGGACCATCGCCGTGCATCCGACGGCAGCCGAAGAGCTTGTCACCATGCGCGAGCCCACGGAACGTCTTCGCGGGTAGGGCAGGGCGCATTCTGACCCGTTTCCGCCAGGCGGCTGGAAGCAGGGCCGGATACGGTGCTAAGCGGTTGCCTGACGTGGTTGAAGATCGTCCGGGTCGTCATTCTCGTCGGGCATGTCGCCGTAACAGGTAAAGCGGTTGCGACCCATTTTTTTCGAATGATAGAGAGCGGCATCGGATCGGGTGACCAGTAGTTCGGCGGTGTTGCCGTCTTGTGGAGCGATCGCGATCCCGACGCTGAGGCCGATGTGGGCGTCCATACCTTCCGGAAGAGGAATAGGCGTGCTGCCGGCTGCAATCATCGCCCTGCTCAGTGCCTCCAGATTGTTTCTGTCCGTCCCGCCCCTGTAGATCACCATGAATTCGTCGCCGCCGATGCGGCAGACGAGGCCTGGACGCCCGACAACCTTGCTCAACCGTTCGGCGACCGTCTTGATGACCGCGTCGCCGGCGGCGTGGCCGTGAGTGTCGTTGACGGCCTTGAACTTGTCGAGGTCACAATGAATGACGGCGAAATGCTTGTCCGGGAGTTCCTTGACCGCGTTCTCCAGAACCCGATTGAACTGGAGCCGGTTGGCAAGGCCTGAAAGCGTGTCATGCAAGGCCAGGTAGCGGTTCTGCCGCTCACTGGCCTGCAATGAAGAGGTCAACTGACCGATGCGCCAGGCGATGCCGAATGCCAGGGCGGCGAGTGCGACGCTGAGCAGGGCGATGACCGGAATGATGGTTGGCCAGATGGATTCGCCCACAGTCTGGCTCTTCCAGGTAAACAGTCCGATCGGCGCTCCGCTGGCGTCCTCGACCACGTGACCCGGGCCACCGTCCTGGGTTTTGCTGCCGTCAACAAATCGGAAATCGGCGAAGTTGAGCTGTCCGTTGAGCTGCCGCAGAAGAAATTCGTCAATGTAGTGAGCAGATAGCAGCACGGTCGGCGGGCCGTCGGGCAAGGTAACCTGGAACTCGTCCGGCATGACCGGCATCGCGCCAAAGAGCGCAGGTTTGCCGTCAATTCTGACAAACCCCATGACAGCATATTCGCCAGGGTCGACACCTTGCAGGGACCGGTGGCCGAAACCGCCCGGAACACGGACACGGTTCTTGAGGAAGAGCTGTTTCACATCTTCCTGGATCAGCTGCAGCTCCGGGATTTCGGCAATCGGGCGGGTGATGATGTGGGTGTAGTCCTCGAAGGATTCCGCGATGACCTCTCCGCGGCCTGAAATCAGCATCACCTTGGAGTGCCGGTAAGTGGACCAGAGCGCGTCAAAGCTCTGTCGCGCGTAGCTTGGATCGAAGCCCTTGACCAGTTTCAGAACGGATTCATCGGACGACGCGACGGTGATCTGTTCACGAACGATTGCCCTCAGGTGGTCGGCAACGGCGCTGCGGAACAGGCGCTCCTCGTTGGCAATGGCCTGTTGGCGAGAGGCATGGGAGGCCACAAAACCGACAAAGAGCAACGAGATGGAGGTCACGGCAATCAGCAGGCCAGCCAGAAGGAAGGCCAGTCGCGAGATGTGCTGCCGTGGGACCTTCACGGCCTGGTCGCTATATCTACGCCGGAACTCGGTCAAATTGCGAACTCGTTAATGGCTTTCTCGGGAACGATGGCTTTAACAATCAGGGCGTATAGTGATTGTACCCGTGAATACATTAACAAGTGATGGGACTATTACCAAAGTTGCTGAATTGTGCGAATAAATGTTTGGCAGGGGCGCTTCAGCATTATTGATAAATTTCACTAGTCATGGCCGGGGTGCAGGCCTGCAACTTCTAGCGATGTGTCGGTTGTGTCTTTAGATCCATCCGGCCACGAGACTGAGCGGTTTCGACACTGTGCGGGCCGGCAAACTCAAAACCGTTGCGGCCATTTTCCTTGGCACGGTAGAGCGCCATGTCCGCCATTCGGATCAGATCCTTTTCGTTTGTGCCACACTCCGGCGCAGCGGCAATGCCAAGGCTGATACCGATTTCTACCGAGCGGCCGTCGCCGAGATCGATCGGCCGTGCAATGTCCGACAGGATCTGCTGCGCCAGGCTCGACAAGGCTTGCCGGTCCGTCGACTGTGTCAGCAAAATAATGAACTCGTCGCCACCGATGCGGCTCACGACACCGTCCTCCGACACCAGCTTGCTCAGTCGTTCCGCGATCACGCACAAGGCCTTGTCGCCTGCCTCGTGTCCGTAGCTGTCATTCACGGGTTTGAACCGGTCGAGATCACAAGCCAGGACCGCGAAACCGCTCTCCGGAAGACCGTCGAGCGAATAGGACAGACAATCGGAAAAATGATGTCGGTTTGGCAGGCCGGTCAGGGGGTCGTGCAGGGCAAAGTGCCGGTTCCGGCGTTCACTTTCCTCAAGCGAGGCGGACAGCCGACTGATCCGGTTGGCGGCGGTGAAGGCAACCACCGCGGTGATCAGCGCCAGGACCACGATCATGGGCACGGCCATCATCCAGATGTCGCGGCCGGGCTTGGCGTGATCCCACTTGAAATAGCCAAAAACGGATCCGTCCGCGGCATGTATCAGGTGATTTGTCGGATGCATGCGCTCCGGTGTTCCGGTGAAAAATTTGAGATCCCGATAGGCGAGACGTTCATTCAGATCAGCCAGCCAGTCTTTGTCGAGATAAACGGCATTGACCAGGATGACCGGATAATGGGACGTGAAACGAACATTTCCGTCGTCGGGAAGGACAGGGATCGCGCTCAGAAGAGCCGGGGACCCGTCAAGAACCGTAAACGAAGTCGCGGCGATACCGATCAGAGCAGATTGGGGGACGTACCATTCGGCAAAGACGGAACTGGAGGCCTTCTTTCGGTCTTCAAAGGCCTGGCGCGTCGTCTCGGCAAGCTGGCGCACCTGGTTGTCGGGCGCCAGCACGATGTCGTCAAAGCGTGTGTTGTCTTCAATCGCCTGGGCGAGCAGATTTCCGTCGACACCGACGAGAAAGGTCCTCTGGAAGCCAAAGTCCTGGGCAAGTTCCTCAATGAATTCCTCTTCGATGAAGTCCTTGTCGAGAGGTGCCTGCAGGGCGTTGAAGGAGGTGTCCCACTGCGCCACCACGATCTGGTCGCGCGCGATTTCGCGAAAGATGTTTTCCAGTGTGTAGCTGAGACGGAACTGCTCGCTTTCAAGGGCGCGCTTGTCTGCCTCGAGCCAGGCCATGTAGGCGACAAAGGTGAGCGATGCCGTCGACAGGAAAATGAGCAGGGCAGCAAGGTGGTAGACCCAGAATGTGATGCTGCGTCCGCCTCGTGCACGCGGTACACTTGGCGGCTGTCTCCCGCCCGAAGTGTCTGTCCGGCCTGTCACGTGTCCGCTACCCCTCCTGAAGCATGGCGTCGACGAATTTTAGCGAAACATTTTTAACAGCGGGTGCGCAACAGGTAGTTCCCGACAGGCATCTAGCCAAATCTGCCAAGAGCCTTAACAAAGCGTTCGATTTCCTCCTCGGAGTTGAAGGCGTGAAGTGACGCACGGACAACGGCGTCGAGCCCGCGATGGGGCAGGTCGATGCGCGCGGAACTGGCGGTGCTGACGGAGACATTGATGCCCTGTTCCGCGAGCCTCAGCTTCGTCTGCACAGGCGTTTCGCCGGCAAGGGTGAACGTAACGATTCCGCCTTTGCGCTTGCCCTTGTCATGGAGCGTGACGCCGTCGACCCCTGCAAGTTCGGAACGCAATTGAGCGCCGAGCGCACACGTCCGGTTTCCAAGGCGTTCCATGCCGAAGCCGATCGCATAAGTAACAGCAACGCCCAGTCCGATCTGGCCGGCCACATAGCGTTCCCAGGTTTCGAACCGGCGGGCATGCGGCACAAGCTCATAAGAATTGTCGTCCAGCCAGTTGGCCGATTGCAGATCGATGAAAGGCGGTTCGACCTGATCGAGTACACCGTCGCTGACATAGAGAAAACCTGTACCGCGCGGGCCCCGCAGATACTTCCGGCCCGTACCCGACAGCATATGACAACCGATTTCGTGGACATTCAGCGGAATCTGGCCTGCGGATTGGCAGGCATCCAGAAGGTAGAGAACTCCTGCCTTGCGCGCGATCTCACCAACCTCTTCAGCCGGGTTGATGAGGCCGGAGAAGGTCGGGATATGGGTGAGGGCAACGAGGCGGGTTTTCGGCGTGATCGCCGCTTTCAGGGCGGTCAGGTCGATCTGGCCCGAGGCGTCATCCTCGACAAGGTCGATCTCGATGCCCCTGTGTTTCTTCATCTGCAACAGCGCGACGTAGTTGGAGACGTATTCTGCGCGTCCGGTGACAATCCGGTCGCCTTCGCGAAAGTCGATGCCGTAGAAGGCCATGTCCCAGGCACGTGTGGCATTTTCGATATAGGCGATCTCATGCGGTTTGCTGCCGATCAGTGCTGCGAGCGCCGTGTAGAACGTGTCCATGGCCGGCTTGGCGGCGGCCTCGGCTTCATAGCCGCCAGCCATGGCCTCCAGGTCCAGATGTTTCTTCACCGCATCCAGGACAGGGGTCGGGGCAAGACCGGTGCCGGCATTGTTAAAGTGGAGGACCTGCCGTACACCGGGGGTATCTTCCCGCAAGAGTTCGACGTCCTGCTGGGACAGGGAAGGAACAATCATGACAACTCCCGGCGCTTGAAGAAACTAGAACAAGATGACGATCACATATTTCGGATACGGATCTCTCGTCAATATTGACACCATTCCGGCCACCGCTGAAGTGACGCCCGGCCGGCTCTCGGGCTGGCTGCGGGAATGGCGCGTCTGCGGTCAGGGAGACGACGGGCAGGGGCGCTGCGCGCTGACGGTCCGGCCCGAGCCGGGCGCTGAAATCTGGGGCGTGATGGCCCGTGAACCACGCGAAAGACTGCCGGAACTCGAAACACGGGAAAAGCGTTACGTCAAAGTGGACGCAGTTGGCGTTTCTTTCCGCTGCGAGGCGCAGCAGGCGCCTGGACCGGAGGACCTGTTCCTGTTCAAGGCGGCGCCGGAACATCTGCGCTGGGGCTGCGACAAGCACCCGATCCTGCAGAGCTATCTGGACTGTGTTCTGGCCGGCTTCTTCCGGACCTGGGGTGAGCGCGGCATCGATCATTTCCTGGAAACGACCGATGGCTGGCATGTGCCGGTCTTAAGAGACCGCACCCGGCCACATTATCCGAGGCCCATCACGCTCGATGCCGAGCTTGCCGAGTTGATCGACGACAAGCTCAGTGACCACGGGATCAGCTATCTCAACAACGCGGAGTGACGCCGTTTCGTCATCCAAACACGGTCTGCAAGCCATGGCCCGCCAGATACGCAATTCCGGCGGCCACTGTGCCGATGGCCGTTGTCTCCAACCCACAGGAAAACCAGTGACGCTGTGACCAGCGCGCGCGGAGCGAGCCGATCAGGAAGAAGGCCAGCATCGTCAGGCCGGTGGCTGTGCCGGCGCTGGCCTTTATCGGCAGCAGGAAGGGCAGGAGCGGGATCGCACCAAACAGCGCGAAGGCAACGAAGGTGTAAAGCGCAGCCTTGAGCGGATTGCGAACGGTATCCGACAGGCCGTACTCGGCCTGCATCATGGTCTCGATCCAGGTGGTCTTGTTGGAGGTGACCAGCGCGACCAGTCTCTCCAGGTCGTCGCCTTCAAAGCCCTTCTGCAGAAAGATCTGCCGGATTTCCTCCCGTTCGCCTTCCGGCTCCAGGGCAATGTGCTTTTCTTCGATGGCGCGCAGGCGCGCGTAATCCTCGTTTTCCGATTTCGAGCCGCTGTAATTGGCCGCGGCCATGGAAAATCCGTCGGCGAGCAGATTGGCAATGCCCAGAATGAGAATGACCTTGGTCGACAGGCTGGCGCCGACGGAGCCTGCAACGATGGCAAAGGTCGTGACGGCGCCGTCAATGCCGCCATAAACCCAGTCGCGCAGATAGCTGGCATCAGGGCCGGCTGCAAGCCGGTCGGCAATGTCTCCTGGCCGGTGGCTGTGCTCCAGGTCCGGAGTTGGCATGGCGGCGATCCTTGTTGATGGCAACAGGATGCAGCCGTTCGACAACGGTCGCCATGATCCGCCTCAAATCTGGAACAAACCCATCGCTGGAGATCGGGGTGTTATATAAATTTCCCTTTACGTAAACGTAATTTTGAATCTATCAATTGGGTGCAATTGAAAAATTTGCAACTTATGGAGGATGAATTGCCGCTTTTTACGTACAAGGGAGAGGACGCATTGGGGCTCGTGCAGGATGCGCGTGACCTCATGGTCTACAGCTATCACGGCCTGGAGGACATTCTGCGCGATGGCATGGAGGCCGAGGAACGAGCCCGTGAAATCATTGAGGCAAAAGGATGGACCGTCCTGTCACCCGAAGTCCTTGGCATTCCGGACGCCAGGGTTGACAGGAATGGCTCCTTTCAGGGGGAGAGCTTTCGCTTCAAGGACGCCCAGGCAGATGTGCTTGCGAAGTATGATGCCAATGGCAAGGTCACCGAGGTGGGGCTTGTCATTCGGGGAACGTCCGGAACCATCGACAATATCGTGTCCGACACGATCGGGGACGTGATCGACTACCTGGAGTTCTTCAAGGGCGAACCCGACTATGCCGTCGGGGCTTTCGGCAATCTTTTTGAGGCGTTGAAAGCGTTTCTGGAGGCAAATGGCCTGGGAGCGGAAGACCTGCTGGTGACCGGCCACTCACTGGGCGGCGGTGCAGTGACCAACATGGCAGAGCAAAGCGACAGCTTTGCGGACGGGTTCTTTGCCGATGCCAATTTCATCGGCTTTGCGTCTCACTACACGCCGGAAGATGGAGCATCGGTCCTGGACAGCGGCGCGGAAATCCTGAGCATCGACTTCGAGAACGATCCGGTGCCTTCGGTAATTGCCGAAGACTGGCTGCACCTTCTGGGCAACGACACGGACTATGACTACGAGACCAGCAATCTGGTTCTCTTCAATGATCTGTATGCCACGCCGGCCTTCTGGGAAGGCGGCAACATCATCAATCCGTTGGCCTGGTCTGCGCATTTCTCTTCAGGGTACGCCGCGGCCATCGACACGATCTCTGTCTCGTCATTCTATGAGGAGATGTCGCGGGACAGTCTGGTGATCGTCTCGTCCCTCTCAGATGCAAAACGCGGCTCGGTCTGGGTGGAGGATATCCGGCTGCCGCTGGATCCGACGGGGCACTATGGCGACGACGGCTACATCCTGGGATCGGAGAAGAACGATCTTCTGGCCGGACGGGCCGGCGACGATGCGCTTGAAGGATTTGCCGGGGACGACCACCTGAAGGGCCGCGATGGCGATGATCGCCTGCTTGGCGGCGACGGCAACGACCGGCTGGAAGGGGGCGACGGCGCGGACCTTCTGGTGGACGGTGCCGGCAGCGATGTCCTGATTGGCGGGGAAGGCGCCGATATTTTTGTGTTTCTTGCTGACGGGGCGTGCGACCGGATCGAGGACTTTGAAGTCGGCCGCGACAAGATCGACCTCAGCCTTGCCGGCATCACGGATTTCGACCAGCTGGTGATTACGGCCAAGGGCTGGTGGCAGGATGTCGAGATCGGTTACGGCACGGATCTGATCAAGCTCGACACGGGGTTCTGGCCGGTCCTGGACGATCTTGGCGCAAGCGACTTTCTGTTCGCCTGATGTAACTGGTGCCGGGTCCTGCATCTGGTCCGGCGCCGCAAACAGAGACGAAACCGGCAGATGCCTGTAAAATGTCGACGAAGGACATGAAAAAAGATCAAGAATTCCTGTGCTGCCACGGCGGTTCTTAAGTGGCTTTTGACGGAAGGGCCGTGTATAACGCCGCACGTTTGCTCCAAAAGCGGGGCAATATGCGCAGGAAAAAGTCGCGGGCGTTAGCAGAGTTGAAAAATTGGGAAAGCCCGATCCCACAAGGAGATACGAACATGGCGGACAAGTGGAGCCCGGACAGCTGGAGATCGAAACCGATCCTGCAGGTGCCGGAATACCCGGATCAAGAGGCTTTGGCGGATGTGGAACAGCGCCTGTCGACTTATCCGCCGCTGGTTTTTGCAGGTGAAGCGCGCGCGCTGAAAGCGCAGCTGGCCGATGTCGCCAACGGCAAGGGTTTTCTGCTTCAGGGCGGTGACTGCGCCGAAAGCTTTGCCGAGCATCACCCGGATCATATTCGCGACTTTTTCCGCGTCTTCCTGCAGATGTCGGTTGTCTTGACCTATGCGGCCAGCCAGCCGGTGGTCAAGGTCGGGCGTATTGCCGGCCAGTTCGCCAAGCCGCGGTCTTCGAACATCGAGAAGAAGGGCGAGGTGGAGCTGCCGAGCTATCGCGGCGACATCATCAACGACATCAATTTCAACTCGGACAGCCGTATCCCGGACCCGAGCCGCATGGCCATGGCCTATCGCCAGTCCGCCGCGACCCTGAACCTCCTGCGCGCGTTCGCTCAAGGCGGGTTTGCAAATCTCGACCAGGTGCATCAGTGGATGCTCGGTTTCATCACCGACAGCCCGCAAGGCCACCGTTACAAGGAACTGGCCGACCGGATCACCGAAGCGCTGAGCTTCATGCGCGCCTGCGGCGTCAATGCCGACAGCGTGCCGCAGCTGCGCTCCACCGATTTCTTCACCAGCCACGAAGCCCTGCTGCTTGGTTATGAAGAAGCTCTGACGCGCGTCGACAGCACATCCGGCGACTGGTATGCGACTTCCGGCCACATGATCTGGATCGGTGACCGGACCCGCCAGCCGGACCATGCGCATGTGGAATTCTTCCGTGGCATCGAGAATCCGATCGGCCTGAAATGCGGCCCGTCGCTGACGCCGGACGGCCTCCTGGAACTGATCGACATTCTCAATCCGGACAATGAGCCGGGTCGCCTGACCCTGATTGCCCGATTCGGTGCCGACAAGGTCTTTGACCATCTGCCGCAGCTCGTGCGCGCCGTCGAGCGCGAGGGCAAGTCCGTGGTCTGGTCCTGCGATCCGATGCATGGCAACACGATCACGGCTGGCGGTT